>JBGAUP010000257.1:0-8295 GCA_044228585.1 Runella sp. | reverse complement strand
CAGGCTGATTTGACTTTTAATATCCTTGAAATATTTACTGATTCTCCCTACTACGTTTTGGGTGATGCCGCTGTTTTTTATCGGAAGAGAATAACTTTCTACGGCTCCTTTGGCGGAAATACGGCTTGCGTACATCAGGTTGTAGTCGTTCCACATTTTTGAAAATGTCAGAAATCCAAAAATAGCCTGCAAAGGATTTTGGTAGCTTACACCAAGGCTACCTTTCCGCGTGATGACTTGAGAAAGGGGTACATTGCGGCGTTCAATGCTTCGATAATCCCTTAACAGATAGCCATAAAAAATGTCGTCAATGCCGCCAAAAGAGTATTGTCGTTCTGCCAAACCTGAGAATTTCCAAAAAGAGTTTGCTTCAAAACCGACGTTTATTCTTGGTTCAAAAGCTACTTGGTTAATGCGTTGTGATTGGTTTAAAAACGTATCGCTGACCGCCAACCGATAGTAGGTCAGGGGCAGATCTAAGGTAGCTTTCCATTTTTGTTTCCGATATTGGGTCTGTATTTTTGAATAAAAATCGGTTTTTCGCCAGTCTAAATGATTACTGAAATCGCTTGTAGCTGGTTGGGTTTCATTCGTATTTGAAATACTTTCGATTTGGCTCTGAAACTGCTGGTTTTCTATCCAAAATCCGATTTGAGGCGATAGCGAAATTCCCTTTACATTTTTGCGCATACTTACTCTATTGTGCGTAATAAAACTCCGTGAAGCAACGCTTTGAGACAGGGAATCGAACGCATTATTGTTATTGAAAAACCTCAAAAATTCCACTGGCATCACTTCCAACGTCTGTGGCGAATCCTGAAAATGCAGGAAAGATTGCCATGTAATTACCTGCTTCTTTACTTTGAAAATATCCTTTAGCTGATTGGTTAGTGAAAAATAGTTACTGTTTACCCTTTGGGATACTGGGCTATTATTATTTGTTAAGACACCCGTTGTTTGGTCCCATTGTTTATTTAGGGTTAATTGATTTTTAAAATAGGCCGCCTTATTGTTCTTTTCAAGTATAATATCGGCCTCCAACGCATTGAATAGTAAACGATTACGTTTGTTTTCCACAAAACGAATTGTATCATTCAGGGTGTAGTTGATGGTCTGCGTGTTACCTGTTTGGCGTTGGTGATCATTCAGATATGAAACATTTAGTTTAAGCTCATAACCGGCAGCCAGTTTTTTTAAAAAATTGACCGAACCTAAATGGGGCCGATTATAAAGCCAACGCGTAGTCGAAAAAACAGGGGTTTCGACGGGGATGATGCGTACCCACGTTTTTTTTCTTTCCACACTTTCAAAGGGATTCAGCGCATCTTTAACGGTGTGTACTTTTACCTGTGTTTCTATGGTATTACCCAGATTATTGCTTTGATAAGAGGCGATAACCTGTTGTTGCTTCGTAAAGAGCATCGGCGTGATGTTGGCTTCCCACAATACAGGCAAGCCGCCAAGACCTACACGAGCGGTACCAGTAGTAGCTACATTGTTTCGGAGTCGGATATTAATGGCTGCATTATCAGAAATCACCAAGCTGTCTAACATTCGGATAGGCTGGTGATTTTCAATAACTTGAACCTGTGAGACATCATTTACTGGGAGGTTTTCATTGGCCAAACTATACCGACCGCCCAACAGGTCTAACCCTTCGATATAGTATTTATTGATGGGTTTGCCCTGATATGATATTTTGCCGGCAGCATCCACCTCTATCCCCGGAAGCCGCTTGATAAGATCGCCAATGGCACGGTCACTTTGGGTTTTAAAGGTATTGACCGAATAAGACAACGTATCACCACTACGGGTAATCGGTGTTTCTTTGATGACTACTTCTTTAAGTTCCGTGTATTTTTCCTGCAATTGAAGGTTTACTTCCTGCGCTCGATTGTCCACCATTCTTATTTGAGTAGCAAAACCCATTCCATACACTTTGAGCTGAAGGCTGTCGGCATTTGAGGTATATTTGATGCTATATCTACCTGTTGCGTCGGTGATAGCAAAAGCCAATATAGTCGTCGTATTGCGTTCGTGGAGCGTTATATTGATATACGGTACACTTTGATTTTTGGCATCCGTTATTTTTCCAGTGATTACCGACTGGGCAGAAACATAATGGGTCAATAGAAGCAATCCTATACAAAAGTAGTTCATGCAAGCCTCCTTATTCTGGCTTTAACTCCAAAGGGTTATTGTCCCAACTGCGGTCAGGAAGGCTTTCTCTAAATGGAATATATTCTGAAGACCCTTCACGTTTAACTTTCATATTATCAAAAGACATCCCAGTCATCTCAGAGATTGCGGTAATAGGATTCTTTCTAATTCCCTCTCGTTTTTGAAATGCTTCCAAATGAGTTAGTAGTATAGGTTGTTGCTTTCGATACGCTGGAATTTCAGTAATCTTACCACTGTACTTGCCAAATTGCTCTAAGGTGAATACGTAGTGATTTTTAGTATCATTGAGTTTGACAATAAGCCCAGGTAGCCCGCCAAAAATATAAGGGCCATCTGAAATAGGAATCTCCGCGGTAAACCAAGCTTCATATTGTCTGCCAGCGTAATGAGTGGTTGCTTTCGTACACTGATACCCAGACAGAGTGTCCTGTTCTGTTCCAATTTTCCATACAATTTTACTCTGCAATATATATTTCCAAGGAAAATTGGAATGGATGACTTCGTGAGTAGTGACTGTTTTCTGCAAATAATCTTTGATGATAAATTGTGGGAATCGTGTTTTGAACCGGTATTTAGGGTCACTTACTATATCAAGTGCATCAAGTTTACCATCTTTGATTAGGAGGTTGATAGAATCTTTTTTTAAAAAGTTTTCGGAGGCGAAATACGAACTTTGATTTTCCTTGATAAACAGTAGAAAATTTTCTTCAACAATACGGTTTAAATTGGTAGAATCGGGATGAGATACAAGCCGGTACATGGCTCGATAATTAGGATGAATCGTTGAGGGCAAAAAAGCAGAAATAATATATAAGTAAAATAGAACATTTTTCATTGCTAAACATGTGATTATAGGTGTTACAGCTAACTGCTATTCTATGTACTCATCGTGTGTTTCACTGATTAGCATCTCTTTCTAAAGAAATGCTAATCAGTATTAGAGTTGTATTTCAAAAGGGCAATTATGTAACCATCTTATCTGTCCATTATGAACAGTAAAAAAGTTCTAACATTTCAAATACACATTCTATGTCACAGCCAGGCTCAGTTTCTATTGGATTTGTAAAACAAACGATATCACAAGATAGTATATAACACTCTATCGCAGATGCTGGTTGGAGAGCTTTGGGGGTAGCTGCCTCTATATTTTCTGTTTCTATTTTCTTTGGGTTAGCAGAGGCAACCTCTGATTTTTTTTCATTATCATTTGCATAGCTAAATGCGAATGTGAGAAACAAAGCGGAAGTTAGGAATAATTTTTTCATGATTTAAGATTTGTTTAAAAATGGTGAATAATTACTTATTTCAGTAGCACTAACGAATATAGTAAGTTTTTTGCTCAAAATCCAAATTTTTAGGTGAAATATTTTAAAAAAGCGAAATCAATGTTTTTTGTATTTCCCTGATTCGGCGATATTTTTTCTATGCTTGTTAAAAAAACGTCGTGTTATGGCTTCTGTGCAGACAATCACTCCCAAAACTAAAAAATCCCCTAAAGTCCCCGAATATCTCATCAAAGAAGTATTGGATGGGCGGCCTGTCTATTATAAAGGGTATAAGGCTGTTTTGAGAAAAGAAAAAACTTTAGAAAATATTATGGGAATCAGTAGTTTGCAAAGTATCGTTTTGTGGTATTTATCGCGCATTGTTTTAGGTTCTAAAAATGTAGATGACAATCAATATTTTGTACTAACTGGTGAACCTGGTTTACACATTGAAAAGAATAATAATATGTCGGGCGACATACTCATTTACGAGCGGGCTAAAGTCAATATTTTTGATACTCATTACTTTGATATTCCTCCCTTAGTCAATATCCAAATTGACGTTGAGATAGACAACGCCAACTTCACCGATTATGAATACATTGACCGTAAAACCAAAAACCTACTTGCCTTTGGGGTACAAAAGGTATTGTGGATTCTTACCAAAACCAAACAAGTGATTGTAGCCGAACCCGACCAAAATTGGTTGGTGATTGACTGGCGCAAAGACGTCGAAATCTTTCATGGAATTAGCCTCAATATTCCTGCTTACTTAGAAAAAGAGGGAATCCCTGTGGAATAAATGCTAATTTTGGGCTTTAATTCCAACTTTTGAATGGCACATAACCTCAAACTCAAAAAGCCCCTCGCGTTTTTCGACTTAGAAACCACGGGTATCAATATCCAGAAAGACCGCATCGTAGAAATCAGCGTAGTGAAAGCTCTGATAAACGGCGAAATAGAAAGTAAGACGTTTCGGGTCAACCCTGGCATTCCAATTCCGATTGAATCAAGCCTGATTCACGGGATTTATGACGAAGATGTAAAAGACTGTCCTACCTTCAAGAACTTTGCAAAAACATTAGCGCAATTCTTGCTGGGGTGCGACTTGGCGGGTTTTAATTCAAATCGTTTTGATGTCCCGATGTTGGTAGAAGAATTTCTGCGAGCTGATGTAGAATTTGACATCAAAAACCGGAGGTTGGTGGACGCTCAACGGATTTTTCACTTGATGGAACCCCGAAATTTGTCGGCTGCCTATAAGTTTTATTGCGGAAAAGACTTAGAAAATGCCCACAGTGCCCATGCTGACACTTTGGCTACTTTTGAGGTGCTGTGCGCGCAAATAGAACGATATAATGGGGTACAAATTAAGAATGAAAAAGGCGAGCTATACGAACCCATCCAAAACGACATGGATGCCTTGCATAACCTAACATCAGCTAAAATTGTAGATTTTGCTAATAGGATGGCCTATAATGCCAAAGGAGAAGAAATTATTAACTTTGGAAAGCACAATGGCAAGCGCGTAGTAGATGTACTCACGCAAGAACCCAGTTACTATGATTGGATGATGAAAGGAGATTTTCCACTCGATACCAAGCGCAAACTTACAGAGATTAAAATGCGAATGGCTTTTGGAAGAAAGTAGGCAGTCCACAGTTGGCAGTAAAAAATAGTAGGCAATTTTCAGTTAAAATTTAATTTTAAAACTGTAAACTGCCTACTGCACGGGCAGCCCCGAAACTAAGTTTTCAACTTTTTCTTCTTAGCGGCAGGAAACAGAATATTGTTTAAAATCAACCGATAACCTGCTGAATTGGGGTGTAGATTCAAATCGGTAGGCTCTTCGTTGATTTCGTGGCGATAATCTTCGGGGTCGTGGCCGCCATAAAATGTAAAAAAACCTTTGGCATAGGTACTATGGATGTACCGTGCTTCTCCCGCCGCACGATTTTCTGCCAAAATAATTACTTCGGGCTTGATATATTGTTTTTTGAAGGCGGTTGTTTGCCCCATAAATCCTTTGATAATCTGCTGATGATTTTGGGTGAGCATCGTCGGAACGGGGTCCCACTTGGCCGAAAACTGAAACAACGTAAAGTAGTCATTAGCTTCGGTTAATCCTCTGTCGGTGGGCTGACTATCTACGGTCGAAAATTCAATTTCGTAGGGATTAGTTACTACCTGGAAGTTTTGGAAGGCAAATGTCTGGCTGAAATCCAATTTTTTCTGAGCTGCTGGGTCTGTGCCATCTCCGTCGTAAAGTACATCGGCAATATCGGTATTTTGGGCAGCCAATGCTACGTCGTAGGTATCGGTGGCATTGCACATGGCAAACATATAACCGCCGCCAGCGACGTATTGCTGTACTTTTTTGGCAACGGCCAGTTTGAGTTTAGAGACTTTGGAGAAACCCCACTTTGCGGCTATTTCTTCGGCTTCACGTTTTTGGGCTCGATACCATGGATAATCTCGAAAATGAAAGAATTTGCCGTATTGTCCCGTAAAATCTTCGTGGTGAAGGTGTAGCCAATCGTATTCGGTGAGTTTTCCCTGCATCACATCGTCGTCATAAACAATGTCGTAGGGGATTTCGGCGTAGGTCATTACCAGCGTTACGGCATCGTCCCAAGGTTGTTTGGTCTTAGGGGAATACACGGCTACTTTTGGTGCTTTATGGAGCTTGACATTGTCCATATTAGCATCAGCTTGCGCAATCTCGTTGAGAATCCCAGCGCTTTGGGCATCCGAAATCACTTCATAACTAATGCCACGAATCACCATTTCATTGACAACCCTTTGGCTCCAATCTAACATAAAACTACCCCCTCGGTAGTTGAGTAACCAGTCTATTTCGGTATCATAAGTGCGTAATACCCAATAGGCCAACCCATAGGCTTTCAAGTGATTTTTTTGTGATTCGTCCATTGGGATTAGGACTTTGGAAGCCCAAGCTCCCTGAACTAAGCCAAAAAAAATGATAAGTGGTAGGATGAACCGCTTCATCGGTTTGTGGATTAAGATTTTCAGAATGACTTTTGTAGTAACGAATATACTACAAAAAACGTGCAGAAAAAGGGGCGAGAAGACAGAAATCAAAAACGAGTACGAAAATAATTTCGATTTGCTCTTTCTTCCTTCTTTCTCTTCAGTTCTAACTCCTCAAAAAATGAACCTCCTTGAAAACTTCCGCGAAGGGCTTCGTTCCATCCAATCCAATATGCTTCGTACCGTTCTGACGGCACTCATCATTGCGATTGGGATTACTTCATTGGTTGGGATTTTAACGGCCATTGATGGAATGCAGAGTTCGGTCAATAATAGTTTTGCTGATTTAGGAGCTAATACCTTCGACATCAGAGGGCCCCAGCCCTTTAGAAGGCGTAATATGGGCGTAAAATACAAAGAATATCCTGCCATTACTTATCGTCAATCCAATCAGTATAAGCGTGAGATTAGGGATACTTACAACGCCTTGGTTTCGATATCCTCTAACATACGGGGAGCTGTTCAGGTGAAATATGGCTCAATAACGACCAACCCTAACCTACGAGTTGTTGGAATTGACGACAACTTTATGGGTATTAAAGGATACAAACTGCTTGATGGGCGTAATTTTTCACAGACGGATTTAGATAATGGTCTCAACGTCGTGATTATTGGTTCGGAAGTCGCTCAAAAACTATTTGAAGGTAAGATTAACCCCATCAATCAAGAGATAATCGTCATGGGTAATCAATACAAAGTGGTGGGAGTGCTGGATAAAAAGGGCTCACTCACGGGAGGAGGCGACGACCGCGTTTTGCTTGTACCGCTTGAAAATGGCCGAGCCTTGGCGGCCAATCGTGAACTTACTTTTGATATTACGACCTCGGTCAACAGTATGGAAGACCAAGAACTCATTATCGAAGAAGCACGCGGAATTATGCGTCGTGTGCGAAAAGATGCCATTGGAAAAGCGGATTCCTTTGAAATAGAACGGGCTGATGCCTTGGCTAAAAACTTTGAGAACGTAACGGGCTATTTGCGTATAGGAGGGTTTGGGATAGGCATTATAACCCTTTTAGGCGCAGCCATTGCTCTGATGAATATTATGCTGGTTTCTGTAACCGAACGTACCCGTGAAATCGGCATTCGGAAGTCTCTGGGAGCTACTCCTCGGTTGATACGAATTCAGTTTTTGATGGAGGCTATTGTGGTGTGTATTCTCGGGGGAATCGGTGGTTTAATTCTTGGAATTGTGGTTGGAAATGTAATCGCCAAGGTAATCAGTGCCAATGCCAGTTTCATTGTTCCATGGTTTTGGATGTTGATGGGTATTTTAGTTTGCATTGTTGTGGGAATTATTTCTGGAATTTATCCCGCCATAAAAGCCTCACGCTTAGACCCTATCGAGGCTTTGCGCTATGAGTAGGTACTTTTTTTGTAAAAATATTTTATAAAATATTTGCATTTAACCTGTCAGACGCTACTTTTGCAGTCCCGTTTCCAGAAGATGCCCAGGTGGCGGAATCGGTAGACGCGTTGGTCTCAAACACCAATGGGGTCACACCCGTGCCGGTTCGACTCCGGCCCTGGGTACATCAGCAAAAAGCTCGGAGTGAAAACTTCGGGCTTTTTTGTTTTAGTATGATTGTACTGAAACCTTTTATAGGTTTGCTTCGTCACCATTTCGGCAGCTTCCGTTACGAATTACATAAAAAGTGGTTTGAGAAATTAAAAAAATGTAGTTTTAATGCTTCATTAACAAACACTTCCGATGCGCTCCTTTATCTATTATTCTTTTCTTTTTTTAGGGGTATCTTTGCCCGTTTTGAGTCAAAAAACAACCGCTTCTTATTTCCCG
>JBGAUP010000256.1:0-8363 GCA_044228585.1 Runella sp. | reverse complement strand
AGCACAGAGCAGCGTGGAGGAAACTCGTCAGGTAGTTTCAACGGTAGGAAAAATCGTTGGGTATTTCTTGAAAATCAGTCAGTAGTTATTGGATTTCTCTCGTTCTATGAGTCTCTAAATCTTATAGTCGCGACAAAATAATAATGTAGTTAGGGTTTAGGATTAAGGATAGACGCTGCCCGATTGGGTGGCGTTTATCTTTTGGCGATAAAAAACAGTTCACTTCCCTCTCGGGGCGGAATAGAAATGGGCTTTAAATCAAATTCTACCTGAAAACACGCTTTTTGGAAAAGAAATTGATATTCTTCCGCACTTCCACCAAAAGGTGGACCTCCCTCAAATGGACGATTGAAAAGTAAGCCTACGAATTGGCCTTTTTCTGCTAACAATTCTCCCATTTTTGTCATGTAGCTTTCTCTAAGTGAAGGATGTAACGCGCAAAAAAAAGTTTGTTCAACAATCAAATCATACTGCTGATGGTGTTCAAAAAAATCACTGCAAACTACTTTTAAGCCTTGAACCGCGTATTTTGCAACTAAGTTTTGACAAACAATCTCCGAAATATCCACAACGGTCACGTCTTGAAAACCTTGCTCCAATAAGTAAACTGCTTCGTAGCTATTGCCTCCCCCAGGAATGAGGATGCGGAGTTTCTTGTTCGTAAGTGAGTCAAAGTACTTTTTTAACTGAGGCGACACGTAACCAATATCCCAGCCCGTTTGCCCCGTGCGGTAGCGCTCATCCCAATAACTTTTATCTAAAGAATTACTCATAAATCTTTTCTCCTTTATGAAGCCAAATACCCCACTCACGCGAGTAAGCGTGTACCTTATTCGTTGGCTTATTTTGATTATCTACCACGAGATTTCCCTGATTTACCCATTCAAAAATACTTCCATACAGATTTCGGACATTCTGATAGCCAGCTGCTTTTAGTTTTTCACCTATCTTCTCACTCCTAACTCCTACAGTACAGTAAACTACAATGGGGCTATTTTTTGGCAAATCAACGATTGTTTTCAAGTCAAATTCATCATAGCCTACCCAACGTGCCTCTGGCAAATGACTGACTTCGTATTCTCGTTTGGCGCGGGTATCGAGCAAAATAACGTTTTTTTGCTCTTTTTTTAAGTCTTTACAGCTAATGGTTGGTACTGAGTGCTTATACATACCATCCAACATTACCTTGTAGGCGTGGCGGTTGGTTTGAGCATTGGGCTTAAACCACAAAAATAGCATCAGCAATAGAAGTAGCTTTCGCATTAGATATCAATAGACAAGTGAAGATTCATCACATTTTGTTCGTCAAATTCTATCAGCGTTGAGCGACGACCATGAATAAATGTATAACCTGTTTCAAGACTGACGCGTTCGCTAAAATCCCATATCAAACTTCCTCCGAGCCAAAATTGATGAAATCGAAAAGGGGTTTGGTTAGGACGTAAGGGGGGATCATGGAAAAGAATCTCTGTGACGCCATTGAGGCTGACGTATGGCTTTACTTGATAGCGTACAATACCTCGGCCACGCACTCGCCCAACGGGTTGGAAATCATTGGCTTTATGAAAGCGTAGCTCTTGCATAAACCGCTCACGAAAAGTCAGTTTTTCGTTTATTTCCTGATTCAACTCCAAGCCACCTGCATATCGAAACTCTTTGCCTACGGGTGCGTTGAAATCTTCTTCTTTGCCCAGTAGCTGATTGGTAACCATGTAAGTAAGCTGTGCAATATGCACCCAAACCGTATTTTTAGGGTTGCGATAAGTGATAAGCCCTTGCCCTCCAATCATTAAATGGTTAGCGAGTGGGTTTTTAGGGTTTATTTGGTAGTTATTTTGTCGTCGCCAAAGAAATGTTCCAGTAAACTTCCAAGCATCACTCGGTTCTTTAGCCACTTGCACTCGCGACCACATGGTAAAATGTGGATAGTGTTGCGCTTGTACAGCTTGAATCATCAGTCCGAGAAAAATACAATATATGATTTTCTGAAAACTCAATGGTCTCTTTGTTTCTATGTCAATACTGGGAATAACTAACTACCATTAAGGATTGTTGGCTGAAACTCTAATCACAATTTAAGAAAGTTTTCAAAAATACGTTGCCCAACATTCCCACTGATTTCGGAGTGAAACTGTGCTGCAAAAAAATTGTCTTTTTGCAACATGGCTGAATACTCAAGAATATAGTTTGTTTTAGCGGCAGTTTGTTCACAAAGTGGAGCGTAATATCCGTGGTTGTAATAGACATAATCATGCTCGTGCAAACCTATGCAAAGTGGGTTGTTGAGGTCATAAATATCGTTCCAACCAGTTTGTGGCACTTTAAAGCCCTCCGTTCGGGGGAAACGTAAAACGTCCACGTCAAAAATTCCCATGCAAATCGTGTCATTTTCTTCCGAATAACGGCACATGAGCTGCATTCCTACGCACGTTCCCAAGACAGGCTGGCGTAGCGACGGAATTAGCTTATCTAATTCGCGTTCGCGCAGATAAGTCATTGCAGTACTTGCTTCGCCCACACCTGGAAAAATTACCTTATCCGCAGCTCGAATGGTTTCGGGATCATCCGTCCATTCATAACTCGCGCCTATTCGGTCGAGTGCGTACATTACCGATTGTACGTTGCCTGCATTATATTTGATGATGACTGTTTTCATACTAACCCCAACATTTTAATGGCGGTGATGGCGGCTTCGTCGCCTTTATTGCCGTGGATTCCCCCTGCGCGGTCGAGGGCTTGTTGGAGGGTATTGGGCGTTAAAACACCAAAAATGACGGGTTTATTGTACTTCAGAGCCACGTCGGTGAGACCATGAGCCACGGCATGATTGATGTAATCGTTGTGTTTGGTTTCGCCCTGAATCACGCACCCAATGGCAATAACTGCGTCTATTTCGGGCTTTTGGGCATATACTTGTGAACCAAAGCTAAGCTCAAAACTTCCTGGGACGCTTGCCCGTAACACGTTTTCGGCTTTGGCACCGTATTCGATTAGGGTTTTATAAGCCCCTTCATACAATGCTTCGGTTACTTCAGTATTCCATTCTGCTACTACAATAACAAACTTTTTATTACTTATATCTGGTAAGCCTTCGGTAGCAAATACGCTTAAATTTTTGTGGGCAGATGACATTTGTAAGTTGACAGTTGATTGGTACTTTTTTACAAAATTAGGGTATTGCTTTCAAGATTCTATTTTTTTGTACTTTCGTCTTTCCTAAATCCCTAAAAACTATGAGATTCTCGTTTCTTTTTTTGTTTACTATTTCTTCTTTTTTTGCTTTCTCGCAGGCTGATGTTCAGAAAAAACTTCAACGCCAATTGATTATGGCCGAGGACGGAGCCGTTATCACGATTGATGCAGGTACGTTTTCCATTTTGGCGAGCCTTTCGTTAGAAGGCAAAAAAAACATTACGATTCGTGGTGCAGGCATCGAAAAAACGATTCTGAGTTTTAAAGGGCAAACGGAGGGGGCAGAGGGACTTAGGGTATCGAATGCCGAAAATATAACGCTTGAAAACTTTACCGTGCAAGATGCCAAAGGCGATGCTATCAAAACCATGAACGTCAACGGGATCACCTTCCAAAACGTTAAAACCGAATGGACAGGCGAACCCAAAGCCACCAATGGTGCCTACGGGCTTTATCCTGTGATGTGCACCAACGTGTTGATTGACGGTTGTGTGGCTATTGGTGCGTCAGATGCAGGAATCTACGTAGGTCAATCCAAAAATATCATTGTACGCAATTCGAAAGCTTATCACAACGTAGCGGGAATTGAAATTGAAAATTCACTCATGGCCGATGTGTATAATAACGAATCTACTGAAAATACGGGCGGTGTGTTGGTGTTTGACTTACCCGATTTAGTACAGAAAAAAGGCGGAAATGTGCGCGTTTACAATAACAACATTCATCATAACAATTTTCCCAATTTTGCGCCAAAGGGTAACATCGTAGCGAATGTGCCACAGGGAACAGGCGTGATGATCTTGGCAACTAATCAAGTAGAGGTTTTCAATAACAAAATCATTAATAACAACAGCCTCGGAACAGGTATCATCAGCTATTTTATGACCGAAAACCCGATTAAAGACAAAGATTATTACCCCTATCCAACAGGTATTTACATTCACGATAATATCTATGAACGTGAGCGAGTTAGGTACCAGGGTAAAGGCCGCATGGGGCAATTATTTCGGTATAAATTACGCTTTGGGAAAAAAGTACCTCATATTGTTTATGACGGAATAGTAGATGACAAGACATTGGTAAGCGGCCAAATAAGGACAGAGAACCGTATCTGTATCCGCAATAACCAAAATGCAAGTTTTGCGAATATTGATGCCGCTAACAACTTTAAAAATGTGTCACGCGATATAAGTAGTGTTGATTGTACTCATACTGCCTTGAAACAAGCAGCAGTGAGTATGAAGTAGCTCATTTTTTATGCGCTGCCTCATAGTGCATCTTCAACAAATCTTCCCCCCAATCGTTGGTAAGGTCGCGTACTACCGAGTGAACGTGGTTACCGTTGTTTTGGGTATTGTCGTATTCGATAAGCAGCGTAGGGCCATGGATGCGGTAGTAATGGCCACGTCCTGCACCGATAGTTGGCTCTTGATTACCCATCCAAACAAAGCAAATTTCGTTTAAGTCAGCTTTGCTGATTCGACTTAACTGTTGGTCTTTGAGAGTAACGTGATAACGATTTAAATATCTATTAATCAAATCTTTGAATATTTCCTGCTGAGCAGGCTTCATATCTCCCAGAGCCAAACCTTCACGTTTGCCGAGTTCAACGCGGTGCTTATTCGTAGTTAAAATATCGCTGGGTGCTTTATCAGAGAGGACTACTTTTTTGAGTTGTTGTTGGTCAAAAGAGTTCAGCAATTGAAAAGCTCCATCCGCTTCTTCCTTCAATACCTGCTTGCCTTCTTGAATAAAACCAGGCAGCACAATTCCAGGATTGCTTCCGAAAAAACTTGGTAAAAATTCAACGTTGCCGTCCACGAGCGTAAAATGCAAGGAGATATGATGCCCCTCCATACTCCATGCCCAAGGCTTCTTGGCATCTGGAGTACCAAAAATCACAAAGGCATAGTTTTCGGGGTCACGGTAAGTGTCGTTTTCGGGGCGTTTTTCTACCTGCCGAAGCACATATTCAAGGCCGATAATTGCCTCAACTTTTTCCATACCCCTGTCGCTGAGTGCTATTTTGGCGAGGCTCATGGCAGCTTTGCGCTGGGCTTCGTTCATTTGTTTGAGTGGCAATCCTTTGCGTTGGCGGGGAGTATAATTCCAGTCAAAGCGCCATTCGGAATCAAAAGGTAAATTGGCAGTAACTTTTTGTTCGGGGGTGAGGGTTGCGAGAAAAGTCTCCGCGCTTGAACGCATCTGCTGGCTTAGGGTAGCCTTGCCAAATATTTGAAAATTAACAAAACAAAGCAAAACCAAAGATAGAGAAGAGTAGCCTTTCATGATGTTGTTTTTTGTTGAAAACCAATTGTTTGACACTTTCTACTCTGTTGATTTACAAACAAAAAAACCAGAAGCATTTGCCTCTGGCTTTTCTTACAATCTGACACCAATATGAAATTTTAACCCTTAGAGAAGAACTCTAAACCGTTTAAATTCCAAAATTATAATTTTTAGTAATCCGTATTTTGAGGGTCAAAGTTAGCCCAGCCTTCTGTCCAATCAGTGGTATTGAAAGCCCCACGATGTGAAGTGACATCAAATCCTGTGGGTAATGTAACTCCTCCAGAAAGCAAGGGGGAACCGTATTGAGGCAACAAACCAGGTTTACCCAAAAGTTTAGCGTAGGAATCGGCCAATTTTAAATCTGCAACCGCTACTCCAAATTGATTAGCTCTGCCAGCATCTTTGAGAAGGGTTTCATCGCCAGTTACAATGGGCTTAGTCATGCCTGATAAAACCAGACCTTTGTAATCCGAAAGTCCTTTTTTGAAATTGTCTTGTGAAGCCGTTCCTTCCAATTCCAAACCACCTTTGGCAGTCCAAGCTCCTACAAAGATGCTATTGTAAACCGAAATAGCAGAATTGCGGCGAATACGCAAAGCCGAACGATATTTGGCATCAGGAGTACCCTCGCCCATGATGGCCGTTACGTTGGCAAATTGGGCATTCGTTTGCGGTTTGGCATCAGAGCCAGAGGCGTCGTTGTCAGACTCAAATCCATTTGAATCTGAACATGAGCATTGGTCGGCTACTTTGGGGTCACGGAAAATATATACATGTTGCACTTTGCCGCTAAAGCCCCAGTCGGTATCCATGTCGTCGTCAAGGTTACGGTACGAAATCAGATGTTTTGCATTGACCGTACCCCCAAACCATTCAAAAGCATCATCGCCCGTGTAAGATACCTGAACGTAATCAATCACAGTGCCTGAACCCACACCACCCATCGTCAAGCCGTTTATTTCTTTGTCGGTTTCAAAGGCAATTCCAGCAAACTCAATACGAACATAGCGCAAGATGCCTGAGTTGTCGGCATTGTCGGTACCGCCAAAGGTGGAAATGTTTTCGCCTTCAATGGTAGCAGGAGTTTTGTTTACATTGGCTTTTCCTAAGAGAATGATACCACCCCAGTCGCCATAATTGCGTTGACCTTTTGCCTGATTAGAAGTAAATACAATGGGTTTTGTGGAGGTTCCATCAGCGATAAGCTTACCACCAGGTTTCACAATAAGTGTTCCTTTTGTGGCTTTATCTCCTTTGATAATCGTACCAGGTTCGATGGTCAGGGTAGCTCCCGACTCCACATATACAAAGCCCTTGATGATGTATTTGTCTTTGGCTTTCCAAGTGGTATTGGCCGTGATATTTCCCGAAATCTCATTGTTTTTGGAAGGTTCTACTATCACATCCTCTTCATCATCACCGCGGTCGCAGCTCACAAATGAAATGCTCAGGCCGAGCAAAAGCAATAGAAATTTACTTACTCTTTTCATAATTACTATATGGTTAAATTGAATATAATCGGAAAGTGAGATAATGTATTTTGGTCTTAACTAAAAGCGATAGGTCAAGCCCAGTGTCGAATATGTGCCGCGTTTATACACCTGATACTTACCATCTGTATCGGTGATTTTGTTGTTGCGGTCGGTATCTTGGATAAGGCGGAAGGGTTGGTTGAGCAAATCTTGGATTCCCAATTTTGCTTCTAAACGTTTGCCCAATGATTTAGTAATGTTTAAATCAATTACATTACGCGGCATTTCAAATACATTGGCACTCAGTACATTATCGCCGATGACAAAAATTCGTTGGCCAATGACGTTATAAAGTATGTTGGCTTGTAAACCACGCTTCTCGTCGTTATAAAAAAGTCCCGTGTTGATGATATAAGGAGACTGCCCTTGCAAATAGCGACTGAATTCGCTCCCACCGCTCACTTTTACATCGCTATCAATCAGCGAAGCATTGAAGGTGAACAACAGATTGCCTAAAAAACCTTGGCTACCTAATGCTTTGCGTACTTCCAACTCAATTCCTCGGCTGTAAGCCGAAACGGCATTGGCTACTGTAAAAGCGACGGTGCTTCCATTGTAAAATACGGCGGCTTCAATTGGATTGCGGAATTGCTTATTGAATACTCCGAGTGTAATCAGTTCATTTTTAGAAGGATAGAAATCATAGCGCAAATCGAAATTATAAATCGTTGCGTTTTTCAAGCCACTGTTTCCACGGCGCGCCACGTCAAAATTGAAATCATAGTAGGTAAACGGTGCCAATTCACGAAATTCAGGACGGTTTACTGTCACACTAAACGCTCCACGAATCAGGTTTTTTTCGTTGATTTTATAGGTAACGTTGGCAGAAGGAAGCGGACTAAACACAGGGTTATCTACATTGATAGCTGCACCCGAACCGCGTTGGCGACTTTGTAGTTGTTGGCGGTTATATTCAGCACGGAAACCGATGGTTGCTTCCAATTTTTGGGAAAAGGGCCAGAAAACTTCAGCGTATCCTGCTGTAAGTAGATTTTGGGCGGTATAGCGGTCGTCAAAGTTTGTGCCTTCCCCATAATAGAGTTTATAAGGAGCTAAGTTGTCAGGTGTAAAAAATTCTTCAGGATTTTTATTCAAAATCTCAGACCCTACACGGTTGGGATTGACAATTCCAAACCAACGAGCGTTAAAATAACGGTCTTTGTATTCGGTATAAATCCCCGCTTTGAGTTTAGGAGTAGCCTCGGGATTTTCTTCGTTCTTTGCCCCTAAAAGACGTTCGATACTTACCGTACCCGTTCCCACGATTTCGTCCATTTTTGAATAAAAACGAGCGGCTTGTTGCAGCGTAGGACTTTCAAATTGTTGAAGATTGATAATGAAAGAGTT
>JBGAUP010000255.1:0-10402 GCA_044228585.1 Runella sp. | reverse complement strand
AAAGTAGAAATATTCCCTTTTTAGAATACCAACCGCCTGTAAACAGAAAACCCCGTATTTTGGGGAAAATACGGGGAAAGACCTTATCAATATACCAACTTACTACTTCTCTTTTCGCTCTATCTCTCGCAGGTTTTCCATCTTTTTGTTTCGTAAGAAGCCGTTAATGTCTTCCAAATGTTCCTTGACGCGCTTGTTGCCAAACTCAAATACTTTCTCGGCCAAGCCGTCTAAGAAATCCCGGTCGTGTGAAATTAAGATGATAGTGCCTTCAAAAGCTTTCAAAGCATCTTTCAAAATGTCTTTGGTTTTGAGGTCAAGGTGGTTGGTAGGCTCGTCGAGAATGAGCAGGTTGACGGGTTCTAACAACAACTTAATCATCGCCAAACGCGTACGCTCTCCGCCTGAAAGGACATTGACTTTTTTATTAATGCTCTCGCCACTAAACATAAAGGCCCCCAAAATATCCTTGATTTTGGTCCGAATCTCGCCCACGGCGATGTTGTCAATCGTCTGAAAAACCGTTAATTCGCCGTCTAAGAGAGCGGCTTGGTTTTGGGCAAAGTACCCAATCATCGAATTATGTCCTACTTTGAGGCCACCTTGGTACTCGATTTCGCCCATGATAGCTTTCACGAGTGTAGATTTACCTTCTCCATTTTTACCTACAAACGCCACTTTTTGACCGCGCTCGATGGTGATATTCACGTCTTTAAATACCAGATGTTCAGCGTAGCTTTTACTCAAGTCTTCCACAATCACGGGATAATTACCCGAACGCGGTGCAGGTGGAAATTTGAGGTTCAACGCTGACGTATCTACTTCATCCACCTCCACAATCTCCAGTTTTTCGAGCATTTTCACCCGCGACTGCACCTGCAAGGTTTTAGAATACGTACCCTTGAAACGCTCGATAAACTCGGTCGTTTCGGCAATCATTTTTTGTTGGTCATTAAACTGCTTTTGCTGCTGCTCCAGGCGCTCTCTGCGGAGCTGTAAGTAGTGCGAGTAGTTTACTTTATAATCATAGATGCGCCCCATAGTGAGCTCGATGGTGCGGTTGGTGATGTTGTCCACAAAAGCCCTATCGTGCGAAATCACAATGACCGCCTTGGCGGTGTTGACCAAAAACTCTTCCAACCACTGAATAGACTCAATGTCAAGGTGGTTGGTGGGCTCATCGAGCAAAATCAAATCGGGTGTTTTCAAGAGAATCTTTGCCAACTCAATCCGCATCCGCCATCCACCACTGAATTCACTGGTTTTGCGGGTAAAATCGCTCCGCAAAAAGCCGAGTCCCAACAGCGTTTTTTCGACTTCGGCATCGTAGTTGACTTCTTCGGTCGAATAATACTTTTCGCTCAATTCCGACACCCGCTCGATAATCGCCATGTAGTCGTCAGACTCGTAATCGGTGCGGGTTTCGAGTTGGTGATTGAGGGCGTCCAACTCCGTTTTCATTTCTTGCGCTTCGGCAAACGCCTTTAAGGTTTCCTCAAACACCGTCGAATCGTCTTTGGTCAGCAAGTGCTGCGGCAGGTAAGCGATGACCGCGTCGTTGGGAGCAGAAATCTTACCGCACGTGGGTTTATCGGCGCCTGCGATGATTTTGAGCAGGGTTGACTTCCCTGCGCCATTTTTGCCCATGAGGGCAATTCTATCTTTTTCGTTGATGTTGAAGGTAATATCGCTAAACAAAGCCCGCCCCCCAAATTCTACGGTTACGTTATCTACTGAAATCATTCAATTCGGTTTTTTGAGCCGCAAAGATAAAAGAATTAAAAATCCATTATTGCCTTGTTGTTGGATTCAAATTAAAAGTAAAGGCAAACCCAAAACCTGTCTTATACTTTTGCTCGTACAAATTTGATTGATCATTAGGCAAATCTTTGTTGAATATTTTGAAATCATTATCTACTTTATTGGTACGATAGCGGTCTTTTAGTGTATCTACTTTTTTGAAAAGTAGGCCAGCAGTAAAAATAAAACGTTCTTGACGACCTAGTATAATACCCAAACCTGTGATTGCGCTAAGTGAAGATAGGTCAGAAGATAGACTGATTCCTGTAGAGAGAGCCCAACGCACCTCTTTCGAAGTACGACTGGAAATATGAACTAATCCCGCTAAAGCCACAGAAGAAGGAAACCCTTTGCTGCCTATTCGTTTCAAAATTGTAGTAGTGTCTTTACCAACTTCCGGTATTGGTTGGAAACTCTCATTTCTGGGGGTTAAACCAAATACAAAGCCTGTACTGAAATGGAAAGCAATGCTTCCATAAGTATTTATTCTGAATGGAAACTGGGTGTTTTGTAATGAGGGTAGGGGAATATCAAATCTATTATTACTCCTTAGCAAGTTAAAATTAGATAAGCGAGGAGATACACTGACAATCACATCAATACAATCTTTACTTTCTACCTGAATAGGTTCAGAGATAAATTGAAATAATGTCTCATCGTTTTTCTTTTCTTCCAAGAAATCTTCAAGGCGTTGTAAATCAAGTAATTGTTCTAAAAAAATACGTTTGTTATTTTCAAAGTCTTTAATGACACTTTCAGTATATTGAGTATATTCTGTAGAGTCTTTACTGATTTTTTCAGCGGTTAATAATAGCCTTACATTAGGATCATAATTGGGAGCTTTTAGTTGTTTTTTAATTGCATCAATCAAGTTTGGAATTTCTCGATTTATTAATTCCCTAAAACCAGCTATTCCTTCTGAAAAATTATTTATTGATACATTTGGGTACAATGATTTCCAAGTAGTTAATATTCTCTCATTTCTCTCTTTAAACGAATTTGAAGAAGCAAGTACTGCTTTGGACCTAACCTGCTCAGTAATATCATTGATATTACTGAGCGTGATTAAATGACTTTTTAATAGGTCTATATTTATACTTACTGCATCCCAGGATTGGTAATATGAATCGAACAATTGTTGTCTTTGTCTATAAATTTGACGTGTTTTGTAAAAATCTTCCTGATTTTCAAAGTTCTCTGATCCAGGTAATTTTTTAAAATCTTTCTTTTTGTCACCTTTTTTGCTATCATTTTCTTCAATAGCTTTTGCCAGCTCTTCCACTTTTTTTTCTTGGACCTTTATTTCTTCTTTGCCCACATTAGTATCAGGTTTGGGAGTATTAGTATTGGTAACTATGGAACTTGGGCTGTTAGGAGCAGATGGTGCAAATAATGTTATAGGATTACTAAATGCTTTTGGGATTTCTAAATCACCTTGCTTTACTTCAATTTTTGCTTCATAAAGTAATGTATTGAGGTTTTTTACCTTGATGATTAGAAAATCCCCTTTTTTTACGGCCAGACGGCTATAGATAGCTTTGGTTAGGTAATCATACTCTACTACAATAATGTGAGGTTTTGCGTTATTCTTATCGGTGTCATCGTTATGTAACGTTTTTTCTTGTGCAAACACACTATGGCTTATAATAATAAAGCCTAAGGCTATGCAGTCCACCAATAATTTTGTAATTGGATTCTTTTTTGAGTGATTAGTGAAATTTGGAGTTTTCATTGTCGTCGGTCGTTTTGAGTAAGTGCTGTTGACTGGTACAAATTTGGCAGATTCTGCTCTTGGACGCCACGGGAATTTTCCCGTATTGGATGCGGGAGATTTCCCGTATTAGTTTGCGTACCTTTATGCAGAAAATACGGGAAATTTCCCGTCACAATACCATATTTTTCCCGTATCAAAAGATATATTTTTGCAAGACCTTTGTAACAACATCTGAAACTCGTATTTTCGGATGTTATCTAAAACTCTTATTCAACCTTTTAAAAATTTATTGCTATGCCCTTTTTAATATTACCAAAAGTAGCGAAAGAAATTAGCGCCTTGGAGAATTTTGATGGAGCTAAAATTGAATATGAAGTTTACAAAAATTGGAGAAATGCACATGTATTTCGAAATGTTTTACATGGAGAAAAAGACGGAATGAATTTTAGGGAAGAGCAAATTTCTACTTTATTCAAAAAAACAACATTTATTGATCTATTATCACAAAAAGATGCTCAATACACTCATATTGGAATATTTTTTGGAAGCCAACAAGGAGTAGCTAACACTGGTGTTGGTAATTTTAGAGAGTTAACGGCATTTTTGACTCTGGCTATCAAGCAAGTTGATAATACTATTATGCCTTTTGGTAAAGTTTATCGTGGAGGTAAAGACAATAAGCCGTTTGATAATATGAACCTTCTGAATCGATTTAAAGAACAATATAAGGTGCGTATAAACGATTTAAGGCAATTCTCTGATGCTGCGATTGATTACTCAGCAAAAGAAACTACTGGAGTGTATCATGAAATAAATAGTATTAGTACTGAATTTTTAAATAATATCAATGAAGATATCAAAGTTATTTTTGTAAAAGACCCCGATAAATATAATGTACCCCGATTTTAGGACAGAGCTTATAAGTAAAAACTTATTATCTTCATCTTAAAATAAGACAAAAATGGGAAAGCGTATCAGGCGAAATTATGATGGGAGTTTTAAAGCAAAAGTTGTTCTTGAAGTTTTAAGTGAGAATTCGGTTTGTTTGAGAAAAAGGCATGAACGACTGCACCTCTTCTATCGGCAATATAAGGCCGGATTATTTCATGATCAGGAACTTTATATCAGTCGACAATGTGAATTATTAGCGCATCAAGTTACTATTACCAGCCTTGTGGAGAAAGTACCGACGAGGCATGAAGGACAATGATAGTTATACAAGTATCCATTTTACGGAGCAAGGCGGATTTCCCATTCGACACTTTTCAACCACAAATGTAAAGAAAGTGCGCAGATTGATGAAATTAATGGGTATTGGAAGCATTTTTCCTGGTAAGCCTAATTTGTCAAAGCCTAATTCAGAACACAAGATATTTCCTTATTTATTAAGGATAAAAAGATTGAAAAAGTTAACCAGGTTTGGTCAACTGACATTACATATATACCTATGTCAAATGGTTTTTTGTATCTGTGTTATTGTTGATTGGTACTCCAGGTATACTTTCGTCTTGGGAAATATCGAATACTTTGACAATCCTTATAAAAGATTAAAACAGCTCTGAAATCAGGAGAAAACCTGAAATATTTAATACTGACCCAAGGCAGCCAGTTTATTAAATGATTTTACAAAAGTATTGATGTCACAGGAAATTTTAATTTCCAATGGATGGAAAAGGAAGAGATTGGACAATATTTTGGTTGAGAGGTTTTGGAGAACCATTAAATACGAATACATTTATCTGCATGAATTTAAGGACGGGAAAAGCTCTTTTGATGGACTTCTTAAATTTATACAATTCCTATAACTTGAGAAAGCATCAATCATTGGCTTATTTAACACTTCATCAAGTCTCTCTGAATAACCACTGCTGATAACTAAAAATAGTACAAAATTGAACAAAATGTAGCATACTTATACATATTAGCTATTTTGTCCAACTAATGGGGTACACCATATAAATAAAGCAATGATTGATGCTTTCCTCAAAGTTATAGAATTGTATAAATTTAAGAAGTCCATCAAAAAGAGCTTTCCCGTCCTAAATTCATGCAGAGAAATGCATCGTATTTAATGGTTCTCCAAAACCTCTTCAACAAAAATATTGTCCAATGCTCTTCTTTTCCATCCATTGAAATTAAAATTTCCTGTGACATCAATACTTTCGGAATATTTGAAGTAAATCCGCTGCCTTGGTCAGTATTAAATATTTCAGGTTTTTCTCCTGATTTCAGAGCTGTTTTTAATGTTTTTACGCAAAAATCAGTTGTCAAAGTATCGATATTCTTAGTTGACAGTATATACCTGGAGTACCAATCAACAATAGTACACAGATACAAACTCATTTGACATAGGTATATATGTAATGTCAGTTGACCAAACCTGGTTATCCAATCTTTTTTATCCCTCTAATAAATAAGAAATATCTTGTGTCTGAATTAGGTTTTGAATAAATTAGGCTGAGAAAATAGCTTCAATAATCTATTAATTTCATCAATCTGCGCACTTTCTTTACATTTATTGGTTGAAAAAACGATAAATAACGGTAATCCGCCTTGCTCCGTAAAATGGATACTTTGTATAAAGTTTATCAATCTCCTTCATTAGCATCGTCGGTACTTTCTCCACAAGGCTGGTAATAGTAACTCGATTCGCTTAACCTTAATAATTCACATTATCGACTGATGTCGTCTCTGTTGTGGGGGTCAAGCATTTTTTTTCTTTTCATCAGCAACAAGCCTATGGATTTCTTCCGCAATCTTTTTTTTAAGAAATCCAGTTCTACTTTTAGCTGGCCTATTTGCTGATAGAGAGGTGTGGTGTCAGTTCATCTCTTTCATCTTCTGAAATCAGTGCCTTTTCTCTGTAAATAAACCAGGCATTAATTGACCACTTCTTGTTTTTTCCACTCACTTATTTGAGGCATGCAATTCAAACTCGCTGCCTAATTGAGCTATTCGGTTTTAAAACTTCAAGAACAACTTTTTGCTTAAAACTCCCATCATAATTTCGCCTGATACGCTTTCCATTTTTTGTCTTATTTTAAGATGAAGATAATAAGTTTTTACTTATAAGCTCTGTCCTAAAATCGGGGTACATTATAACCTGAGAGCTTATCTTTTACCATTATTTTGGTGGGAGTGGATGAACATGGCAACAACATGTACCAAAAAGAAATTACGTTGCGTCGTACGCCGCCAGGCAATCCAGTAGATGCGACAGACTTAATTTCTGATGAGCATGAACCTTGCAAACCACCACCACCCTGTAATTTGTTGTAAAAAACGAAGAGGCATTTTTTTCTTTTTAAGAAATTAATGCCTCTTTTGTTGAATAAAAGTACTTCGTATGAAATGGACTACGATTGTCTATCACGTTATTCAGCTTGTGGCGGTATGTGCGGGTGTATATACGTATAAGCGTCTGGCAAAACCTACTAAGATACTGTTTTGGCTGTTGGCCTATACTTTTGTGAGTGAGTTAGTAGCTTTATATATCCGAAAAACGGTTGGGAACAACGTATTCATCTATCATATCTTTAATCCTATTCAATATACTTTGCTCACCTATGCTTTTTATTTAGAGTTACGGCATTGGTTTATGCTATATAGTATTTTCTTATTTTGGGTATTTGCCATTGTAAATGGTATTTTTTGGGAGCCCTTTTTGACGATGTTTTGCGCCAATCTCTCCATGACAAAATCTATACTCACTACGGTTTGGGCACTTCTTTACTTCTATGAATTATTGGAAAATGTAAACGAGCATAAATTTTTAGATTACCCCTTGGTTTGGGTATCCATTGGCCTATTAATTTTCAATGCCAATTTAGTGGGATTAGGGTTGTTTAATTTGTTAAACCAAAATAACCCTACAACGCTATTACTCTCCAACGTGCGCAGTTTTACCAATTATGTGCTTTATTCTTCGTTTATCGGTGCATTTTTTTGTCATCAAAATTTAGTCCATAAATCATGAATTTGATAGACAATAGAGCACTATTTGCACTAATAGCGATTTGTTTTTTGCTTTTAATATCAGTGTTTTTTATTATCGTTACTGTTGGGTTATTCAAAAAACGCCAAGGCCAATATCTTCAAGAAAAAGCAGACCTTCAAGTCCGATACAAACAGGAGATTCTACAAGCTCAACTCGAAATTCAGAACCAAACATTACAGCAAATCAGCCGAGAACTGCACGATAATATTGGTCAGTTGCTATCGGTGATAAGTATAAATCTGGATATACTCGAAGAAGAGGTTTCTGACCCAAAAACCAGAAGCCAAATTATAGAAACCAGTAAGATTCTTCATCAAACAATAGCGGATGTTCGTGGCCTAAGCAAAAGTCTGGATGGCGATTTTGTCGGAGACTTTGGGTTGGTAGAGAGTTTGTCGCATGAACTGCGACGCATTCGCTCTACGGGCAAGTATCAAACGGAGATTTTGATGGAAGGTGAAGCCTATCGGTTGGAGGGGCAAAAAGAAATCGTGCTTTTCAGGGTGGTACAGGAAATCCTGAACAATATCCTCAAACACGCTGCTGCCAAAAATATACAGTTAACGCTTCGTTATACACCTGCTCAGTTTAGCCTTACTATTCAGGATGACGGAAAAGGATTTGATTATGAAGCTGTTTTGAACCGTGAACTGGGTGCTTCGGGTGCGGGGTTACGCAATATCCAACGCCGAATGGAAATGCTGGGCGGAACCCATAAAATTGATACTTCGCCTGGGAAAGGTTGTAAAATACACCTTTTTTTACCTATTTTTCGACAAATACCGTAAAAATACCCCCCAAAAAAGGGGAAATTTCCCGTTGTTAGCTCCTCACCTATTGGTTACTTTCGTGCTGTTACATTTGCCTGACCTTTTGTTCGTTATTGTATTTTAAAAAATAAACGGGACATGATGGCTGGAGCAATGTGTGTAGGATGGTGCGCAATCGGATTTGTGTTATTGGTAATAGTAATTCTGGCGATAAAATACGTGGTTAAACAAAGACAAAAATTCCAAAAAGAAGACAACAACGCGAGAATGACGACAAATTATCGCCAAGAAGTACTTGAGTCGCAGGTAGAAGTGCAAAAGCAGGCATTTGAGCGAGTCGGGTCAGAATTATACGACAACATTGGGCAAATGCTATCGGTAGCTAAAATGTATTTATATTCGTTGGAAGAAACAGACTTGAATCAGGAACAACGTAATTTTATCCAGCAAACCAACGACATAGTAGGCCAATCTATCACGGATTTAAGGGGATTGATTCGGCGTTTGGAAGGTTGTATGGCACAGGACTTTGATTTGCAAGATTGCATAAGACAATACCTTCAGCGAATTCGTAAAACATATAAAGTGAGTACAGAGTTGGAGATAACGGGAACGCCCTATTCGTTGGATTATGAAAAAGAAATTGTGCTGTTTAGGGTGATACAAGAAATCGTAGCTGTTATTTTTAAGGAAGCAAAAGCAAGCCGACTTAGCATACAGTTCAATTATGATTTGGCAGCGTTGGGAATTTTGGTGGAAAGTGACGGGCAGGCAGTAGATGAAGCGGCCCATCAAAAACAATGGGATTGGGAAGGGCAACACATTCAACGTCGCCTCAAACTCATCGGAGGGAAATGTACCTTTGAAAATAACGCAGAAAAAGAAACCAAAGCGAAAATCAAAATTAAAAACCTATCATTTAATTCCCTTACTGAGGGGCCCAGGGCTGTATGAAAACTACCATTGCGATTGTTGACGACCATGAACTAATGGCTAAAGCCCTGTCTGGACTGGTGCAAAAATACGAAGAGTACGAAGTCATCTACGAAGCAAACAACGGTAAAGAACTCCTCAGCCGCATCAAACTCAATATGATACCCGATGTTGTGTTGCTTGACATCAGTATGCCCGAAATGGACGGTTTTGAAACAGCTCTTTGGCTTAAAAACAACTATCCAGAAATAAAAGTGATAGCCCTTTCCATGAATGACAAAGAAGAATCTATTGTCGGAATGTTGCGCAATGGAGCGCGGGGCTACTTGCTCAAAGGTTGTAAGCCTTTTGAATTGAAACAGGCATTGGATGCTGTTGTGCAAAAAGGGTTTTACTACACCGAATTTGTGACGGGACAATTGATTAAAAGCCTAAACCCAGAAACGCTCCACAACCCGCAGGATGCACTTCGCCTCAACGACCGCGAAAAAGAATTTATAAAATGGTCTTGTAGTGACCTAACTTATGCCGAAATTGCCGATAAGATGTGCGTAAGCCCACGTACGGTAGATGGGTATCGCGAAAGTGTTTTTCAAAAACTCAACGTCAAATCGCGCGTTAGCTTGGCTATGGAGGCAGTGCGACTCAAATTAAACGAATGAAAACCACCATTGCTATTGTTGATGACCACGATCTTGTGGCCCAAGCTTTTTCGGGGCTGATACAGAGATACGAAGAATATGAAGTGATTTACGAAGTCGGTAATGGTAAAGAGCTTATCAATCGTATCAATCTTAAAATGATACCAGATATAGTGCTGCTTGACATCGTTATGCCCGAAATGGACGGTTATGAAACTGCATTGTGGCTAAAAATTAATTACCCCAAGGTACGAGTGGTGGCACTTTCGATGAACAACGATGAGGAGTCTGTCATCAAAATGTTACGCAACGGTGCCTGTGCTTATTTGCTAAAGGGATGTAAACCACGCGAACTGAAACAAGCCTTTGATGAGATTGTACAAAAAGGTAGGTATTACAACGAGTTTGTGACAGAGAAACTAATCAAAAGTCTGAACCCCGACCCCCCCCCCAATCCCCAGAGTACATTAGGTCTTCTTGACCGTGAAGTGGAATTTATAAAATGGGCTTGTAGTGATTTGACTTATTCAGAAATCGCCGATAAAAT
>JBGAUP010000254.1:0-8647 GCA_044228585.1 Runella sp. | reverse complement strand
CAATCCAGGCGAATTGATTGACGTAAAAACGGCTACTTTTTTGGAGTAGCAAAGACCTCCGTAGTCCGATGCGCGGATGTAGCAGCTTTTAGTGCCAAATCGTTTGCCACTGCTAACATGGACAAGTTTGCCGACGCCAAAATATAACGTGGAAAGAAGTTTTTGAAAGTTTTTAAAAATGAAAGGGACAATTAAATATAGAACACGGATTGGAGGGATTGAACACGGATTTATCTGTGTTAATCCGTGTCTCATCTGTGTAAATCTGTGTGCGATTGTTTTCGCTTTTGCGCTCAATTTACAAGCAAAGACGTGGAAAATCACGCCAACGCAAAACCTCAAACAAACCATTGAACAAGCCAATCCGTACGATACCCTTCTGATTCAGAAAGGATTATACCGCGTCAGCAATATCCTCATTGACAAACCACTGACTTTCATCGGACAAAACTTCCCAGTGCTGGACGGTCAGTTGAAAAACGAAATTTTTACCGTAAAATCAAGCGACGTTACCATTCAGGGCATACATTTTGAAAACGTAGGGATGACCAGTATGATTGATTGGGCAGCTGTTAAAGTACTGGAAGCAAGCAACGTACGGATTTTAAATAACCGCGTTCGGAATAGTTACTTTGGGATTTACCTCTCGGCCTCCGATCATTGTTTGGTACAAGGAAACGACATTCAGGGCAATCCCAAAGAAGAACAAAATACGGCAACGGTATCCACGCGTGGAAGTGACAGCATTCTCATTCAAAACAATCACACTGAGGGTCACCGCGACGGTATTTACTTTGAGTTTGTGACCAACTCTACGATTCAACACAATGATAGCCACGGAAATATCCGTTATGGATTGCACTTTATGTTTTCGCACAACAATGGCTATTTCCACAATCATTTCCACAAAAACGGCGCGGGAGTAGCGGTGATGTACACCAAGTTTGTGACCATGAAACACAACGTTTTTGAGCAAAATTGGGGTGGTGCGGCCTACGGCCTCTTATTAAAAGACATCTCCGACAGCCATATCGAACAGAATGTTTTTAAAACCAACACCGTAGGCGTTTACATGGAAGGATGCAGCCGATCGGTGTTTACCAAAAATCAGTTTATTGAAAACGGCTACGCGGTGCGAGTACAGGCCAATTGTGACGATAATACCCTTACTGATAGCAACTTCCGAGGAAATACTCGACATAGCCGCAACGGTGATGTGGTACTGACCAAAGTGGCCCATAACTACTGGGATAAATACGAAGGCTACGACCTCAACCGCGACGGGCTCGGCGACGTGCCGTATCGTCCCGTGAGCCTCTATGCTACCGTGATAGAACGCATCCCTCAGGCCATGATGCTGCTACGAAGTTTTACCGTGTCATTACTCGACCGAATCGAAAAAATCATTCCGAGCATCACCCCCGAAGGAATGAAAGATGAAACCCCCTCGATGAAACCTCTTAAAATGTAACCCATGATTCGCGCAGAAAATATCTCTAAATCGTTTGGCAAACTGAAAGTACTCCGCGAGGTGAACGTACAGCTCGAAATGGGGCACGTGGTGGCGGTTATCGGCCCCAACGGCTCTGGCAAAACGACCTTCATCAAAACCCTGTTGGGGATGGTCGTACCCGACAGCGGAAGCGTATTTTTTGACCAAAAATCCATTGCTAACCAACACGCCTATCGCGCCCAAATCGGCTACATGCCGCAAATCGGGCGATACCCTTCTAACCTAAAAATCAAGCAGTTGTTTGAGATGATGATTGACTTGCGCCGAGACATGACAGCCCAACCGCTCGACGAGGATTTGGTAGAAGCCTTCCACTTACGTGAGATGTTTGAGAAATCCCTCGGCACGCTTTCGGGTGGAACCAAACAGAAAGTAAGCGCGGCTTTGGCGTTTTTGTTTAATCCACCCGTCCTGATTCTGGACGAACCTACGGCGGGCTTAGACCCCCTTTCGAGCGAAATTTTAAAGGAAAAAATTCAACGCGAACACGCCCGTGGCAAACTGATTCTGATTACCTCTCACGTCATGTCAGACTTAGACGAGCTCGCTACTGATGTGCTGTATTTGCAAGAGGGTAGTGTTCAATTTTATAAATCAATCACTGACCTCAAATTTGAAACTGGCGAAAACAAATTGGGAAGGGTGATGTCTAAACACTATGGCCAAACCCGTAAAAACAACTTCAAGACTTTAAAACACTGGAGTTTTCAAGAGTATAAGTCAGACCACAGTCCCGAACTCACTAATACTATTGAATCTTGCGTATGAAAATCAATCCCATATACTTCATTCTTCCACTTGCACTACTATCCATGCTCGTAGGTGTGTATGCTGGTTGGTTGCGGTTAGGGTGGGATTTTGCCATTTTTGAACCGCAATACTGCCCAACACGGTAAGGCTCCTGATGGTGGGTAGTTTTCTGGGAACATTGATTGCTGCCGAACGGGTGGCAGTATTGAAAAACAAAGGGTGGTGGACAATTCCCTTCCTTTTGTCAGTAGCTTCCCACTGATGATGCACCTTTCAACCCAAGCGGGTTATATAGCTTTAGTATTAGGGAGTATAGGTTATATCGTGATTTCGGCACGCGCCTATCAAACATACCGACTTACGGGCGATGCCTTGCTACTTATTGGGGCTATTTTTCAGTTATTGGGGCATTTGGCTTTACTAATAACCTTCTCTTTTCCAATGGCTTTTGCGGCTTGGATGGCGTTTTTTGTCTTTACGATTGTGGGCAGACACTTCAATTTGACCTGCTTTTTGCCCGTCACGAGTCGTGACCGTTTGGAGTTGTTTGGGTGGTTAGGCGATTTTCACAAGTTTGTTTTTCTACCACCAAGGTTACGGCATAGCCCTGACAATCACCTTAATAGGCATCGGTCAGTGGCTCGTCAGGAACGACATTGCCCGTCATAACCTTAATAAAACGGGTTCGTACCGCTTCTTAGGCATGACCTTACTGGCTGGCTATGGCTGGCTGATGTTGACAGGATTAGTAGCTGTCCTGGACAGCGGCCACGTGGTTGTACGACGCCGTTTTACACTGCTTTTTTGTGGGTTTTGTCTTGTCCATGATTATGGCACACGCACCCATTATTTTTCCAAGTTTGGTAGGAATCAATGCCAAACCCTACCATCCACTAATGTACGTATGGGTAGGCGCATTGCAAGTAAGTTTGCTACTGCGTATCGTGGGCGATTTGTCCCAAAATCTTTCCTTACGGCAATGGGGCGGTTTATTCAACGTTCGCATTCTTGGGGTATTTAATCACCGTAATCTTCCTTGATTACAAGGCAAGTAAAGACTATTAATATTAAAAATAAAAGTCTCGGCTGGGATAAACACGATGAACAAAAGTTACCAAATACGTTGTCTATGACATCATCCGAAATCGCTTCGTGATGGGCTATACGCTACTGCTACTGGCAATTACGATGAGCTTTGGGTTTGAATCGACCCCAACAAAGGGCTGCTGAGTCTGCTCAATATCATTCTGATGGTTGTTCCGTTGGTGAGCATCATTTCTCAACCATTCACTTTTACAATTCCTACGAATTCATTGAGTTGATGTCGGCCAACCGTTGAGCCGAAAAGTATCTTTCGTCGTCGTGTAGCCCCATTGAGCTTAGCTTTTGGTGGGCGTTGGCGTACCCACTATGTTATTCGACGGAAGCAGTAGGGGCGTTATCTTACTCATTAGCGGGTTATTGTTGACACTGACGTTCGTTTCTTTGGCATTTTTGGCAGCGGTCATCACCCGCGACAAAGCCAAAGGAATCGGCGTAGCCTTAGTAATCTGGTTCTATTTTGCACTGGTCTATGATGGATTGGTACTGGGCATTTTATTTTCGTTTAGCGACTATCCGCTCGAAAAAGCCATGCTGATTCTTACGGCACTCAACCCTACGGATTTGGCCCGCATCATGGTCTTAATGAAAATGGACATATCGGCACTGATGGGCTTCACGGGAGCCGTCTTTCAAGATTTTTTTAGCACCTATTATGGATTACTCATCGCTTTGGGCGTCCTGCTGTTGTGGGTAGTTTGGCCCGTTGCTTTGTCCACCCGAATTTTCAGCCGAAAAGATTTATAGACCCACTCCTGCTGGCAAAGCTATCATCATCAAAACCTAATATTCATCTATTTTTCAACAAAACCTCTTACAAAAATGAAATCTAAACTTGTTGCCATCGGATTAATCGCAGTATTTACCGCTTGCCAATCCTCTACTGAACAATCAAATACCCAAGAAGCCACCACCGAATCGGCACCCGTAGCGGGGCAATCGGCGGTACAAGATGAGGATTCCCAAAAAGACGTAGTAAAGGTAGCCGTTGGTTCGCCCGATCACACTACCCTCGTGAAGGCTGTTCAAGCCGCCGATTTGGTAGATGCACTCTCCAATGCGGGTCCTTTTACGGTATTTGCTCCCACCAACGCTGCTTTTGACAAGCTCCCCGCAGGTACGGTAGAAGATTTGTTGAAGCCCGAAAACAAAGACAAACTTAAAGCGATTTTGGAACACCACGTGATGACCTCGGCTTTGGCGGCTGACTTTTTTCAAGAGGGACAAAGTATGGGCATGGTGGACGGTACCAACGCTACTTTTCACATCAAAGGCAAAGATGTTTATATCGGAGATGCCAAAATCGTTGGTTCAGTAAGGGCTTCTAATGGGTACGTTCACGTCATTGACGCGGTTGTTGTTCCTAAATAGTCTCAACCATGACAACGCACAATATTCCCGATTTGCTGCCCTACGACGGCGTTAAAACCAAAAAAATAGACGCTAATGAGCACTTTAAAGTGGTGCTCATTAGCCTCCAACAAGGTCAGCGGCTCGATGCGCACACCTCTCCTACCGACGCATTCCTCTATGTCTTGGAAGGAAATGCTAATTTCAACCTGGAGGGTAAAGCCTTTTTTCTATCACCAGGCGACGGCCTTTCTTTTAAGGCCCATGCCGAACACTCCGTCAATGCCCTGACGGATTTTAAGATGTTGTTGTTCAGGTAAGTTGTTTTAGATTAATGGTGTTTTATTGATTTTTATTATCTTTTGGATAAGTAAACGCCCTAAATTTGCCCCCGTTATTTGCTCATTCCATGAATTCCAAGCGACTCATAGCACTTTTTTTGCTCACGCTTATCAGTTTCAAAATACTGGTGGTGCCGTTTGTGTATTTGGATTTTGAGCTCCGCAAAGAGTATATTATCAAAAACCTCTGCGAAAACCGTTTCAAACCCCAACTCCACTGCGACGGCAAGTGTTATTTGGCCAAAAGCCTTACTAAAATAGCAGAAGAAAAAGCCCAGAACGCTGCCGAAAAGCAAGGTCAGAACATCAAAAAAGTATTGGAGGAATCCTTTGATGAACAATTATTGATCTCGCCGACGTTATTCACGCAAATCTCAAAAGTGACTTCCAGTTTTACCTATCAGTTCAATCTCACGGCTGATTTTGTTTCTTCATTATTGCATCCGCCTGCGTTTGTTTTGTCATAAATAGTCTTCTTCGTTGGGGCGGCTATCTCGTCCACTCACATTCTTTTTACACAAAACAAACATTACCATGAAAAATATTTTCGTGCTTTTGCTGTGCCTTTTGGGAGGTACAGTAAGTTCAACTTTTGCCCAACAATTTACGGGTAAAGTATTCGATGCCACTACCAAAGAACCCGTAGTAGGGGCCACCATTCAGATTATGAACACTAACATCGGTACAGCTACCGACAACCATGGGACTTTTTTGTTACCCAATATTACCAAAACGGCCAAAATCAAAGTCTCAACCATTGGCTATGCCAGTCAAGAAATAGACATAGCAGGCAGCAAATCATTGACCATATCGCTTGAACCTTCGGTCGAAAATCTCCAAACAGTCGTGGTAACAGGCAACCGAGAAGCCGCTTTGCGTACCGAAACCCCCATTGCTATCTCAAAACTATCGCCTAAACTGATTGACGAATCGAAGGCAAGTTCTATTTATGAGGTTATCAACAAAACTCCCGGTGTAATGATGGTCAACCTCAACAATGAACAACATTCCATGGCTATTCGCCAACCCATGACTACCAACGCCTATTATCTGTACATGGAAGATGGAGTACCCATTCGTCCGATGGGGGTTTTTAACCATAATTCTCTATTGGAAATGAATCAGTTTACGGTAAGTTCTATTGAAGTCGTAAAAGGACCCGTTTCCTCTATTTATGGCCCCGAAGCCGTGGGAGGAGCTATCAATTTTATTTCACAACGTCCTACGGCTGTTCCCACTGCTCGCGTGGGGATTCAGGCCAATCAATGGGGCTATCGTCGCATACAGTACGGCGCAGGGGCTACTTTGGGGAAATTTGGGATTTATTTGGGAGGCTTAGTAGCCGAACAAAAAGATGCTTGGATGACGAGTTCAGACTATACCAAAAATGCCCAGTATGCTCGTTTAGAATACCATTTTTCGCCGCGTACGCGTCTCATTTATACTTTATCGTTCGCCCAATACGACTCTCAAACCAGCGGCAGTGTGGACAGCGTAGCGTTTTACGCTCGCCAGTACATCAGCACCACCGACTTTACCTACCGAAAATCCTACTCCCTACGCACACGCCTGACGTTGGAAAAAGATTGGAAAAATGGTTCACAGTCGTTTCTGACGGTTTTTGCGCGTGACAACAAGCACGGTCAAAATCCAAGCTACGGGATTCGGTGGACAACGGGCGCAGCGACCGCACGGGGAGAAATCAACTCCAACGATTTTAAGAGTTTGGGCGTCATTGCACAGCATACCCAACGCTTTAAGTTTTTGAACGCAAAACTAACTACAGGAACTACCCTTGACTTTTCCCCCAATGATTATTGGTCGTATCAGATTGACTTAGCGGCCCAGCTCCGTGCCGACAAAAAGTCGGTTGAAAAATATACCATTTCCAAAGAACGTCCTGATATTCAAATTGCTAACTACAATTCCGAAATCCATAATACCGCTTTTTATCTGCAATATGATTTTGAGCCACTCCCTCAATTGCGCCTTTCGGCAGGCATTCGTTACGACAATATGTCTTTTGATTTCGTCAACAATCTTGACATTGATAAGGCAACAGGACAGGCAATCGGCGGCTCAAAATCCTATGCCCAAACTACCCCTAAATTGGGCTTAACCTATGATTTGGGAAAAGGAAAAGGACTTTATACCAATTATTCTAAAGGTTTTGCGCCTTCAGGACTAACAGCTATTTTTAGAAAACGCCCTACTCCCACTGCGAATGGCGACCTGTTCTATTACAATTTAGTCCCTGCTACCTTTATCAATACCGAAATAGGGGGTTGGGCGTCGTTCTTGAAAAACAAATTATACATAGACGCGTCGTTGTATCACATGAACGGGACGAATGAATTGCTCAATATTCGACAGCCCGACAACTCAACCGACTACCAAGCAGCAGGTAAAACCCTCCACAAAGGCATTGAGCTGGGTATTACCTATAAGCCTTCCAAAGAGCTATTTGTTCGCTTGGGAGGAGCCTATTCCATCCATCGTTTTGTTGAATTTGTACTCAGTCAGAAAGCTTCCGATGCTCTCAAAGATGTCAATGGAAAGGATATGCCTTCGGCACCGCGCTGGATGTGGAACGGCGAAATCAGCTATTATCCAAAATGGTTGAAGAATTTTCGCACTTCGGTCGAATGGCAACACCTAAGTAAATGGTATCAGAATCAGATTAATACGGTCATCTACCCTGGCTACGATTTGGTCAATTTTCGGGCAGGCTATCAATGGAAAGGCATCGAAGTATTCAGTAATATCATGAATGTAACCGACGCACTTTACGCTACCAATGCGACCCGTGGCAATGCCCTCACCGACCGAACCACCTTTACCCCTGCCGCCCCTCGTACCTTTACATTGGGGATACAATATAATTTTAATGGAAAATAGACACTTAGAAAGATGAAAGCTATCGTCATTACAATACTCGCTATGGTTTCGTTCTGTGCATTTTATCAGACGAAATCTCATAAAAACATTGAACTTTCCGATAAAAACCTCGTGGGTGCTACTCCCCGATTCACCACCGATATGCGTGGCAATCCCGTCTTGAGTTGGGTAGAAAAAGCGGAAGAAAAAGCCTATTTTTATTTTGCTATTTCGCAAGATGAAGGACTTACGTTTGGTCAAAAAGTAAAAATCAATGTCCCCGACGATTTATCAGTACATACCGAAGGAATGCCTCGCATAGCTTTTAAAGCCGATGGGAGTATTTGGGCAACTTTTGAACGTAAAAAACCCACCAAAGATGCCCCACGGGCCGCTGACTTATTGTATGTTTTCTCTACCGACCAAGGAAAAACATGGTCGGCTCCCAAGCCAGTTCATAAAGATACCACTCCAGGCAAAGGCCACTCTTTTAGCGATATGATTCGGCTGTCTAACGGTGAGTTGGGGTTTGTGTGGTTGGACGAAAAAATGGGCCATTACGAGGGGCGTAGTGTAAAATTTGTGCAAACTTTACCAACAGGAGGCTTTTCAGAAGAAATCGTAGTAGATTCCAACGCCTGCCAATGTTGCCGCACGGTTTTGTATTTGGATCATCAAAATCGCGTACATATCACCTACCGAGACCTATTACCCG
>JBGAUP010000253.1:0-8320 GCA_044228585.1 Runella sp. | reverse complement strand
AGTCGTATTGATTAAAAAGTGAAAGTGGTTGGGCATCAAACAATAGGCTACTATTTCACAATGGGGGAGTATCTTTTCTCTGACGTGTCTAAGAAATTGGACATAGTCATCTTTGGTGTGAAAAATGATTTCTTGGTTGTTCCCTTGGTTATATACATGATACAGGCGTTCGGCTAAAACTTGCATACAGTGAATAGTTGAAATTTGCTCAAATTCAGACTATTACTTGTTTTATAAGTCACTATGGTGAGAGTCAGACGATAGTCAGACTCGGAGTGTATGAGGTGGTTCAGTTTAGCGGCACAGTGAATTTGTCAGGTTTTTATAATGCTCATTTTCAAATTGTTCAGGGCTTTTGTATCCCAGCGACGAATGCTTTCTTATCCGATTATAGTATATTTCCATGTAGTCGAAGATTTCTGTATGTGCATCATGGACACTCAAAAATGCTCCACCCTCCAATAATTCCGCCTTTAAGCGGCTCCACAACGACTCAGCAAAAGCATTGTCGTAAGGATCGTCGGCCCGGCTCATACTGGGCCTAATATGCCACAAACTTATCAATTCTTTTAACTCAGTAGATACATATTGCCCACCTCGGTCTGAATGAATGATTAATCCTGCTAAAGGCTGTCGCATTTGTAAAGCACTGCGCAACGGAGTAATAACCAGTTCATCTTCCATGCTTTGACCCACTCGCCATCCTACTATTTTGCGCGAAAAAAGGTCCATCCAAGTTGCTAAGTATGCCCACTCACCATTAACCAGTGGCAAATAAGTGATGTCACTGACCCAAACCAAGTTAGGTGCTGTGGGCAACGTTTGCCCTAAAAGCAAATTTGGCCAGTAACCTTTTCCATGCCTGCTATCAGTTGTCCGCGGCACAAACGATTTTGGCTGAATAGCCTGTAAACCAACCCGTCTCATTATTGCTCTTACTTGATAACGGCCAATTAAGTAACCGTTGTCTTTCAGCTCGGCCATAATTCGCCGACTGCCATATCGTCGTTTATGCTTTGCAAAAACTTGTTCCACCAGTTGCTGATTGTTTTCTTTTTTCGCATTTAATTGATAGCTGGCGCCCCGCAGATAACGATAGTAAGCTGTGCGGCTTAAGCCCAAGACCGAGCAAAGAGTTTCAACGCTGAAGTCCTCAGCCAGACATTTTACCAGCTCATATCGTTGCCTCAAGTCTGTTGACTGAAAATGCTCAAGGCTTTTTTTAAGATATCACGTTCAACTTCTAACTGCCGAACACGTTGTTGAAGACGTTGATTCTCCAGAAGTGTGTCGGAAATCTGTCCGGGCAGGAGTTGTTTTTCTTCCCCTTTGGTACGCTGTTTCCATTTATATATCAGTGCTTCACTTATACCCAAAGCCTGAGATACATAGGCCACACTCTGGCCATTGGTAATCATTTTAAGGACTTCTGCCTTAAAATCTGCGTCGTATTTACGACGTTTGAGGGATTGTTTTTTAGATTGCATGATCTTGCAAGTTAAGCAAGTTCACTGTACCGATTTATTAGACCATCTCACTTTGAGGTGGCTCACCTTCCATGCCACCTCAATCCAACAAACACTATTGAGTGAAATGCCTGTACCGAGGAGGTAGGATTCCATCGTTGGCGGAAACCAAAGACAACGGGGTTTATTTCCACTTCGAGGCCAGAGTCCAAGCCTACCAAAAACTTGGAACGTTGCCTTGCGGTTTCAGAAATAGCTCGGTCGTGGTTAATGGACTCGTACCCTGCAAAGGGCTGAGCTAATCCCCGCACAAAAAAGGTACGGGTGGCATTGCGGTGTAAGATGAATTCGTAGCCATATCCCAAGGTAAATTGTTCTTGTGGGATATTGGTTGAATCAACTAATGCGGAGGTTTTACGTTGGTAACTTGCAGTGGATTTCCAGGCGTTGTAATGGCGGTTGTATTTTCCAGTTGAAAGCAGTATTTGGGCACCACTAAGGGGGCGAAAACCGTCCACTGTTCCCAAATAACCTTCAAAAAACCGTTGCCCTTTTAAGTGGTTTTGAGCATTTGCTGCAAGCCCAAAGACGAGCCAAACAGCAACTATTTGAATAGAAAGATATTTTGATAGTTTAGTATTCTTCATTTTTAACTCAAAATCAAAGGATTATAGATTCTTAGCTTGTAGCATGATGTCGCTTTCTACTTGGAAACGCAAGTGGCGACCGCCGTCTTTTTCGTACAGCTCTACTTCAATTACTTTATCTTCTGGGAAAGTTCGCAAGGGGAGGGCATACACTGTGGTGTACTCGGTATTACTGCGGATGGTAGTCAAAGTTTTAGGATAATTGGCGAAAGGTTTTATTTCTACTTCTTGGGCTGCCATGCGTTTGAGTACGTCTTTGTCTCTCAGATAAAACTTAAAAAAATCAATTTCGTAATCAATCTCAGAATCGTTTCTAACGTTCAATTGAAAGTAAATCGTTTTATTTTTCACGTACAGGCTCGTGAGCAAGCAGGTCAGTTTCATCTTAGAAGCACCGATGTTTCTAATGTACGAAGTCAGCTTCTGAACCTTCTGACATTCGGTTAGTATCTCGTTTTCGTTTTTCTCATTGGGTTTATCCACGAATGAAATAATAGGACTGTGGTTCATTCCTTTTTGGTCAGACGTAAAATTGTCGGCTAACAAATTATTGGCTATGTTGATGTTTAAGATTTCGGGGTCTTCTTGAAAACGAACCAAGAAACTGTAAAAACCGCCTTCTTCCGTAATAACCGTCATATTAGTTTCGCAGAAATCGGCTTTTTCTTTGGCTTTTACACGCAGTATATTCGGTACTGTTTCGGGAATTTGGGCAATTACATCGCCTGTACCAGCGTCAAATTCTCTGATTTTGGCAGGGAAAATGATGTGTATTGTTTTTCGATTGGAAACTCCAATTGGGTAACTTCCTTTTACTGAGCCTTTATCAATTGGTAAAATATAAGGCGTGCTATTCACTGATTGCGTCAGTATTGGATTGGCGATTGAAACACCTTCTTTCTGGGCATAACTTGAAAGTGACAAGCTGAGACCGACAAATACTGTCGGATAGAAAAATATTTTCATATCAAGATAGTTTGTTATTCGTTGATTGTTCCGAACGAACTACCCCGTTCGGTGGGTTTGAGTAAGATTTTGTAATTGGGTTTTACGGTTACTTTTACATTTGCAATTTTCGCTTGGGCGTATGCTCTCACGCCCGAAAATATCGAATTCCCAGCTTGTAAGGCCATTTGTGTACCTACCTGTTGTCCTAAACTGCCTTGCTGAATAAAGAAAGAAGGTGAAGCTACTGCTGTTTGTGCTGATTGCCCCAAACTATTGGCGATGATGTTTTTCTCTCGAATTTTAGGAACATAAAGCCCTGCACGGCCATCCAAGTCATATACCGTGAGATTGGTTTGATAGAGGGTGACGCCGAGTCTAATGCTAATGATTGTAACACTAATCCTTTCTCCGTTAATCTGACAAGTTCCTGCCAGAAGTGTGTGAACAGGTAAAGTTACTCGTTCACTATTTAACAGCAATTGTACGGTTTCAGTCAATCGAATTTTTAGGGTACTTCCATTTTCTACTACCACTTTGTCACCGTCGCCGTGTATTACTGCTTCGATGGCGGTGTTGTTAGTGCGGGTTGATTTGGAGTTGGTTTTTGCACTGTTAGCGCCGTAGAAACCGTTAGTCGTTCTCTTTTCAGTTTCCGTCAAAATCATAGTATTAGGCTCTTCGGCTTCATTTTTGAGTAGCCCCTTGTTCTCCGCTTCTATTTCCTTTTTGAACAATGTGCGGTACTCAGCGGGTAATTGGCCACCGTAGGCTTTTTTGAGGGTCAAGTATTCTTTGGTCATTAATGGATCGGCAGATAGGGTAGGGGAGGTTCCACCTTCGGTTTGGCCACCCATATTCCTTTGATTCGCCATTTCTATTTGCCGTAAAACAGTTTCGGTCGCACGACGATTAAAATCACGGTCGGCTCGGTCTTGACTTTCCTCGCTTAATTGCTCCTTACTTTTTGGGCTGCGGTACATCGTCTTCAACACCCGTTGCTGCTCCCTTAGTTGTCGTTGGTTTTGCTGGGTAAACTGACGCTTTTGAAATGCTTTTTGCTCAGTAGGTGAAGCGTATTGTAGTTGATTATTCCTCCGTTCAATTGCTTGCAAATCATTTTCAGTCAAGTATTCATTCGTGCCCAGGCGTTGCGTCGGGTTCTGCCCCGTGAGCATTTCGGTATTTTGAGCAGCGTGTTGATCGAGGGCATTTGTACCTGAACGATTAGGGCTAAGGTCGGAAGGGGTAAAGTCTTTGTCATACTTGTCGTCATCCTTCACATTTTTTAGTTTTGCTTCGGGTGGGGCTAAGTCGAGGTGAGTACTATCAGCAGAATTACTTTGACCAGTTGAGATAAATCCACCCATCACTCCAAAAATTCCTATTCCGATTAAACAAGCAATTGGGATTAGAAACATGGCTAACTGTTTTTTATTAAAACTCAATTTTTTAGCCGTTTCAGCCCCTGCCGTCATGGGCACATGGTGCGGATTTGAGTTGTTATTCATGTGCATTGGTAGTGAAAAATTTAATTAAAAACATTCCTTATTTGCCAAATGAACCATGCGAAAAGTAAAAGCAAAACGCTTAAAATCAGTACGTTTCTTAGCCGAAAGCCTACTCGGTGTTGCCAGCTATTTAGGTAGTTTGCTATTTTAATAGTCAGTTCCGAAAACCATTTTCCTACTTGTTCGCCCACCTGAAAGGCAGGATGTTCTTCCTCTTTTTGGGTTTTTCTGAATAATGAGCGCATGGTTATTTTGAACGTTCCCGCACGATTTTGGAAGTAAGAATTTGGAAATCACGCATCAAAAAACCGTTGGGTGAATTATCAGAACGATTGATGTCCACCAAATACGTTTGCGTAATAAGTTGCCTTTCTGAAATAGCAGTAGCTCGTTCTTGAATAAGTGTTGCGTACGTGATGGTTCGGTAAGGATACATTCGTAAATCCGTTAAAACAGAATCTACTTTAACTCGTTGGGTTACGTTCCCTTGAATCATTTCACGATAAAAATTCTGCTCGCTGAGGTTATCATGTAGCTTCTTTGCAGACTCATCACAGAGAAATAACGCTTTTTTCATGTTGTCGTCAATGGATTTCGGGTCAGGCGAAACATTGAAGAATAGTTCGTGAAAACGACTTACATGGTGACGGGCTTCGGCTGGGCGATTGTCGGTTACGTCTCCGCAGGTTACTTCGATGGCTTCACCTCGATTGACCAGATAGATGCGTTTTGAGAAATCATTACTGTATTTGAACGCCAGTACCACTGCCGTAATAGAGATGAGAAATGAACAGGCAAATGCCACGATGACCAGCAGCCTACCTCGCTGGAAGTCCTTTTCTAATTGCAATAATTCTTTCATTTTTTGTCGTCGTAAATTTCAATGGATGCCCCTTTTTGATGAAAAACATAGGTTTTAGCTGTGTTGCGTTGGTATTTTTTGAATGACCAAATTACTATTGCAATCGTCATGAAGGCCAATAGTCCCAACGCTCCAAGATTGAAATTGAGAGTTTTTCGGTGGCGGTACAGTAGGTTATTTCGGTATTGAAATGATTTTAAAAGCATGTGTTTACAGACGGTTAATTTTACGATTCAAGCGATTCTTTTGGCGTTTACCTTCCTGTTTTGTCGCATTTAAGGCTCCGAGGGCTGTTGCTCCAACCGTAGATTTTGCCAAGCCACCCACTCCGCCAATTACCCCACCAACTACTTTCCCTTGTGAACCATAGCTTGCACCTTTGTTAGAACCTTGTTGGACACCTGTTGAAACGTTCTTGGGAATGTTTACTAAACCATCAAGTGAAGCTTTGCTCGTATCTCTCAATATTCGAGTACCAGCACCAGCCGTTCCTTTGGCCACTGATGAGGCTGCACTACCAAGCGTTTGATTAACCATGCGAGTAGCTCCTTGTACCATTGCCCCGACCCCGCCTACGGTTACGAGCATATTGGTCATAGAAGGAACTTGAAAATAGCCAATCAGAAACATGACGAGTAAGGCGATGTAGGCTAATCCTAAATACTCAGGTTGCTGAGCTTCAGCTCCTCCCGACTGTACGGCAACCGCAGGGTCATAGGCATTCAGGTAGGCATCAGAAGCGGCAAAGGCAATGCTGCTGTACAAAGCCGCAACGGTGGGCATAAGTGTGTAGTTGATGTAACTACCAAACCAACTGGCTATATTTTGAGTAAAGCCAGGAAATATCGCTAATACAAACGCAATGGGGGCGCCCATTCTTAGTACGAGGCGGTAACAGATGGAAATCAAGAATAAAATGGCTTCGGCCAAGTGCATGATTGCCATTAAAATATCTTGAAGGGCAGACAAAATCTGAAACTTAAATTCCTCTGAAAAACGTTGGAATCCAATTTTGAAATCAACGCCTACACTACCCAAACCCATGAATGCTTCACGGTCTTCGTTTAAGTCACCACCAAAAATTTCTTTGTATCGTTGAGGATTGGTACCAATTTCGTCCCACTTCTCCCGAATTTTCTTTTGTACCATTTCGGTGTTCTTCTTGACCTTTTCGTACAAATCTCCGTTTGATGCGTTGACCAAACTTACTGTTTTCTTGCCAAAAGCGTCCATCACGTCACACATTTTGGGAGCGGAAGCAATAAGTAACACCATGAGAAACGGACGTAGATACGGGAAAAAGTCAATCGGTTCGTTACGGGAAATTTGCCCAATCAATCTCGAAAATATATAGACCAACGCACCAATCCCCGCCACTGCCCGTATGCTGACCTCTATTTTTTCCGCTGCACCATTAGAACTGGTGAGGGTACTTTGATAGACGTATTCGAGCGTTTTTAGAATATCGAAATTCATGCTATTTCAGTTTGATACCTTCGTCAATTCGGTATTTTTTGGTCAGTTCTTCTCGCATCGGAACCAGTAATTCCCGTCCGAGTATCTTGACAATCACCTCAAATTCTTCTTTAGAAATCTCTTTACCGTCAGGGGTTGCCCAACCTACCGTTTTTGTCCCAGCCCAGTTTTCAATCGGTCGGTATCCTTCTGCAATTTTCATGGATAAAGCTATGCGCTGTGCCTTCATTTCGGCGATTTGTAATTCATCTTGATAATTTAAAAGACGTTTGTTAAAATCCTCTTGTGCCTGACGCATTTTGACAGCATCCTCGGTTTCGGTGTAGTTGTCCAAAACAGAAGTTCCTTCTGGGTAAAAAGCATCATAAGCTTGTTCGTTGCCATTGTTAAAGTTAAAATTCCCCCCTAATGGGTTGCTTGTAACGTTTGCTAAGGCAATGTCATAGAGCTTGGCCGTAGCCTGTCGATCTCGTAAATTTCCAGCTCTCCTCATGGACATAGCTCGGATTCGATTGTAGTATGCTTGTACCAGATTTTGAAATTTTCCCGCTCGTTCGTGCGCCATGTTGAGCCAGTTCATTCGTTCGGAATCATTCATTTCAAGGATATTTTGTGAGGTAGATTGCCTCATATCTTTCAAAATATCTGTTCCTGCTTTGGTTAAACCTTGAAAATCCTGAATAATTAGCTGGTACTCGGCAGGATAAATATGCCCATCCTTTCCAATTGAATTAGCCATTTGATTGAGCATCGAAGTCGTTTGGGTAATGGTCGAAACCAATTGCGTTCCTCGGTGAAATTGTTGTACTCCACTGGCTACTTTTTTCAACTTTTCGACATTTTTGACCAAGGTTTTAAATGAAGGGTCTTGCAGCAGTTTGATGAGTTGCGTAACTGCCGTATGCAGAGGGTCAGACACCACAAACTGTGCATTGGCTTTCAATTGAAAAAAGGCCAAGAAGCCTATCAGAGCCAGTAATTTTAAGGGTTTTAAGCGTAACATGAGAGTAAGTATTAAGGTTGAAAAACAGTTGTTCGTTCACCGTTTGCCCACGCTTTTACGGCACTTTCAAGGTTGCCGTTGTACTTGTTTTGGGCTAAATCTTGAATTTCCTCCACTTCTCGCCGCTCCGTTGTGAAAGTTCCATAAGCGGTTTTGGAAACCTCAACGCCATAAACTTTACAGTAATCGCCCAGCAGCAACGCCAATTCTTTGTACGGTGGGCGATTTGGATTTTTGCCTTTGTTGATACTCAAAATAATGTTCGCTTGCTTTTCTGAAAGTGCCAACGTCTGCATGATTTCGCCAAAACGTTTCTCATAATTGCTCTGGTCGAGCAAAAACTTAATGGGTGAATTGTTGATAATGGCATCTTTGACGATGGCGTTTCCGACCAAATCATCTACTTCCTG
>JBGAUP010000252.1:0-8512 GCA_044228585.1 Runella sp. | reverse complement strand
CATCATTACTCACGACCTTACTTGTGCTAAAGTGACGGGCGATAGGTTGGTGATGCTTATTGATGGATGCTTTCTCCGACAAGGTAGTTTTGAAGAAGTTTTTGATACAAACGAAGCACAAATCAAGGGTTTTTACGATTACAATTTTATTTTTCCCCCGCAACACCCTCATCTTAGCCATGCAGTCACCCAATAACCCCAATAAACGCGCCATTACAGTAGGTCTGTTTGTCTTTATAGGTCTTGTTATATTTATAGGCGGTATTCTGACCATTGGTAGTATGCGAAAGTCATTTATCAGTAAGGTGACGGTAAAATCCATTTTTGACGACGTGAATGGCTTACAAAAAGGCAATAATGTGTGGTTTTCGGGGGTTAAAGTTGGGGTGGTGAAGTCAATCCATTTTTATGATAATTCTAAGGTAGAGGTGACTTTGAGCATAGAGGAAAAATCGCAACAGTATATTCGGAAAGATGCCCATGTTAAAATCAGTACAGATGGGTTTATCGGCAATCGAATCGTGGTTATTTCAGGGGGCAGCCATCAAGCACCCGCCATTGAAGAAGGAGATGTGTTGGTAGTCAAAAAAGAAGATGGACAACAGGATATTTTGAATACCTTGCAGGCAAACAACAAAAATATTTTGGCCATCACCAATGACTTAAAAGAAATCACACATCATCTAAAACAGGGCGAGGGGGCGATAGGGAAGTTACTCAACGATGACAAACTGTATCAAGAGTTAGATAAAACAATAATCACTTTACAAAAAGCTTCGACCAATGCCCAAAAACTGACGGCTTCTTTGAGTGACTATGGCGATAAACTCAACCAAAAGGGAGGGTTGGCCAATGACTTAGCTACGGATACACTCATCATGGGTAGCGTGCGCTCGACGGTAGCCCAGCTCAATGAAACGGCCTCAAATACCCGTACTTTGGTGGCTAAACTCCAACAAACAGCCAACGAACTTACGCCCAGTGCGAAAAGTCCAATGGGTGTACTGCTACACGATGAAACGACCGCAACTCAGCTAAAAACTACCCTTCAAAACTTAGAAAGTAGCAGTCAAAAATTAGACGAAAACTTGAAAGCTCTTCAATCTAATTTTTTGTTTCGTCGCTATTTTAGAAAGAAAAAACAGTCAGAAGCTAAAGACACTACCCACTTATAGAACTTTAGATCTACGAATGGTCTGCCGATGCGGCAATGATTTATAATTGAGTTATGTGCCTGAATATCAGCCAAATTGTTTCTTATAGCTTAGTAGAGGGTTTATAAACCTTCTAAGATTTATAGGTAGATTATCCACCCAATAAAAGCTATTCCGAACGGCAAATCCATTAAACAATAATTATTCAAAACACACTCCATTCGGATTATTTGAGACCTGATTTTATGCCTTTCGCACAAACTCTGATTTCAGCCCCATTGCACCAAAACCGTCAATTTTGCAGTCAATGTTGTGTCCGTCGTTGCCGTCGGTGAGGCGGATGTTTTTCACCTTTGTACCTGCTTTGATGGGCTTGGGAGCACCTTTTACTGGCAAATCTTTAATTATCACTACCGTATCGCCATTTTGGAGTTCATTTCCATTGGAGTCTAAAATTTTTGTAGCCACGTCTCCGCCCGTTTCATTTTCAGCTTCTTCGGGATTCCACTCATAAAAACACTCTGGACAAACTAATAAATTATCACTTGGGTAAGCGTACTCACTACCGCATTTAGGACAAGGAGGAAATTCAGGCATTATTGTTAGTTTTTGATTAAATTTTTGCAAAAATAGTCAAAATATTTACCAAAACAGTTAAACTATGCTTACTTCCTATCTTGTTTCCTAAACTCAATAGGAGATAAGCCGATATGTTTTTTAAACAATTTGGCAAAGTAATTGGGGTATTCAAACTTCAATAAGTACGCAATTTCAGACACCGAGTAGGAAGTGTGCAGTAAATACTTCTGCGCTTCGCTAATGAGGTTTTGGTGTACTAACTCAATGGCCGACTTGCCCGCTACCGCCTTGCAAATTCGATTGAGGTGAACGGGCGTGATGTGAAGTTCATCCGCAAATTCAGGGATACTCTTGGGGTAGTCCGAACGTTTAATATTTTGCTGAAACTTCCTAAAATGAGTCATCATCAATGAGTCCCCTTTTTGCGCTTCCTCCTGTTTGGTGAGTCGGTGCAGACAAATGAAAAATTGAGCTATACACGAACGCAGCATCAGAAAGCGTTCGGGGTTTTCGCCAAATAGCTCTTCTTCGATGTTTTCCAAAATTCGGTAGAGTTTATCAAAAGAAGATGAGTCCTCATAACAAGTAAGAATCTGGATTTCTTCAAATGTTTTCCAAATAAGCTTAGATGTTTGAAAAATATCTTCTATAATGCTTTCTGACAAAGTCAAAATTTGACCTTCGACATTTGGGCTGTAAACCAACCCATGCAGTTTGGTAGGAGGAATAAGAATCATGCACGGAGCTTGTAGCTGTTGCTCATGGGTAGCTTCTTGAAATAAAAGAGAGCCTTTTTTTACGATAAATACCTGAAACAGTTGCGAATGAATATGAGGCTGAATATTCCAGTCGAAAGTTTCGCTTCGTGTAGCAATCAATTCTAAGAAAATGTATTCTGATGAATATTTGCCATAGTCATCACCGTAAAGGCCGTCAAAGTTGAGTATATTTTTCTCTTTGTTCATTTAAGAAATGTTCGATTTTTATCCATAAAAGTAAAAATAGTTTCTTAGTGGGCTTGAAACTAATGCGGAAATTTGCCACAAAATACCATCCATATTCATCGCAAATTATGACCCTTACTTGGGAACTCGCCCATTTAGCTCACGTTGAGCTACTTACACCCAAACTCGACCAAAGCATTCGTTTCTTCACTGATATTTTGGGTATGTACGTTACCGAAACTGATGGAGATTCGGCTTACCTCCGTGCCTATGATGACTATGAACATCATTCACTCAAACTAACCGCTCACAAACACAGCGGCATTGGACATTTTGCGTGGCGAGCCAGAAGCCGAGAATCACTCGACGCGCGTGTAAAAGCCATCGAAGCCACTGGTTTGGGCATAGGGTGGATAGACCACGAATGTGGCTACGGCAAAGCCTACCAGTTTCGGTATCCTGACGGGCACGTTTGCGAACTTTATTTCGATACAAATAAGTACCGAGCCGAAGGCGAAATGATGTCTGCCCTCAAAAATACCAATAGCAAGTACCCTGCCCGTGGAGCAAATGTTCGGCGTATTGACCACCTCAATCTTCTGGCGAAAGACATTCGGGCCTTCTCTGATTTTCAGTTTGGGGTTTTGGGTGGTAGAAATACCGAAAGGATTGAGTTTGAAGATGGACCAAAAGGTGTTTGGGTTTCGGTCAACAACAAATCATATGATTTAGCCATTACGGAAGACCATAGCGGTTTGAATGGACGTTTGCACCATCTAACCTATGCGACCAATAGCCGAGAAGAAATTTTGATTGCCGCTGATATTGCCCTCGAAAATGGTGTTTTTATCGAAACAGGGCCGCACAAACACGCCATTCAGCAAACATTTTTCTTGTATTTGTATGAGCCAGGCGGAAACCGAATCGAAGTAGCCAATGCTACGGCACGTTTAATACTCGACCCCGACTATGAAACCGTCGTCTGGAACAGAGAAGAACGCATGAAAGGACAAGCTTGGGGACTAAAAACCGTTGAAAGTTTTCATACAAGAGGCAATCCTATGCCAGAGGAGCTTCTATAATTTTAAATTAAAAATCTGTGCACATCTGCGTTTCCGAAGGAATCTGTGACATCTGCGGTCTAATATTTGTCGAAGAAGGAACGCAGATGATGCAAAGCAACGCTGATTTTTGCTGATAAAAACAAGTAATAACATGAAAAGTAAATTATTAGTAATAAGTGCTCATTCAGCCGATTTTGTTTGGCGAAGCGGAGGCGTTATTGCCAAAAGTGTTGAACAAGGTGCAGAAACTTTGGTCGTTTGTCTTTCTTTTGGCGAAAGAGGCGAGTCAGGTGAACTTTGGAAAGAAGACCCAAATCGAAGTGAAGAGAGCGTAAAAATAATTCGTAAGGCACAAGCCCAAGAAGCCGCCGATATTTTCGGAACGCCCATCCTGTTTTTAGATTGGGGCGATTATCCGATGTTGATTTCTGATGAAAGAATAGCTCAACTAACCAAAATAATTGGCGATTTTGAGCCAACCGTTATTCTTACACATACCGCCAAAGACCCTTTCAATCCTGACCATCCATTGGCGTATCAAGCCACCGAAAGAGCCAGGTTACTTTTGTGTGGGGCGGGGGTAGCCAGTGCCTTCAAAAACATTGACCCACCTGCATGGTATTCTTTCGAGCCACATCAACCTGAAATTTGCGAGTTCAGACCCGATACTTTTGTAGATATTTCATCGGTTTTTGATAAAAAAATAGCTGCCATGAACTGCATGGGCGCCCAAAAGTATCTTGTTGATTACTATACAGAATTAGGCGGGAGAAGAGCGAATCATGCCCGTAGAATTTCGGGTAAAAAAGACGTAAAATATGCCGAAGCCTTTCAAAGTCACGTACCAAGAGTCGTAAATTCTATTTTTTAAATGGTCGAGATTTTCGGCCTGTTGGTAGATTAAATAAACTGTTAAAGGATTTCAAATGAGTATCAAAACAAGGAGTTCTCATTTTCAAGATAGTATTACCTTATTATTCAACCTTTAACGATTATTCAAGATTTATGAAATCATCAAGACGTAATTTTATCCAGTCTTTGGGTGTCGGTGCGGTTGGCGTGGGGGCTGCCAGCACCTCAATAGCCCACTCCAATCTACCCCCAAAATCCTCAAAGTCAGCCGATGACGATCAAATTCTATTTGTAGGCGACAATATCGCCGTTGCCAATACCGAATACGGCAAAGTTCGTGGTTTTATACTTCGTGGGATTCATACTTACTTAGGAATCTCTTACGGAGCCGATACGTCGGGCAAAAATCGTTTCATGCCTCCCCAAAAACCCAGTCCGTGGAAAGATATTAAACCTGCGGTTTGGTGGGGAAATACTGCCCCGCAAATCATGGAAAAACGCTATTCCAATGTGTATGCCTCGTTTGTGGATCACTGGAATTATGACGATGTTTCGGAAGACTGCCTAAAAATCAACGTTTGGACACCTGCTACCGACTCGCAAAAACGCCCTGTTATGGTTTGGCTACACGGCGGAGGGTTTGTTAATGGCAACGGTATTGAGCAAGACGGTTATCATGGCGAAAATTTTGCACGCTTGGGCAACGTGGTTTTTGTTTCGCTCAATCACCGTCTCGGGCCGTTGGGCTATTCACATCTCAAAGCCGTAGGTGGACACGCGGCATCGGGCAATGTAGGTAACTTAGACATGGTGTTGGCATTGGAGTGGGTAAAAAACAACATCGCCAATTTTGGTGGCGACCCCAATAACGTAACCATCATGGGACAGTCGGGCGGAGGCTCAAAGGTAACCACTTTGATGAACATGCCTTCGGCCAAAGGATTGTTTCACAAAGCCGTGGTATTGAGTGGCGGTTCGTTGGCAGGAGTCAATAAAGAATATGCCGAAAAGTTGGGTCAGAAAGTAATGGAAGAGGCAGGTTTGAAAAATGGTGAAATAGAGAAATTACAGCAGATTCCGTGGTTGGAATACATCCATATTGCCAACCGTGCCACCGAAAAAATGGCAGAAGAAGCCAAACGCATGGGTATTGCTCGTGGAGGTTTTTCACCCGTTGCCGATGGTGAATACCTAAGTGATAAGCCATTTTTTGAAGCTGACCATTTCTCGGCAGACATTCCGCTAATGATTTGCTCGACCTTCAACGAGCAAAGCCCAAGCCGCACTGATGCGAGTTTAGAAAGCGTGTCATTGGCCGACGTAAAAGAAAAAATCAAATCCCGTTTTGGGGATAAATCAAGCGAGATTGTGGAGGCTTACGCCAAAACCTTCCCTAAAGCACGTCCGATTGACCTCTGGACGATGATTATCTCCAACCGCAAAAATGCCGTAGCCATTGCCGATGCCAAATTTGCCCAGAAAAAAGCCCCCGTTTATGTAGCTTGGTTTGGTTGGCAACCGCCGCTTTTCGACAATCGAATGAGGGCTTTCCATTGCAGCGATATTTGTTTTTGGTTTTACAACACTGACTTGATGCTCACGCATACAGGGGGAGGCAAACGCCCAAGAGCTTTGTCGGATAAAATGGCAAAATCGTTGCTCGGTTTTATGAAAACAGGCAATCCCAACGGCGGTGGACTACCCACGTGGAAAGCTTACACTACCCAAAACGGCGAAACGATGATTTTGGACGATGTGCCCGCTCTGGCCAACGACCCCGATCGTGAAGCACGGAAGGCATTAGCGTAATTACGTAATTAATGAATCGAATTTTTAGAATGACGAATAGTCCGAATAAGTCTTATTTCGAGAAATTCGTCATTCTACATTCGTATTATTTTAAACGATGGATTTAGTAAAAGAACTTTCAAAATTTTCGGCTGCCACCCTTTGTGAAGCCCTCGGCAACAGAGGCAATCTGCCCTCAGCCATCAAACCCATTGCCAAAGGTATGAAGGTATGTGGACCTGCCTACACGGTACAAACCATGCCACGAGACAACGTGCTACTGCATCGTGCGTATGCGTATGCCAAGGCGGGCGATGTGCTAATTATCAACTGTTCAGGGTTTTATGAAGCAGGCTATTGGGGCGATTTGATGAGTTTGGGGGCAAAAACCAAAGGAATCAACGGCTTGGTGATAGATGCCTGCGTACGTGATGCCGATGATATTGAAGCAATGGGTTTTCCCGTTTTTTCAAGGGGCCTATGTATTCGAGGAACTTCAAATCATGGCGATGGAACACTCAACGAACCCATCATCATTGGCGATGTACTGATTAACCCTGGCGACATTGTGATAGGCGACCGCGATGGTGTAGTGGTGGTTCCGTTCAATAAAATAGAAGAAACCATCGAAAAGGCCACCGCCCGCGAAGCCAAAGAAGAACGAACACGAATAGAACTTAGAAAAGGACGAACTTCTATTCAGATTTATGGTTGGGATGAAAAATTTGGGTATTAGCCCCCGAACCCCAATCAAGGAGTTTAGCATTACCAAAAATTATAAAAAATAGGATGAATGAACTTGAATTCCCCCATTGGGGGTTAGGGGGCTTGGCTATTGCGGTTTTAGGGCTTGGCGAAGCAGGCTCACATTTTGCCAATGACTTAGTGGAAATGGGGATTGAGGTGACGGGTTATGATCCTAATCCCGTCCGAAAATTACATCCCTCCATTGTTGTCAAAGAAAGCAATATCGAAGCCGTCAAAAACGCCGACATCATTTTTAGTGTAAATCTTTCTTCAGTTTCAGAGGAAGTAGCTCAAGACGTGGTGAGTGTGCTACGTCCGCATCAATTCTTCTGCGAAATGAACACTTCTGGCCCTGAAAAAAAGAAGAAAATAGCAGAAATTTTAGCTCCATCGGGAGTGAAAATGATAGACCTTGCTATCATGGCTCCCGTTCCGCCTAAAGGAATCTTCACCCCCTTTTTAGCTGCGGGAGAATATGCAAACGAATTGTTAGAGAAAATAAAACCATTGAATCTTGATATTTCGATGGTTGAAAATGGAAAAATAGGAGATGCTGCTACTCGCAAGCTCCTTCGTTCTATTGTCTATAAAGGCATTGCGGCGGTCGTTTGCGAAGCAATGGAAGCAGGCCAAGCGTTTGGGATGGAAAGCTACATCCGTGGACAAATCAGTTCATTGATTGGTGGTAACGACGACTTGATTGACCGTTTTGTGGAAGGTAGCCGTACCCACGCTGTGCGTCGGATGCACGAAATGGAGGCCGTGATGGAGATGCTTAGCCCCCTAACCCCCGATGGGGGAATTATGACTATAGCGACAAGAGACAACTTAAAGCGATTAACTAAAATTGACGAAAAAAGAGTTCTCCCATCGGGGGCCAGGGGGCTGTATTATGCTCAAATCAGAGGCGGTTCGTCCAAAGGCTTATTTTTTAAAGCTGAAGATTTGCCAACGGATGAAAACGAACGCAATAAAGTACTTCTTTTGGCAATGGAAGGCACCACTGAGGGCGACCCTCGACAAATTGACGGCTTAGGCGGTGCTACTTCGCTGACGAGTAAAGTAGCAATTATCAGTAAATCAGAAAACCCCGATGCAGATTTAGATTATCTGTTTGTACAGGTGGTCGTAGGTAAAGGTAAGGTTTCTACTACTCAAACCTGTGGCAACATTTTGGCAGGTATTGTACCTTTTGCCATTGAGTCGGACATGATTGAGGCCACCCACCCAGTAACTTCGGCCAAAATCAACATCGTCAATACGGGTGGAATCTGTGAAGTAGTAGTACAGACACCCAACGGGCAAATCGAAACCAAAGGCGATGTCAAAGTAGATGGCGTACCAGGTACGGCTGCTCCTATTATTTGCAATTATTTAGACACCC
>JBGAUP010000251.1:0-9475 GCA_044228585.1 Runella sp. | reverse complement strand
GTTTTTGCTTGGTTAGATACTTATAAAAGAATCCTTGTACGCTTTGAACAGTTAGCTAAAAACTTTAAAGCATGGCTATTAATGGCTTCGGCAATGATTAATTTTAGACATACTTTCAACTAAACAACTTCTATGAAAAAAACACAAAACATACTCATCCTTTGGGTGGCCTTGATTATCATAGGGTCACCCGCTCAAGCCCAGAAATCGGAGGGAGATTGGCAAATTATTTTCAACGGGAAAGATTTTACGGGCTGGCGGCAACTGAACGGCAAACACAAATTTGAAGTGAAAGACGGGATGATTGTCGGAACCACCATTCCCGGCGAGCCAAACGGATTTCTTTGTACAGAAAAAGAGTACGACGATTTTATTCTTGAACTGGAGGTTTCTATTGACACCACCATGAACAATTCGGGTATTCAGTTTCGGAGTCTGAGCTATGCCGATTATCAAAATTTTCGTGTACACGGCTATCAGATGGAAGTTGACCCAAAACCGCAGCGTTGGAGTGGGGCTATTTATGATGAAGCCCGTCGTGGTTGGCTATACACCACAGATATGAATCCTGCTTCCAAACCCGCCTTTAAAAACAAGCAATGGAACCATTATCGAATAGAATGTTTCGGCCCTGATATCCGCACGTGGGTAAACGGCGTTCCTGTATCACATTTGATTGATAATGAGACACTCAAAGGATTTGTCGGACTTCAAATGCACAGCAATAATCCAACTGACCCCATTGGACCGGGTGCTCACCAAATTCGGTTTCGTAATATTCGGATTCAAACCACCAACCTAAAACCTTCTCCACCCGATGATATATTTGTTGTCAATCTTATTCCAAATGATTTGTCAGCGAAGGAAAAAAAACAAGGCTATGCGCTCCTCTGGGACGGAAAAACCGTGCAACAGTGGGGAGGAGCCAACCAGACTCCATTTCCGACCGATGCCTGGGAACTCAACAATGGAGAACTGACCATTCGAGCCGCAAAGGATCAGACAGGGGCTTTACCTAAAAGCCTCTTTACCAAAAAACAATACGGTGCTTTTGAATTGAAATTCGAGTTTAAGCTAACCGAAGGTGCCGACAGTGGGGTGAAATACCTGCTGGCCAATTCTGATGAAAGTCAAAGCAATCAAGGATTAGAATTTCAGATTCAGGATGATACAAAACCGAGCGATATGATCAAAGAGGAAGCCAGTAAGCATACGTTGGCATCGCTCAATGGGTTGCTGGCCTCGCAACAATCGTTTTGGGTAAAACGCAAAATAGGTGTCTGGAACAATGCTATGATTCGGGTTTATCCAGACAACCGCGTCGAACACTGGCTGAACGGCTTCAAAATGCTCGAATTTCAGCGGGATTCGCCTGCATACGCCAGTTTGATGGCCACTTTGCCTACAAGGGGCAAAGCGGCGAAAGGATTTATTATGCTGGAAAACAGGGGCTATCCCGTTTCGTATCGGAGTATCAAAATAAAAGAATTACTCTAAACTTTCTCCCTTCCATTCCTTAGAGTATGTTTAAATCTTATAAACTATTAATAAACAAATCCTTGCGCGAGGGAATGCCTGTCCAGCGTGGTGCGCGTGAGGCTTGTGTGTGAGGAGCTTTGGACAGGCCGCCCTTCTTTTTGGTTCGTTTTTCTTGGGCGAGCAAGAAAAATGAACGGGCTCACCAAATTAAATTCGCCAATATCGCTAATCCGAAGCACAAATTTTTTAACCATACTCTTATGAATATTACTCCTCTTGGTTCAGTTCTGTTGCTTGGTATGCTGGGTTTGAGTTGCCGCAGTCAGTTGAGTAAACCTTTTAAAACAGATAAGCCAGCAGAGGCGCTAACGATTCAGGCTGATACCGATACGTCCTTCTCTATTTTTAAGCAAGGAGGTCAGCTTGTACTGACTCAGGTAGCCAAGGACAATGAACGTCCCTACATTCACCCTATCATGGCCCCCAATGGTCACGGACCGATTACGGAGTTTCGGCCAGGACATCACCTACATCAAACAGGCGTGTTTTGGGGGCTGAAGCGGGTCAATGGACGAGATTATTTTATGAAGTGGAAAGGGGATTACTGGAAGCGAGTGTCAGCTCAAATCATCACGCGCCAAGGAAAGCAAGTCGCTTGGCAAACCGTCTATAATTTGTTGGATTCGACAGGGCATACGGTCTTGTTAGAAACACAAAACTGGACATTACAAGAGAAGGACGAACGATTTGTGCTGGACTTTGAATGGAAAGGACAAGCGCAAACCAACGTAACCATGGGTAAATTTTATGTAGGGGGCTTATTTGTACGGATGCCTTGGGCAAAAGGTACAGCAGGAGAGGCTATCAATGCGGATGGACAAATCAATAGACAAGCCGATGCCCAACGCAGCCCCTGGCTTGATGTGGGTGTACAGCTAAAAGGCGGCTCCGACTGGGCTCATTTCACGTTATTGGACAATCCCCAAAATAAAGCGTTTCCGACCCCGTGGCGTATTGACGGTGAATTAGGCATAGGGCCTTCTCGCCAGATTATAGAAGACTGGACCATTCCAAAAGGAGAAACAGAAACGATTCGCTACCAGCTACAGATTTATACAGGTGCTTTCGACGAACAGCGAACCCACGCTGCCAGTGCGGCCTATCAGGCGTTGTATCCACCCAAAAAGCGTTAGAGGTAATGATTTGGACACAGGTCTGACTATTGTCTGACCCGACAACTACAATTTAATCAACTAATTCAGCCTTTAACTCAAAGGTTTATCAATACGAAATTCAACCCTTACAATGGATTTAACTATCATCAATCGTTCTCGCCTTTTTATGGGCAGTTGCTTTGCCCTCATTACCACCGCCTTTTCGTTTAGTATCCGCGCGGGTATATTGCCCCAGTTAGGAAAAGAGTTTGGCTTAACCGCCGAGCAGTTAGGCTTTATCAATTCCATGTTTTTCTTTGGCTTTCCGCTTTCTATGATTATTGGTGGGTTGGTCTATCATACAGTGGGTCCCAAACGAATCATGCAATTTGCATTTGTAGCACATACCGTCGGGATTTTGCTAACTATTTATGCAGGGGGTTATACAGGTTTATTGGTTTCTACTTTTTTCATTGGCTTTGGCAATGGTTGCACAGAAGCAGCCTGCAATCCGATGATTGCCGATATGTATTCTGGGACGCTCATGAACAAGATGCTGAACCGATTTCACATGTGGTTTCCGGGCGGGATTGTCATGGGTAGTCTGATTTCCAAATTCATGACAGATGCAGGTTTGTCGTGGCAAGCACAGATTTGGGTCATTATGATTCCTACGATAGTGTATGTCATTTTGTTTATCGGACAGGCTTTTCCCCAGCCCAAGATTGAAGGAGCAACGTCGCTGGCCCAAAATGCCAAGGCACTCATCAGCCCGCTGTACCTCTTTATTTTTTGTTGCATGGCTTTGACAGCCATTACGGAGTTTGGCCCTCAGCAATGGGTAGGGCTTATTATGAGCAAAAGCGGCGCCAGTCCCATGCTGATTTTGGCTTTGGTAACTGGCCTGATGGCCATCGGACGGTATTTTGCTGGCCCAGTGGTTCACAAATTAGACCAGTCGAGTATCCTGTTGGGGTCGGCTGTTTTTTCACTTATCGGCATTTACCTTTTCAGCACACAAACAGGCGCGGCATATATAGCCGCCGTCTTTTTCGCCATCGGCGTATGTTATTTTTGGCCTACTATGATTGGTTGTGGCCGACCATATTCCACTAAGTGGCGCGGTGGGTATCATCTATTGTCGGGGTGTGGGTATGTTTCAACCGCTATTTCCAACCCATCATCGGACGTTGGATTGACGGCGAACGCATAGAAAAAAGCCGCCGCTGATTACAACAGGTGAAGTACTGGAACTGGCTGCTGGGCAAGCTACGCTTGCGAAAATGACCGTTTTCCCTATTATTCTGGTTGTTGCCTTCGGTACTTTGGTTTGTGTTTCAAAAGCGAAAATCCCGTCCACTGACCAAGCCCGCTGTTTCCAGATAAGTACTAATTCATTTTTTCTAATTTTTTTAACAAATAAAACTGTATTGAAGACTGAACGTCACGTCGGTCACACTAATCGCTCTTTCTTATGAAACTAAATATCGCCATTGTGGTGGCCAGTTTGGGGTAAAGATTTCATCTGGTTATCAGCGTCATCATAATGCTGGCAATGTGTACGCTGTTGCCAGCGTAACGTCAGAAAACTCAATGCCGAACAGCGTCTTTCGGCAAGTACGTTGATGGCTTCGACAGACTGCTCAAAGACCCCAACATTTGACGCCGTTCATATCAACTCACCCATTCCCAATCACGCCCGACGTATAAACGCGCAGGCAAGCACGTAACCTGTACCGTGCCTATGGCTACGAGTGTAGAAGATTGTATGGAGATTGTAAAAACAGTGAAGAGACTGGCAAAAAATACATATGATGGAGACCGTGGTGTATGCCCGCGAGTTTTTGTTTGTCAAAGAATTGTACGAAAAAGGTGAGTTAGGCAAAGTTCAATTTTTGAAGGCATCGCACCAACAAGACATGGACGGTTGGCCTGACTACTGGCCTGGATTGCCCCCAATGCACTACGCTACCCACTGCGTTGGTCCTGTGGCTGGTTTGCTCAAACTGGAAGCTGAATACGTATCGTGTTTTGGTTCGGGCACGATTCGCGAAGAATTGGCAAAAATCCACAACTCACCCTTCGCCGTAGAATCAGCACATATCAAGTTCAAAGACAGCGACTTGAGTGCGTATGTCTATCGTTCACTGTTCGACGTAGCTCGTCAGTACCGCGAAAGTTTCGAGGTATATGGTTCAAAAAAATCGTTTGAATGGCCGCTCATCGAAGGCGAAGAAGCAGTAATTCACACCGCAAAAAAAGAAGAACACGAAATCCCTGAGCGCGTCGAAACACCTGATTATGCTCATTACCTGCCCAAAGAAATAGCGGGATTCACTACAAAGGGAGTCTATGACGCCGACGAACAACAGCATTTGTCGTTTACGCAAGGGGCGGGTCACGGTGGTTCACATCCGCACATGGTGCATGAGTTTGTGTCGGCCATTGTCGAAAACCGCGAGCCGTTCCCGAACGCTGCCCAATCGGCCAACTGGACAAGTGTGGGTATCTTAGCCCATGAATCGGCATTAAAAGGGGGGCAATTGCTATCTATTCCCAATTTTAGAACTATATAAGTGCTAAAGCTCAAGTGATGAGTGATAAGTTTGATTCTTAACGACTGAAAAGCCAGGCTCTCCGAGTAATATCCATATCCAATTAGTTACATTATTGATTAGTAAAATTCCCCTTTTCGGTCGAGAAGGGGAATTTTTAAGAGTAAAATCTAAAATATGTTGATCATCAATCGATTCGTTACGCATAATTAATTTTAGAACGAACCTGATTTTGTGATAAGTGCTTATTGCAAAACCTGAAGCAAAATGAGAATAAAATCCAAAGGCCGCATGTTTAGCCGCAAATAAGTAAGGGCTTTATAGAGGGTATTGCGAACCGACTTCTCCGTAATGCCCATGATAGCAGCGATTTCAGCGGTTTGTAAATTTTCGTAGTATCGCAACAGAACGACATCCAACTGTCTTTCTGGAAGATTTTTGAGCATATCTGTCAATTGCCCCACCAACCATTTTTCATAGTCTTCGTGTTCGTACTCATTGCCTTCGTCGAGAGATGCTATCTGAAGCTCGTAGATATCACTAATACGCTCTTCTTTCTGCGATTTTTTGTGGATTTCGTGGCGGAGTATTGTAAATAGATATGCCTTGACGTTTTTTACCTCCGATAGCTTTTGTCGCGTATTCCAGATAGTTACGAACAGGTCTTGGATAGTATCTTCTATGAGGTCGGTGTCTGAAAGCAATCTGGAACCATATCGGTACAAAGGGCGATAATATAGCTCATATAGCTCCCCCAAAGACGCTTTGTCGCCCTCTCTAATTCCATTCCAAAGAGTTTGGTCTAAATACTGACGCTGTTCCAAAGTGATAGGTATAAGAACTAATCAAAGTTAATCAACGGATACTATAAAATCACCATTTAAGCACAAAATAATGCAATGAAAGAATAATTATATTCATCCTAACGCTATTTAGAAACGGTTTAAGTTAGTTTTTCATAAAACGATTCATGGGATAGCGTTAAAGGTATTTAGCCCGATTTTCAGGATATTGGTTTTTTGGAAATTTTTTTGAAATAATAGTCTCTTCGTTCTTATCTTTGGTAGTGTACTTATACAAAACTTTCGTTGCATTCATATTGCGTTGCCTGAATTCTACAATCACGCTCAGAAGCTACTTCCATTGATGAAATCAAAGGAGATTTGTAAAAAAACTACCGAAATATAAGAATCGAATTTCAAAACCGCTCTTGATAAAAACATGAAACTTCTCGCTTCCAAATACGTCCTAACGGGGTACTTACTTAGCTTTTTTTTTAACTACACAACTGCCCAATCGGATAGATCCACGCTCGAATTTCCCAGCGAAATGGTCAATTTTCAAGCCTACGCGCAAAATCCCGTTTTTGCAGGAACGGGTACATCAGGCACATGGGATGAGAAAATTAGGGAAAGAGGGTACATTTTACGCGAAGGAAATACCTATCATTTATGGTACACGGGCTACAAAAAGGAAAAAAATGCCACAATGCACTTAGGCTACGCCTCCTCGCCCGATGGTATTAATTGGACAAGACACCCCGAAAATCCCATTTATGATTTGGGGTGGGTCGAGGATATGTCGGTGATAAAGGTAGAAAATACGTACTACATGTTTGCCGAAGGAAAAGATGACATTGCGCACCTGCTCACCTCCACCGACCGCATTCATTGGCAAGAAAAAGGCGCGTTGGACGTTCGTTTAACCAACGGGCAACCCATCTCAAAAGGGGCTTACGGCACACCTGCTATTTGGAGAGAAAACGGAACGTGGTATCTTTTTTACGAACGCGACGATTTGGGTATTTGGCTGGCTACTTCCAAAGACCTCAAAAGGTGGACAAACGTACAAGACGAACCCGTTTTAAAAATGGGACCCGAAACCTACGACCAATACGCCGTAGCCATGAACCAAATCATCAAATACAAAGGACTTTATTACGGTTATTACCACGCCTCAGCGTTCAAAGATTGGCGCGAATGGTCCACCAATGTAGCCGTTTCCAAAGATTTAATTCACTGGAAAAAATACGAGCACAATCCCATTATCGGCAGCGACAAATCCAGCAGTATTTTGGTACATGACGACAAACAGTATCGCCTCTACACCATGCACCCCGCAGTAAACCTGCATTATCCGAACGATTGGCAGCCACTTTTTGATGGTACTTCGACCAGCGCCTGGGTTTCGGCCAAATCAGACCAATTTCCCAAAGAAGGTTGGGCCTTGGAGAACAAAACATTGGTGGTAAATAAAGGAAAAGGTGAGAGCAAAGCCGTCGTACGCGGGGGTGACATTATTACCAAAAAGACTTTCTCACAATTTGACTTAGAGTTTGAATTTAAACTGGCGGCAGGCGCCAACACGGGTCTAAAATATTTTGCCAAAAAATACCCCAACGGCTCCATTTTGGGCTGTGAATACCAACTCATTGACGATAGCGGCAACAAGGACATTGCCAACGACACCAACGATAAACGCCGCACGGCGGGATTGTACGAACTGTTTCCACCCACTTCGCGCCAACTCAAGCCCATCGGCGAATGGAACAAAGGTCGCATTCGAGTTGAAGGCAAACAGGTAACGCATTGGATCAACGGCATAAAAGTGGTCGAGTACACCATTGATAGCCCCGAATTCAGGAAGGCCAAAGCCGCCAGTAAATTCAAGGACGTAGAGGGTTTTGGGACAGCTCCTGGTCATATTTTACTCCAAGACCACGGTGATGAAGCCGCTTTTCGAAACATTCGGATTCGACCGCAAGTTTTGGGTTTTGTGGGTGGTGGTGATACCGTAGTTTTGCGTCGTAATCAAATCATAAGCCAAATGAAAGCGCAAGATGTAGCCACGTATCAGAAAATTGAAGATGCCATCGGGTATCTCAACCACAATTTTCGACAACAGCCCAGCCTCGAAGAAGTAGCCGAAAAAGTACATCTAAGTCCGTTTCACTTCCAACGACTTTTTAGTGATTGGGCAGGCGTAAGCCCAAAGAAGTTTTTACAATACCTCAGCGTAGAGTACGCCAAAAGTATCTTGACCGATAAACATTCCACGCTTTTGGATGCAGCCTACGAAACGGGGCTGTCTGGCACGGGAAGATTGCACGATTTGTTTGTGAAAATTGAAGGCATGACGCCTGGCGAATACAAAAACGGCGGAGAAAACCTACGTATCAATTACAGCTACGCCCAAACGCCTTTCGGCAACGTGCTTGTGGCTTCTACCCCCAAGGGGATTTGCCATATTGCTTTTGCCGACGATGAAAATTTGGCTTTTGAAGCCTTACAAAAGTCATTCCCTAATGCACATTATCAGCAGCTTTTGGATTTGAATCAGCAAAATGCGTTACTGATTTTCACCCATGATTGGCAAAAATTAAATCAAGTTAAACTCCACCTAAAAGGCACTGATTTTCAGGTAAAAGTATGGGAATGCTTGCTAAAAATCCCGATGGGACGGCTCTCGACCTACGGTAGCATTGCCCACCAAATTCAGCAACCAAAGGCATCGCGAGCAGTGGGGACAGCCATTGGTGATAACCCCGTTGCATTTCTGATTCCTTGTCACCGCGTGATTCAATCCACGGGGGCGTTTGGGCAGTATCATTGGGGCAGCAACCGCAAAACGGCCATCATTGGCTGGGAAGCTGCCCAGACCAATCAACACTAACAGTCGTCAATGAATTAGAGTATGATACATAGTAGGGCGATAAAGCCTCGGACCGAGAGAAAGAAAGATGTTTTTGTTTCGTCAAAATATTGGGTCAGGACGCTCCGTGCTTATATTTGCTTTTGTATCTCTACTTCATTAATCTATTCCAATCAACTGTTTTTAGTAACAGAACTTGAGACTCCATAGTATGATTGTTCCAGACAACGACGTTATTGAAAAGTTAAACCATTTGATAGAGCAGAATATCAACAATCCTGCATTCTCACTCAATACGATTTGTAAAGAATTGGGTATCAGCCGGACCAAACTGCACCGACTCGTGACGGGGTATAGCCAGTTGTCTATCACGTTATACATTCGGAAAGTAAAAATGCAAAGGGCGCAAGTTCTGTTGGCCAATACGCAATTACGTATTTCCGAAATTACGTATGCCGTAGGAATTGACAGTCCACAAAACTTTAGTAAATATTTTATCTAAGTATATGTCAAAACTTTGAAAAGAGCCAGAAGAATTGTAAAATGGGTTTACCAAGACTCACCAAACAAATCCTACTGGCTCATGGAAGATAAAAATACAGTTATTGATTTACAATTACAAACCTATTTGCCGTG
>JBGAUP010000250.1:0-8593 GCA_044228585.1 Runella sp. | reverse complement strand
CATTATTCGCTTCGGTTTTGAAGGTTTTCACCACTACTTTCTTACGATAATTAGTTCCTCCTTCGGGGGGGGCTGGGCTTTGAAAGGCATTGTTTATCAAGTTCAACAAAACGCGTCCAATTTCCTGCGGAATTACTTCGATTTTGGGGAGGGTTTCGTCAAAATAAGTGATGATTTCGGCTTCAAAAGCGTTGTCCTTTGCTTTCATGCCGTGGTAAGCGATTTTTAGGTAGTCGTCGGCTAATCGGTTGAGATTGGTTAACATCCGTTCGCCAGCAACGGTTTTTGAATGTTCCAACATGCCTTTGACGATGTTGCTGGCTCGTTTGCCGTGGTAGTTGATTTTGGATAAACTTTGCTTTAAATCCCCCACTATTTCCATAGACACATCTAAATTCCCAGCTTTGAGTTCGTCTTCTATTTCGTCCGCCAATTCTGAGGAAACCTCCGAGAAATTGTTGACAAAATTCAGTGGGTTTTGAATCTCGTGGGCGATACCCGCGGTAAGTTCACCAAGAGAAGCCATTTTTTCCTTGTGGATGAGTTGGGTTTGGGTGGTTTTGAGTTCAATAAGCGCTTTTTCTGCTTTTTCTCTTTGGCGATTGATTTCTTCTTTTTGGCGCTGAAGCAACGTATTGGCTTTCTGTTTTTGGCGATTGTTGCGATAAAGAATAAATGAAATCAGTAAAAACATGCCCACTATCCCCAACAATACCCCTATTTTTTGCCGATTTTCATACGCTTCTTGGGTTGCGATTAACTCTTGTTGACGTAGCTGTTCATTGAAACTCATGTTTTGGACTTGCTTTACTTTTTCTTGGTTAAACATACTGTCTTTGGCTGCTGAAGCCAATTTGAAGTAATTGTAGGCAAGGTCTTTGTTGGTAGCATCGTACAAGGATGCGAGCAGGCTACCCGCCTCAAAAGTATATTTGACGTTGTTGGAGGCTTGGCTAAGTTTCAGGGCTTGTTGGGCATAATATAGACACGAGTCCAAACGGTTCATTCCCCCGAAAACTTGGGCCATTTCAAAGTACGTTTGGCTAAGGAGTCGGTTGTTTTCTATGGATTTTAGGTAAGGCAAACTGAGCCGATAGTACTTTAGTGAGGTAGAAAACTCGTTGGTTCGGTAATAAATATTGCCCATGCTGATTAGCAAGGTGTTGAGCGTATTTTTGTTTTTATTGTTTAGTTGATAGGCCATCTGAATATACCTCCGTGCTGAATCCAATTGATTGAGAAAGGCATAATTGGTGGCAATATTCACCATTGCAATTTGGGCGAGATTTAGGTCGGGTATTTGCTGCGCAATGATTTGGGTCTTCCGAAAGTACTCAATCGCTTTTTTCAAATCTTTTTGTTCTAAGTACAAGATACCGATGTTGTTGAGGGTACGGGCAACTCCTTCTTGGTCATGGATACTTTCGGCCAATTGGAGCGAGGCAAAGTGCATTTCAAGGGCTTTGCCATAATTGCTGGTAAACCGAAGAATAGAACCCAGACGGTTCATGTTTCGGACTTGACCTTTGGGGAATTTACTCTTTTTTGCCAGTTCCCACCCTTCTTGTGCGTATTGCATCGCTACCAAAGGTTTGGAATACATCAAAGTATAGCTCAATTGGTCTAAAAGAAGTACCCGTGCCGTATCAGGCATAGGTTGCGAAAGGAGCTTTTTGAGGCTGTCTGAGGGGCTTTGCTGCGCCAAAGCCGTGCCTATTAATAAAAAAAAACACAGCAAAGAGACGGATGCCTTCATTGTCATAAGGATAAGGGTCTTACTAAGCAAATGTAGGGTTTTATTTGAAGAAAATGGAAGGTAGTGGAAGGAGAGAAAATCGTTGTCTTTTTAGTAAAAAAAATAGGGAGACGGTAGTACTTGCATTATTTTTCAGAACATTTATTCATATTTACGGAATTGCTGACATTTCTACTGATTTTTAGACAAATTGAGACATGGAAGATTCCGAAAAACTGAACGAAAAGCCTAAAAAGGACAAAAAAAAGCAACAAAGCCGAAGTATCGAAACGATGTTTCGGACTACGCTGTCGAACCATATTCAGTTGAGTTCGATCGCCGACCAAAAAGCGGGGTTGATGGTTTCGACCAATTCGATTATTATCTCGATTATGGTTACTTTTTTAGTGCAAGAATTTAATGCTAACCCCAAACTATTTATTCCTACGGGTTTGATGGTGGTGGTTTGTTTGCTTACCATCACCTTTGCGCTGCTTTCTACCCGTCCCAATGTCAAGTCAAGAGCCCAGCGCATGGCAACCGAAAAATCCTCCATAGACTTGCTGTTTTTTGGAGATTATATGGCGTTGTCGTTAGAAGAGTACAAAGAGGCCATGAAAGAAATGATGGAGAAAGATAAGCGTTTACACAATGCGATGATTGAGAATATCAACGCGCAAGGGAAAGTAATGGAGCGTAAATATCGGCTCTTAAAAATCTCTTATTCTATTTTTATCATTGGCTTTCCAGTGGTTCTTTTGTGCTATCTGATTGTACTCTATTGGTCATAAACAACAAACAGAGGTACGGATAACAGGGAGATGAATAACGCTTAAACCTCCCTAATTGAGTCCTTTGATAACGACGCCCTCACTCTGACTTTTCCCTCCTCCGTACACAAAAGTTCGCTTTACTTCTCTGGGGTTGTCTATGGCCTTATAAAACTCATCCAAGTAGCGTAGGGTACGTTTGACGTAGCCTGCATTCAGTCTCGGATTTTTTTCATAAAGAGCATAAATTTCGGGTTTGGCTTTTTTAAACTTGTCAAAAACCTGATTCAGTAATTGGGGTGAATAAGTAAGACCTCGATAGAGCCTCTCTCTTACCGACGACAAGCCCAACTGCTCGGCAGGGTGGGCATATTTGGCTTCGACAATGCCTGCGTGGTCAAAATCATAAGGAACAGGAATGGGATAGTTGTAGCCTTTTTTAGTAAATAGCTTAATGTTATGTAGAAAAGGAACCGACCAATCGGTGTTGCCAATCATGTATTCAAATACTGCTACGGTAGCCATGTGTAAAGAATCTATGTGCGACATGGGCGTTTGTTTGAGGTTATAATTTTTGGCACCGTTGCGTTTGGCGATATCGTCGTCATCTTCAATCAAAAATGCGTATTTAACTTGGGGGTCGCGTTTGCTGCTGGCCGAATCTTCGTAAGTTACCTGCGCCAATCTTGCCCTGAAACTAAAGTTAGTAATCAGATTGTACACCTGATAAACCATATATTCTTGAAAAACGTATTCTTCACTCTGACAGTGTGTGACTAATTTTAACCTATTTTGTCGCTCAAAAATTGAGTTTTTGTCTTTTTTCATGGGTAAATCCAACAGCAAAGGTGGGAAAACGCAGTTGGCAGTAGCTTTTCTGAAATTACCCCTTACTTTTAGTTTGATAGGAATGGTCAGATAGCCTTTTTTCTTGCGAGCATACAGGAGTTGTGCCCAGTGATTGATGGGCTTTTCGCCACGGTCTTTCTGCAAGGCTTTGAGGTTGGTGATGATTTTCAATTGAATGATATCGTCGTCTTTGAAAAGTGGCCCAAACTGGGCTTTTTTCTCTACCTTGGCCGTATCTTTGGTCACGGACAAAGTTTGGCTTTGGGCCTTACAAAGTAAAACCAATCCAAAGCCCACAATTAATATCCTTTTCATCGGGATAGGGGTTTAGTAGCTATTGAAATAATTCTTGCGGCATCAAAATTACTTTTCGTAAAACCTCGGTTACTTTATGGGGTTGGGTGGGGTAAGATGAGGCGCCAAAAAACGATATACTTCCTCGCGGGACTCCCGTGCCAATTTCGTATCAATTCGGTTGAAAGTATGCCCCCCTGGCGCATCTTGGTAAATTTTGTATTCAAATTTTTTGCCGTTGGCTTTTAAGGCGTTGATTAACCCTTCTACTTCCAACACATTCACGTCTTCGTCGTTGGTGTTGGTGTGGATAAGTAAAGGGGTTTTGAGTTTTTGGGCATTCCACATCGGCGAACGACGGCGGTACTCTGCTACATTATCGGCGGCATCTTTGCCAATGTGCGTAGGAGCGGCAAACTCGTTGCGGTAGCTCTGCGTTTTGTAGCCCATGCGGGCAATCAAATCGCTCACAGGGACCCCTGCATAGGCCACTTTATAGTCTTCGGGATGGTCAAAAATATTCATGAGCGTAATCATACCACCGTGGCTCCAGCCCATGATTCCGACGCGGTCGGCATCTACTTGCGGCATATTTTCGACAGCCCAGCGTTTGCCTGCCAGTACGTCGTCGTTTTCGTAATCACCGTAGTCAATTTGTCGGTAAAAAGTAGCCCCGTAGCCCGTACTGCCGCGGTATTCGGGGGCAATAATGAGGTAGCCTTGGTCGAGCATTTCGCGAACAATGTGCGCGTAAAAAGTATTGAAATCGCCGTGTACGCCGCCGTGGATAAGAACGATAAGGGGGAGTTTTTTAGCGGAAGCAAATTTCTTAGGCACAAAGGTATAGGCAGGAATCACGACGGGGTTGTTAGCCCCTTGCCCCGTGGGATTTCTGACAACGTGCGGCGGTTTGCTGGTGTAGCGTACTTTGTTAATGATGGCAACATCCCCCAATTTTTGATACCAAAGCAAATCGTCAATGGTTTTGGTAAGACCCTGATCCATGAATTGGAGGCGGTCTTCCAACGCTTTGACGCGTTCTGTGAGGTCAGTTGTTTGGGAAAACGCGAGTTTGGAGAAAAAAAGAAAAACGCTGATGAAGTAAAGTTTGCGCATAAGAAAAGGATAGTTAGGAGTTGATAGGGCAAGTTAAGAAAGTATGTAGGGAATAGCAATAGTGAAGGTCGTGCCTACTCCCTGAGTAGTTTCTACCTCAATAATTCCGCCATGCCCTTTGGTAATAATATCATAAGCTAACGAAAGCCCCAAACCCGTGCCTTCGCCAGTGGGCTTGGTGGTGAAAAAGGGCTGGAAGATTTTAGCTTTGGTGGCTTCCGACATACCCGTGCCGTTGTCTTGGACTTTTATTTCGATGACATTGTCTGAGGCTTGGGTTGAAACGGTTACTTTGGGTTGATACCTCCCCAACGCTGACAAGGTTTGATTATGGCTGTCTTCCAACCTTGTCAGCGTTTTCTGTTGCACGGCGTAGAAGGCATTGTTTATGAGGTTCAACAACACTCTTCCAATGTCTTGTGGAATGACACTAATTTTGGGTAAATTGGGGTCAGTAATCAGTTCATAATCAGCGTTAAATTGACCCGTCGAACCATTTGTGTTTTTTGCTCTCATACCATGATAAGCAAGGCGGAGGTATTCATCACACAGCACATTCAAATCGGTCATTTGTCGCTCGCCTGTACCCATGCGGGAGTGCTCAAGCATCCCTTTGACGATGGAAGAAGCGCGTTTGCCGTGGTAGTTGATTTTTTCGAGATTTAGCTTTATGTCATTGGCGACGGCTTTGGCTTCTTCAGTATCGCCTTTGTCGAGTTCCTCCTGCATTTCTTCCACCAATTCAGTAGATACTTCCGAGAAATTATTGACAAAGTTTAAAGGGTTTTGTATCTCGTGGGCAATACCTGCGGTGAGCTCGCCGAGACTGGCGAGTTTTTCTTTTTGAATGAGTTGGGCTTGGGTAGATTTGAGGGTTTCGAGGGTTTCTTCCACTTTTTGTTTTTGTTCGTTCAGCAGAATATTGGCTTTGTGTTTTTGCCGATTATTGCGGTAGAGAAGGAAGGCAATGAGCAGTAGAACACCTAAGCCCGCCAGAAAGGCGTACTGTTTGAGCCGATTTTGATAGGCGATTTGGTCGGCTTCGAGCTTTCTTTGAAGTTCCTGCTCTTCCAGCACTATTTTTTGTAATGCCTGTATTTGCTTGGGGCCATAGAGTTCTTCATTGATCAATTGAGCTTCTTTCAAATGATAATGGGCTTTGGGTAAATTCTTTGATTCATAGCCTGCCGCTAATAATTGGTTGGCCAACAATATCTGCCGCTGAAAAGAAATTTGCTTCGCCTCCTCCAGTCCTTTTTCGGCGTAGTAAACGGAAGAATCATACTGATGCTTTCGGTTGTAGTACTGGGCAATGGCCAAATATCCATTTGTTTTTGTACGAGTATCTTTGGCTTGGATGGCAATTTGAAGTCCTTGTTTTCGGTAATTTAATGCACGGTCAGTATTGCCAACCTTTTCTTGGACATTTCCCAAAACCACCAAAATATCGGACCGTAAACGGGGAGGGATGACAACCTGCTGGCTTTTGTCAAAAGCCAATTGACTGTATTTTAGAGCCGAATCTGTTTTATTGGCGGCTAAATACAAGTTTGCTAAATTCATAAATATAGCGGCGATTCCTTCATCGAAATGAATTGTTTCGTATTTTTTGATGGCTCGGTTGTAAAAAATTATGGCTTTGCTACGGTCAATATCATCGCGGTAGATGTTACCTATTCGCATCAAGGAATAGCCTGTTTCTATGGGATAATTGTTTTCCTCGGCGATTTTTAAAGATTTTAACTGAAGCTCCAACGATTTTGGAAGATTGCCTTCTTGTCGGATGATAAGTCCCATAATGCTTAAAGCCCTTGCTTCGCCTTGAGCAAATTTTATTTTCTTAGCAAGCTCCAGGGCTTCTTGGGTATATCGCTTGGAGCTTTGGGGGTTAGAAACAAAATCATTAAAAGCTATGTCCGTCAGGATAAGTACGCGAGTGGTATCGTGTTTGGTGATGCGTAGTTGATGCTTTAAACTGTCAATGAGGTTTTGACTAAAACAAGTAATGCAGGCGAAAGTAAGGGAAACGGCAATAAGTACAGTCCTCATTGTCAGATAGTTTTAGTGGATAGGTTCACTGCTTCGGCTTCATCTTAGTCGGTCAACTTCGTAATCGGAGTCAGTACAACCTTGCGAAATTCCACTTCCGCCCCTTCGGCTTGTAAGGCAATATTTCCTTTTTGGGCTGTGCAATGAAACCCGTGGTTGACCATATCCCCGTTTACCCATACTTTTATATGGTCATTGAGGCACTCAACCACCATCGTATTCCACTCGCCCAGCGGCTTTTCTGAGTTATCGGTCAAATTCATCACTCTCCGCTCTTTGCCTTCGGTAGTGCCCCATTTTTCTTTCGGGCCGCGCCGTTTTTCCATATCTTCTACCTCGATGTTTTCGACGATGCACCAGAAGTCGCCCGCATTTTTGTGCATCATTTGTGACTCAATAGATTTAGGAAACATCCCATACAATGAGCGTGGCGTAGAAGCGTGTAATAATAAGCCGCAATTGCCAGGTTTGCCCGCAAAACGATATTGTACTTCTATGCGGTAATTTTGATAAACAGCGTCGGTAATCAAATGGCCTTGGGGTTCGCCCAAGCTGACCAACAGTCCATTTCTAACGATAAAGGGATTTCTCAGACTGGGGTCTTTGTCCATTGCAGGTACATCTACGTGCCAACCCGTCAAGTCTCGGCCATTAAATAGACTGACTTCTTGGGCATTTGCTTTCAAAAACGATGAGTTAAGGATAAAGGCTAAAAGAACAAGTTTTTTCATACATCTTCAAGTTTTGAGAATTATCGGTTTGGTTTATTGGTTTTGACAATTTTTGGAATTTACCCACTTCTACCAACCATACCGTCTGTACCGCAGGTCTGACGGCCCTTAGCAAGGTCAGACCTGCGGTACAGAACCACATTCACAAAGACTGTCGAAGAACGGGTAGTTTTTACAAAGATAGTAGGATTCGTCACATGACATCATCTGACGGTTTCTTTATTAAAGGGAGCATTATTATTCAAAAAATAGGATTTCTTTTGTTTTCATAAAAGCCCCAAAAACTTTAGAGAAGTTTATGCGTCATATCATTGCGCTTGGTTAAAATACTCTTTAAGTTTAGAGGAAAATTTTTAACCACAATAATTCCTTAAATCATGGCAGAGAAACAATACAAAATTTTACTCGGAGAAGACGAAATTCCGAGACATTGGTACAACATTCAGGCGGATATGCCCAACAAACCCCTTCCTCCATTGCATCCTGGCACCAAGCAACCCGTGGGGCCAGGTGACTTAGCACCGTTGTTTCCGATGGAATTAATCAAGCAAGAGGTTTCACAAGACAGGTACATTGAGATTCCTGAGGAAGTCCGCGAAATCTATAAATTGTGGCGTCCTACGCCCATGTTTAGGGCGCATCGGTTGGAAAAAATGTTGGATACCCCTGCTAAAATCTATTATAAATACGAAGGCGTGAGCCCATCGGGAAGCCACAAAACCAATACGGCGGTGGCTCAGGCGTATTACAATAAAATGGAAGGCGTAAAACGCATCACTACGGAAACGGGCGCAGGACAGTGGGGAACGGCCTTGGCCATTGCCTGTCAGATGTTTGGAATTGAATGTGAGGTGTTTCAGGTGCGAATTAGTTACGACCAAAAACCTTACCGTAAGGCTTTGATTGAGTCTTTTGGGGCAAAGATTTTTCCTTCTCCGTCGGAACTGACCGCATCGGGTCGAAAAATTTTGGCCGAATTCCCCGATACCCCAGGCAGCTTGGGTATTGCCATTTCGGAGGCTATTGAGTGCGCGGTACAAGACGACAAC
>JBGAUP010000249.1:0-8597 GCA_044228585.1 Runella sp. | reverse complement strand
GCGACCCACTTTTTTATTTTTTACTCACCTTAGTGAGGTTAATATCAATAACGATACCTTATCGTGAAATTTCTAATACTTCAAATTCCATCACTCCAGCAGGCACCTGAATTTGGGCAGCTTCCCCCACCTTTTTACCGAGAAGTCCTCTACCTATGGGTGAGCCAACGGATATTTTTCCTTGTTTCAGGTCGGCTTCTTCTTCAGCTACCAGCATATAAGACATGACAGCGTTATTCTTACGATTTTTGATTTTTACCTTGGAAAGTATCGAAACTTGCGATACATCTATGGTTGATTCATCCAATATACGAGCATTACCTACGATTTCTTCTAATTTGGCAATTTTTGCTTCGTGCAACCCTTGCGCTTCTTTTGCAGCATCATATTCTGCATTTTCACTCAAATCACCTTTATCACGTGCCTCTGCAATTGCCTTTGCTATTTCTTGACGGCCCCGCGTTTTTAAGTCTTGCAATTCAGCTTTTAGCTTATTGAGACCTTCTTCGGTGTAATACTGTATCTTAGCCATATTGCTTTCCTGTACGTTAATTGTTAATAGTTATTGGTTTATTCTCCCTTACTTCTACCACTTTGGACAAAAAAAAAGAACGGCAAAATGACCGCTCTACGAAAATTGATTGTAGAATCTGTCACTTCTTCCTAAAGACCGAAAAGTATTGGGTGTGTCGGTTCATGGTCGAAATTTAAAACACAAAAATAGCAATATTTGCAACTGGAATCAAGACCAACAATGGTTCAATCCCAAAAAATGCTTGTAAAGTGCCATATCTGAGAAATAATTAACCGATTTTAAGCTGATTTTATGATAAAGTTACGCATCATTTTTATGGGAACTCCCGAATTTGCCGTCAGTAGTCTCCAAAAACTCGTAGAGAGTGGTTGCGAAGTAGTGGCCGTGGTCACTGCTCCCGACAAACCCTCAGGTCGAGGACTCCAACTTACTCCCTCGCCCGTGAAACAATACGCATTATCGCAGGGAATTCCCGTTTTACAGCCCGAAAAACTCAAAAACCCCGATTTTTTGGCAGAATTACGCAGTTATCAAGCCGATTTACAAGTGGTGGTAGCTTTTAGGATGCTTCCCGAAGTAGTTTGGAATATGCCCCCCAAAGGCACTTTCAACTTACACGCTTCCCTCTTACCCCAATACCGCGGCGCCGCTCCCATCAATTGGGCGATTATCAACGGCGAAACTCAAACAGGAGTCACTACCTTTTTTCTGGAACACGAGATAGATACGGGTAAAATCATTTTTCAAGAAACTGAACCTATTCACCCCGACGACACCGTAGGCACGCTCTATGAACGACTCATGCACAAAGGAGCTGAACTGACGGTACGAACCGTAAAGGCAGTAGAGGAGGGCAACTATCCCCAAATACCTCAGCCAATGGTAGAAACGCTCAAAACAGCCCCCAAAATTTTTAAGGAAACCTGCGAAATTAACTGGCATCAGCCTTCCGAAAAAGTAAGGAATTTTGTGCGAGGGCTATCGCCCTACCCTACCGCTTGGACAACTCTAAACGGAAAAATATGCAAAGTTTTCAAAACCTCGGTGGTGAATGAAAAAACATCAACCAACAACAATACTCCCTTTCTGACTGACAATAAAACCTACCTCCATTTCAAAACCTCGGATGGCTGGATTTCCATAGAAGAACTGCAATTAGAAGGCAAAAAACGCATGGGAATTGAGGAGTTTTTACGCGGAACTAAACTAATATTAAATCCTTAACTCCATGCCCAAAAGTCGAATTTCCGTCAGTTTTATATTTTTTATTTGTGGTTTTATTTATAGCAATTGGAGTACGCGACTGCCTAACATTCAGTTACAATTTTCTCTCAACAGCAGCACGTTAGGACTCACATTGCTTTGCGTAGCTATCGGTTCATTGACCTCTATGCCGCTCACAGGATGGTTCATCGCCCACCGAGGCAGCAAATTTTCCGTCATTATCTCTCTTCTGTTGTTTTCTACTATTTTAGTCCTTTTTCCGCTACTTTCCACTACCTGGCATTTAGCTGTTCTGTTTTATCTCTTCGGCTTTTTAATGGGCGCTTTGGATGTATCGATGAATGCGCAAGCCGTGGCGGTAGAGCAACGATTTCATCAGCCGATGATGTCGTCGTTCCATGCCATGTTTAGCATCGGAATGATGATAGGTGCGCTTTGTACTTCTTATTTCGTTCAATATTCCATCCACTATCATTTTTTCGTCGTTTCAGGCGGATGCTTAATCATGGGCCTCGCTTGCCTGCCGTTTTTGGTGACTGATGTCGAAAAACCCAATGCCGAAGGAATCAAATTTGTTTTGCCCAATCGTGCGATGTTTGTCATAGGAGCGATTGCTTTTTGTGCCATGCTGGGCGAGGGAGCCATCGCCGACTGGAGTACGATTTATCTCAAAAATGTAGTTAAAACCAACGAAGCCACTGCCCCCATCGGGCTCTCGGCGTTTTCGGCAGCGATGACTTTAGGACGGTTTGGAGGAGATAAATTAAGGGCTTTGTGGGGAGATAAACGTCTAATTTTTATCAATTCTTTGCTTGCCGTGACTGGTTTGCTGTTGGCATTACTTTTTTCGCTGTCTTGGGTCGTGATTGCGGGCCTATTCGTGGCAGGTGCTGGGCTTTCTACGGTTATTCCAATTGCGTTCAGTAGTGCAGGTCACAATAAGTCGTTGCCCAACGGCATAGGATTGGCCATGATCACTACACTCGGTTATTTTGGACTTTTGTTTGGGCCTCCCGTCATTGGATTTTTGGCCGACGCACAGGGATTAAGATTTGCCTTGTGGTTTGTCATGCTCTTATTTGTACTCATGCTATTGATGAGTCGGAAAATAGAAGAGTAGTTCGGGATAGAATAGGTACAACAAAAAAAGCCGTCGGAATAAACTGACGGCTTTTTGTTTGGAATAACGCAATTGAATATAAAACGATTAAAGTATATAAAAAGTTTATGCAATGAAAAATAGTTATATAATTTTTCATAATATTGTAAAAATTTGATTTAAATGCTGTCACCTTTTTAAAATGTCTTTTAAATGCCTCAGCAAATCATTTATGAAGTACGCGTCTTGTACATCGGTACACTTGCTACTTTACGCCAAAGAGAGCCTTTTGTTAGCTACTTTTCCAATCTAAAAAAAACCATTGAGAATCTAACTGCCCAGTTGGCACTCAATGGTTGGCCGCTCAAAGTCAATTACTCGGCGGTCTATCGTAGCTTGAAAGCAAAAGCGAAATATACCTGTGACTTTGACGTGGCTGGACACAAAGTATTCAAGATTACTATCACCCCCAAAATTTTGAACCCTACGTTGACAACGATGGGAATTGACGAAATGCCGATGAGTGGGAAGTGAATAATGGGAAAGTCAGGAGTGAGAAGAGATGGGTTGAAGTCCTATTCGTCTGCCCTCTTCCAACATAAAAGCGAAAGCGGGTTCGTACAAATTCGGAATGATGCCGTCCAAAATAGCTTCTCTAATGGCCGTTTTGATTATACCCACTTCGGCAGAGGGTTTGAGTCCGAAAGCTTTCATAATGATTTCCCCCGAAATGACGGGCTGAAAGTTACGAATTTGGTCACGGGCTTCGAGGTCATAGAGCTTTTGCTCTACTTTGTCGAAATTGGCCAAATGCTTTTTCACTTTTTCGGGATTTTTGGAAGTAATATCGGCACGGCAAAGGGTCATCAATGCCTCCAAATCATCGCCCGCGTCAAAAAGTAGCCTACGCAGTGCCGAATCCGTAATCTCCTCTTTAGACAGCGCAATAGGGCGCAGGTGTAAACGCACGAGTTTTTGCACAAAACGCATATTTTCGTTCATGGGCAGCTTCATTTGCCGAAAAATACGCGGGGTAATTCTGGCTCCCAGTTCTTCGTGTCCATGAAACGTCCAACCCACTTTTTTGTCAAAACGCTTGGTAGCGGGTTTGGCAATATCGTGCATAATCGCGGCCCAACGTAGCCACAAATCATCAGTATGTTTGGAGATATTATCCAGTACTTGAAGCGTATGATAGAAATTATCTTTATGGCCTTTTCCATCTTGGTATTCAGCCCCTTGCAGTTCTACAAACTCAGGAAAAATGCGCTTTAGAATCCCTGCTTGGTGCAACAATTTAAAACCATACGAAGGTACTGGAGAAAGAATAATTTTATTGAGTTCATCATTAATCCGTTCTCGCGAAATAATATCAATCCTGTCGGCAGTCTTGACCAAGCCGTCGAAAGTATCTGGCTCAATATCGAAATTAAGCTGCGAGGCAAAACGCACCGCCCGCATCATACGGAGGGGGTCGTCAGAAAATGTAACTTCGGGTGCGAGCGGAGTTCGTATGAGTTTTTTTCGCAAATCTCGCATCCCATCGAAAGGGTCAATAAGCTTTCCAAAATTATCAGCACTCAGGCCAATACCCATGGCATTGATGGTAAAGTCGCGCCGATTTTGATCGTCTTGGAGCGTACCATCCTCTACAATAGGCTTGCGCGATTCGGTCCGATACGACTCTCGACGCGCCCCTACAAACTCTATATCCCAATCGTCCACCCGAAATTGAGCTGTACCAAAGTTTTTAAATACATTCACGTGTACTCCGAGTGTGGCTGCCACTTTCTCCGCCAACTCAATCCCACTCCCTACACTCACAATGTCAATATCTTTGGAAGGCCGTTGCAAAATCAAATCACGAACGTAGCCCCCAATGACATACGCCTCTACTCCCAACTCCTGAGCACAGTGGGCAATCTTCTGAAAAATTGAATTGTTATCTAAAACCTCGCTAAAATTCATTCTGTACTTACTTTGCAAACCGCAAAGGTAGCATTTATCAAACTTTCAATCCCAAATTCGTGTTCAATCAATTAAAAGAAAGATTTTAACGATGGAAGAAATTGTCAATAAAGTGGCCAAAAGTGGCCTTATCTCTTTAGACTTAGAGGATTATTATCACCCTGGCGAACGAGTTGTTTATGATTTAAAAGACAACTTGTTTATGGGAATGATTCTGAAGGAGAAAGATTTTAGGGAATTTTTGAAAACCCACGATTGGACACAATACACTGACAAAAACGTAGCCATTACTTGCTCAGAAGACGCCATTATCCCCACCTGGGCCTACATGCTTTTGGCCTTACATTTAAGCCCTTATGCCCACACGGTCGTTTTTGGAGATTTGAACGATTTGGAGGAAAAACTCTATTTTGACGCGCTCCAACAAATCAATCCCGATGACTACCGAGAAGCACGCGTGGTAGTGAAAGGCTGTAGCAAACATCCCGTACCAACGGCTGCGTATGTCGAACTCTCCCGAAAATTACAACCTGTGGTTCAGTCACTTATGTTTGGTGAGCCTTGTAGTACCGTTCCGCTTTTTAAAAAGCAAAAAAAGTAAGCTATTTATGGTGATAAGTAATGCGGTTTTGTTCCCGACACCAACCAACACCAAGAGGAGTTTAACGTTGGCGACATCACTAACGGGATGTATTTCCTGCGGGTGAATACCCCCGATAAAAACGCCACCTTAAAAGTGGTGAAGGTTGAGTAGGTGTGAATTAGAAATATAACTTAAATCATAAGCGGGATTATCTCTGACCGATAATCCCGCTTATGATTTTTTAAAAAAGGTATTAATTCTTCTTGTAATTCATACGATACCAAGAGTACAAAAAAATTACTTTTCTATAAAATTTGATACAAGTTTTTTTTCCCCGTTCTTGTAGCGATTAAGAATACTTAACTGCCTATTCTCTAACCTCTACCCCCTTTTTACGTATGAAAAGACTTTTTTGTACCTTTTTTTTTAAGGTCACCTTGTCTATTTGTTTGTTTCTCTTATCCATATCAGTTCAGGCACAAAAAGAGATAGACCTTGCCAAAAACTACCTTACCCAGAATACGGCTACGCAAAAGCTGTCGGCATCGGACATCAACGAAATGATTGTTTCCAGTGCCTACCTCTCTCCCACCACAGGCTGGTACCACCTCTATTTCAACCAAACCTACGAGTCTATTGAGGTCTATAATGGGCTTCTGAACCTGACCCTCAAACAAGACCAGGTTATCAATACTGTTCATACATTTGTGCAGAATATCGCCGACAAAGCGGTTTATAAACCTGCCACAGTATCGCCCCTGCAAGCATTGCAAAATGCCGCCCAGAGTGTCAATCTTACGGCAAGCAGTGCCGACCAAATCACAGAAATTAAATCTGCGCTATTGCCCAACGGAACGGTGGGAAAAACTTCTTTTTTGGACAATAACCTTTCCAACGAAAACATTGAAGTAAAACTCTATTGGCTGCCCTACGAAGGCCAAGAGGGAGAAAAAACGGTGCAGAAAATAGCCCTGACGTGGAATGTTCGTTTTATGACCAAGGACAATCAAAATAGCTGGAACATTCACGTGGACGCACTTTCGGGCGGGGTGTTGGAAAAGCGGGACGATGTCATTCACTGTAATTTTGGAGCGCCCCACCAGCACACGGCTGCGGGCGTGTGTGCGATGGGAATGCTTCCCCAAGCACGACAAGCAGCAGCGGCGACTTTGGCCGCAAACAGCTACAACGTGTTTGATTATCCGCTCGAAAGCCCTAACCACGGGGGACGCACCGTAGTGTCCAATCCTTATACCAGATTTGTTCCTACAGGTACGGGCCCAGGGACAACCAATGGCTGGCACAATGATGGTACAAATGATTATACGACAACGCGTGGAAACAACGTATGGGCAAAGGAAGATTTGGCAGCCGACAATGAAAATACCATTGGCGCCAGCCCTGTGTCGGCTACCTTAGATTTTAACTATCCTTACGTTGCTGGCGACAACGTAACAAGCCGAGATGCGGCCATCACCAACCTGTTTTATTGGAACAACCTGATTCACGATGTATTGTGGAAATACGGTTTTGACGAACCCAGTGGTAACTTCCAAAATAACAACTTAGGCCGAGGGGGCGCTGGTAACGACTTTGTATTTGCCGACGCCCAAGATGGGTCTGGAACCAATAACGCCAATTTTAATACCCCAGTAGATGGGGGTAACGGACGCATGCAGATGTTTCTGTGGAACATAGGTGCCCCTCCTAATACGGATAGTGATTTTGACAACGGAGTCATTGCGCACGAATACGGCCACGGGTGGTCTATTCGTTTGACGGGTGGGCCTGCTAACTCCAGTTGCCTTCAAAATGCCGAACAAGGCGGGGAAGGCTGGAGTGATTATTTAGCTTTGATGCTGACTACGCCTTGGTCCACTTTAACGCCTACCGTTACCAGTGCCAATATCCCCCGTGGTATCGGTACCTATGTCTTCAATCAACCTACCACAGGGGCAGGAATTCGTCCTTATCGTTATTCGTACGATATGGCGAATATCAACGCTCCCGTCACTTACGCCAAAGTAGGCGATGCGGTCAATTTTTCCCAACCCCACGGAATAGGTTCGATCTGGGCGACCATGCTTTGGGACATGACGTGGGAGATTATTTTGCAGGATAATTTCATTGACCTTAATATTTATAACACCCCTGCCAATATTCTCGACATGAAAGGGAACGTAGCAGCCTTAAAATTGGTCAATGAGGGCTTGCGTTTACAGCCTTGTAGCCCCAGTTTTGTACAAGCACGCGATGCTATTCTATTAGCAGATCAGCAATTGTTTGGGGGACGTTATCGTTGTGCCATTGGGCGTGCTTTTGCTCGCCGTGGATTGGGTTTATATGCTTCTACGGGGGCATCTACCGACGACCGTACCGTGACCGAAGATTTTACGCCTATATCTGGTCCTGGTTTATCTTCTCCTTTGAGTGTCTCGGTTTGTGGCAATCAACCTTTTAACTACACCGCAACGGTGGGAGTGAGTGGCACTTATACATATAATTGGACAAGGGCGGCAGTATCAGGTATCAGTAATGCTGCTGGAAGCGGTACTTCGGCCGCTGTCAACGAAACCTTAATAAATACTACTACAGGGGCAGTCACCGTGAAATATGTTTTTACGGTAAGCCCTGATGCATGTGGAGGAACTCCCAGTCCTCAAACTGTAACAGTAGTGGTCAATCCTTCGGTAACACCCACAGTAGGGACTTATACCATTTGCCAAAATGCCACTGTTCCTCAAGGAGAGGGTTTGGTAGCTCCTCCTGCTTTTGGTAATAAAGTGAGCGGTACATTAACGAATGCCTCGCCTACATATAATAGGGGAAATGGTAATAATACAACAACATATACTGCCTCAGGAACAAATGTATATTATCAAACTTTCACTTTTGTTTCCCCTATCAATGGAAATGTAACTTTTGAAACGATAAATCCGAATCTCATAAATAGTCAATTTGGACCAACAGATACTTATTTGACACTTTACCAAACTTCTTTTAATGCGGCTACTCCTGCTACCAATTTCTTAAGGGGAGACGATGACAGTGGCGTAGTTAATGCTTCGCTATTGACCCATCCCTTGGTGCAAGGAGCTACTTATGTATTGGTAGTGACCACATTCACTAATGGAGCCACGGGTACTTTTAGCTTGCAAGCGAGTGTACCCGGTTTCACTGGGACTAAC
>JBGAUP010000248.1:0-12150 GCA_044228585.1 Runella sp. | reverse complement strand
TAAACGCATTGCCAGAGGCTTTAGAAGCAAACAGACTTTTAAGAAAATGATACGTTTTGCCTTTCAAACCCATTCCGTGCAAGTAATATCATAAAGAACCACTCAAGATAGTTTTTCTTTCCAATCTTTTCAGAACTTTCTTCATAATTGTAAAAATTAAAGGTTGAACATATTTTATTCCCAAAAGTACTATTGGGTCACATAAATTCAAAAAAAGTCACTTTAGTATTTTTGCAGATTCATTGGCTTGTTAGCACACTAAATCGTGGTTGAGGTCTACAAATACCAGTTTCAGAATATTAAAAGAGAATTTTAAACACAAATAACCTGGCAGAAAGGCTTCTTAATTAAATTATTTCTACTAAATTTGATACGGAACTATGGAAATTATGGCAGGTAAACTGGCAATCTTGGCTTCATTTTTAGTAATCAGCATGCTGTTTGGGCAGTTTGCGCTGAAAACGAATGCTGACGACACAAATAATCCTCAACGCTTTGAAGAAAAAGCCAACCTTGCCCTTCGCCGCACGGGCCATCGGCTTTTATTGGCAAGCGGAGATTCTACGTCTCGCATTCCTGCCGTTAAAAAACTGAATGAAAATACTTATACACTACAGCTAAGTAAGTCATTTGATTATAGCCAATTACCTTCTGCATTGCAGGAATCTCTTGACCTTCATGGCATCAAAAACAATTATGATGTAGCGGTAGTAGATTGTAAAACAAATGAGTTGCAATTGGGCTACAATTTTCTGGATTACTCCAAAACCAAGGAAGTTGCCTGCGTCGGACGTGAACAGTTGCTGGGTTGTTACAGTTTAAAAATAACCTTTACTATACCCGAAAACTCAACAGCATCACTTCCCGTTTGGTGGCCATTAGGTTTAGGACTTGCCTTTATCGGCATTACGTACGTTGTCTTCAGAAAAAGAAAGCCCGAATCCGTTCCAGTTATTGAAGCAACGAATGAACAGCCAATAGAAAAATCGACACGGCTTCATTTCGGCGAGTCAAGTATGGACTTGGAAAATCAAATGCTCTATTCTGCAAATACACAATAATTTCCAGAATTCCGTTGTTACCTTTTGAATTTGCGTAGTAATTCCTTCGGGGCGACAGAGGAATGGTTTTGTATTAGATTATCTGGTTTTCCTGGGCAAATCGGCACCATGCAGCCGAAAATTGCTCATAATTTTGTTGCTTATAAAAATCACAAAGTTGGATTCATCAGCATATTGAAGGCTTTAAAATTGCTCCGTATTTCGTTTCCTAAATTATCTAAATGTTTTGCATGGGTCAGCCAATACGCCACTTTCCAAGTCGAAAGGTGATGTCAGCTTGCGGAAAGTGACGTTATTCACCATACATATCATTTTTGATAGATTCAGGAGAGGATCTTGCTGAAGCCTTTGAGAGTTTCGAGGATTTGCCAATACCCACACACTGTTTATCTATGTCCTTGTGTGCTGCAGTAATTATAGTCATGCCTATAGAGGTTTCATCAAAGCTAGGCATTCATCAATCTCTAAGTGTTGCGTATAATAAGATATAAATTTTATTCAACTCGTTGAGGATAAATGCTCTAATTGGACAGGAGAAACAGTTGTGTATATGCATCAAGCGCATTACCTCAGCTTCATACAACAGTAGGTAAATTTTAAATAATTCTGCCAGTAGTTTTGTTAATTTACCTGTGGTTCTATCCTGATAAATAGGTATTTTGCACTTGATAAAACTGCGATATTGAAATATCTTCAAATGTTCTATCTTCGTCTTCATAGTAGCTACGGAATACGGCAATCTGTAGGAAGAGCACTTTCGATACTGATAAAATGATATTTACCCGTATCGTCTTGTCTAATTTTTGTTCTCCAAAGGCATCTTATTGGTAACAGCTATTAAGGTTCTATTAGTGCCATATCGTTTTTGATACAAAATTACAGCTACTAAAATCAAGCTTACTGTCAAAAGTGAACTCAAGAGGCACTTTATGATTTTACTTGCAAGCTGTAATTTTGTATCAAAAACGATATGGCACTAATAGAAGACCTTAGTAGCTTGTTACCAATAGAATACCCCTTTGAATTAAAAGAGGTAGACAAAGACGATATAAACTTACGGGTAAATATCATTTTATCAGTATCAGAAAGTGCTCTTCCCTCAAATTGCCGTATTCATAGCTACTATGAACGAGAATGGGAACATTTGAAGATATTTCAATATCGCAGTTTTATCAAGTGCAAAATACCTATTTATCAGGATAGAACCACAGGTAAATTAACAAAACCTACTATTTCATTTTCAAGAGATTATTCAAAATTTACCCTGTTGTATGAAGCTGAGGTAATGCGCTTGATGCATATACACAACTGTTTCTCCACTGTCGCTGCCCAATTAGGCATTTATCCTCAACGAGTTGAGTCGTTGTATCACTATTATACGCAACACTTAGAGATTGATGAACTTAGCCATACGCCCGAAAATATAGCTTTTGATGAAACCTCTACTCGTAAAGGGCATGACTATATTACTACCTTTTGGGACATAGATAAACGGTGTATTGTGGGTATTTATGATGGCAAATCCTCCGAAGCTCTCAAAGACTTCCAGCAAGACCATCCCTATCCTGAATCTATCAAAAATATTTCTATGGATATGTCCCCCGCTTTTATCAGTGGTGTTAACAGTCACTTTCCACAAGCTGACATCACCTTCGACAAGTGGCATGTGATCAAGCTGTTATACAAGCATTTAGATAATTTAGGAAACGAAGCAGACAATTTTAAAGCACTTATCAATATGCTGATGAATCAACTTTGTGATTTTTATAAGCAACAAAATTATGAGCAATTTTCGGCACAGTTAGCTTTTGTCGCCGATTTTGCCCAGGAAAAACTTCAAAATAATCCTATTTCTAAAACCATTCGCAATCATTTTGAAGGAATTACTAACTACGCAAATTCAAAAATTAACAACGGAATTCTGGAAGGTATTAATTCAAAGATTCAAACCATTAAACGCATTGCCAGAGGCTTTAGAAGCAAACAGACTTTTAAGAAAATGATACGTTTTGCCTTTCAAACCCATTCCGTGCAAGTAATATCATAAAGAACCACTCAAGATAGTTTTTCTTTCCAATCTTTTCAGAACTTTCTTCATAATTGTAAAAATTAAAGGTTGAACATATTTTATTCCCAAAAGTACTATTGGGTCACATAAATTCAAAAAAAGTCACTTTAGTATTTTTGCAGATTCATTGGCTTGTTAGCACACTAAATCGTGGTTGAGGTCTACAAATACCAGTTTCAGAATATTAAAAGAGAATTTTAAACACAAATAACCTGGCAGAAAGGCTTCTTAATTAAATTATTTCTACTAAATTTGATACGGAACTATGGAAATTATGGCAGGTAAACTGGCAATCTTGGCTTCATTTTTAGTAATCAGCATGCTGTTTGGGCAGTTTGCGCTGAAAACGAATGCTGACGACACAAATAATCCTCAACGCTTTGAAGAAAAAGCCAACCTTGCCCTTCGCCGCACGGGCCATCGGCTTTTATTGGCAAGCGGAGATTCTACGTCTCGCATTCCTGCCGTTAAAAAACTGAATGAAAATACTTATACACTACAGCTAAGTAAGTCATTTGATTATAGCCAATTACCTTCTGCATTGCAGGAATCTCTTGACCTTCATGGCATCAAAAACAATTATGATGTAGCGGTAGTAGATTGTAAAACAAATGAGTTGCAATTGGGCTACAATTTTCTGGATTACTCCAAAACCAAGGAAGTTGCCTGCGTCGGACGTGAACAGTTGCTGGGTTGTTACAGTTTAAAAATAACCTTTACTATACCCGAAAACTCAACAGCATCACTTCCCGTTTGGTGGCCATTAGGTTTAGGACTTGCCTTTATCGGCATTACGTACGTTGTGTTCAGAAAAAGAAAGCCCGAATCCGTTCCAGTTATTGAAGCAACGAATGAACAGCCAATAGAAAAATCGACACGGCTCCATTTCGGCGAGTCAAGCATGGATTTGGAAAATCAAATGCTTTATTCTGCAAATACACAGCATAATCTTACCTTTCGCGAAGCCAAATTGCTCCACCTATTTATCAAGCACCCAAATCAAGTCTTAGAACGTGACTTTATTCTTAAATCGGTTTGGGAAGATGAAGGTGTCACCGTAGGTCGTAGTATTGATGTTTTTGTTTCTCGTCTGCGGAAATTGCTTCAGGAAGATGCTTCCCAAAAATGTCGCCGCTCTACGGCGTTGGCTATCGGCTCGAAGTCAAAGCAAATGAAGACCTTTGATTGTTTCAAGCTTCTTTTTCCTGCCATCAATTTTCTAAAAATACCCTTACAGCCAACTGTTAACCAATAAACTGTTCTCCCCTACCACCTATGTTACGTAATTACTTCAAAATCGCGCTGCGCCACCTTTGGCAAAATCGGCTGTATTCAGGCATCAATGTCGTGGGTTTGGCTTTTGGGCTGACCTGCGTGTTGTTGGCAATTTTATACATTCGAGATGAACATAGTTTTGATAATTTTCATCAAAAAAGCCCTCATTTATACCGAGTTACCACTACTTTGATTGCCAATAAAGGCGAAGACCCTCAAACGTCAGGAGGAACGGGGCAAGTACAAGGCCCTGCTTTCAAGGCAGTTGTCCCCGAAATAGAAGATTACGTCAGGGTAATGGGTGGCGCCATTTTTAATGACTTTCGTGCCAATCAAAAAGCCCTGAAATTGCAACTATTGTTTGTGGACAGCCACTTCTTTGACGTTTTTAGCTTTAAACTCCTTCACGGAAGCCCCAAAACTGTCCTGAACGACATTGGTTCTGTCGTGATTACGGAAAAAACAGCCCTTAAATATTTTAACTCTACCAATGTTGTTGGCAAAACCTTGCACATGGAAGCCGACCCGTCAGCCGATCGTTTGGGCAAACCGTTGGTTATTTCGGGGGTCGTCGAAAATCCGCCTAAAAACTCCTCCATTCAGTTTGATATTCTGCACCCGTTCAGCTTTTTGCAGCTTAGTTTTGATGATACCTATTGGTTAAATACGTATCTCGGCACGTTTGTGGTCTTGAATCCCAAAGCCGACAAATCGTTGGTTTGTAAGAAATTCAACCAAGTTCACGCCCAACACGCCCAGGAGCAAATCAAGGAAAACGGTTATGACCCCAAAACGAGCTATGGATTACAGCCTATCACAGACATTCACCTAAATCCCTTACACACAGGCGGGGAGGGTGGAGCCGTTAATTACAGCAACCCGATGTATTCGTATATATTTCTGGGCATAGCCCTGTTTATTTTGTTGATGGCCAGCATCAATTTTGTCAATATCAGCATTGCAAGCTCGCTCAAAAGGGCCAAAGAAGTGGGTATTCGGAAAGTAACGGGTAGTCGTCAAGGGCAAATTATTATTCAATTTCTGGGTGAATCGACGATTTTATGCGTAGCAGCCTTTGTTTTGGCTTTCGTATTCGTCTTACTGGTGCTGCCTGTCTTCAATGAATTAGCTAACAAACAAATTGCTATTGCTGAGATTTTTGAGTGGAGGCTTTTCTTTGCGTTTTCAGCGGTGTTGTTTATTAATATTTTACTGTCGGGCTTGTACCCTGCCTATATCCTTTCCAATTTCAAACCCACTGAAGTACTATACAATAAACAAAAACTGTCGGGAGGTGGTTTTTTTGGGCAAAGTTTGGTCGTGTTTCAATTTGCACTGGCGGCTATCTTGCTCATTGCGTCCATTGTGTTTTACCAACAAATGAACTACGTCCGCACCAAAGATTTGGGCTATAATCCGTATCAGGTCATTAGGTCGTACATCAGCGGCAACCGAGAAACCAAACCCATTGCCGAATTTATTAAAAACGAAGTAGCCAAAGAACCGTCTATTGTGCAGGTTTCGTTTGGCGATGAACGGGGCAACAACTACAAAACCATTGTCAATCAACGCACCATCAAAAGCGTTTATCTGACAGTGGACCCCAACTACTTTTCTGTGATGGGTATTCGTTTCAAAGAGGGAAATAACTTTTTTGGCACTGACAAACCGCACGTTATTGTCAATGAGTCGTTTGTTAGAGCAGCGGGTTTAACAAACCCTATCGGCGCGTCTCTGCAAACGGAAGAGTTTTTTATGAAACCACCAGCTCAAATTGTGGGAGTTATCCGAGATTTTCATTTTGGACCCTTGCGTGAGCAAATTCCACCGATGGTTGTGGCGGCCAATGAAGCCATTACAGCGGTATTTAACAAAAATTGACAATAATAAGAGACAAAGAAGCCCTCAAAGCCTTTGAGCGAATCTAATAATAAAGCCATTCCTAATATTTATGAATACAGTTTTATGGATGAACTCAACAACCGCAATTACCTTCAAGAACAACGTTGGCAGCAAATTGTAGGCTTTGCCACGCTGCTTTCCATGCTCCTGTGCGCAATGGGCTTATTTGGTTTAACGCATTTGGCCGTTCAGCAACGTACCAAAGAAATCGGGGTGCGTAAAGTACTGGGTGCGTCGGTTACGAGTATCGTGGCCTTATTTTCCAAAACTTTTTTAAAGTTAGTTCTTGTTTCCGTGATTGTTGCTTCGCCGATCGCGTACTATTTCATGAATCAATGGCTACAGGATTTTGCCTATCGAATCACAATCTCGTGGAGTATTTTTGGCTTCTCAGCACTGATTATCATTTTTATTTCTTTCCTGACAATCAGCTACCAAGCCATGCAAGCCGCTCTGATGAATCCCGTAGATTCGTTGAAATCAGCGTAATATAAAACCCATTGAAAATGAAAATAAGCTATCGTTTGACTCCAGAGGAGTCATAGGTTTATAGGAATTAATGATGTTAACTACAAACCTGTGACCCCCAGAGGGGTCAAACGATGTCTTTTAAAATCATGAATTTCCCTAAAAACCCCTAATTTTGCGATACAAATAAAGCCCCTCACCCCAAAGGGGGATTTGTACGTACTATAAAAAAGCTCCCCATTGGGGCAGGGGGCTGGGTTATCTATGAAAATTTCCTACAATTGGCTTAAACAACTCATTGATATTCAGGAGTCTCCCGAAGAAGTTGGTAAATTATTGACGGCAACGGGCTTGGAAGTAGAAGGAATCGACCCCGTCGAACGTGTCAAAGGCGGATTGGAAGGAATCGTGGTGGGAGAAGTCCTCACTTGTGAGCCGTTTACTGTCAAAGAAAAAACATTACACCTCACCACCGTTGATACTGGCGCAGGCGAACCCAGTTCGATTGTCTGCGGAGCAGCCAACGTGGCGGCGGGACAAAAAGTCATTGTGGCTACCGTAGGGGCAACCATTTACCCCACCGAAGGCGAGCCGTTTACGATTGGCAAACGCAAAGTGTATGGTCAGCCGTCGGAAGGAATGATTTGTGCCGAAGACGAAATTGGCATTGGGACTTCGCACGCAGGCATCATGGTGCTTGACACCGATTTGCCCAACGGAACGCCCGCTGCGCAGTATTTTGGGGTATTGCCTGACTACGTCATTGAGATTGGACTTACCCCCAACCGCGCCGATGCTGCTTCTCACTTAGGCGTAGCCCGCGATTTGAAAGCAGTTTTGGGCTGTGAGTTAACCAAACCATCGGTAGAAGCATTCGACCAATTGCCAGTAACCAATCTCTCGTCACCCATCGAAGTAACCGTCGAAAATACCGAAGCCGCACCACGTTATGCGGGGGTTTGTTTGGCGGGATTGACCGTAGGTGAGTCCCCCGATTGGCTCAAAGAAAAATTGCAAGCGGTAGGAGTGCGTTCGATTAACAACATCGTGGACATCACCAACTTCATTTGTCACGAATTGGGACAGCCACTACACGCCTTCGATGCTGCAAAAATCACTGGCAATAAAGTCATCGTGAAAAATCTACCCGAAGGAACTCCTTTTGTGACCCTCGATGGCGTAGAACGTAAGCTTTCGGCACGCGACTTGATGATTTGCAACGCCGAAGAACCCATGTGTATCGGGGGTGTTTTTGGTGGAACAAAATCAGGCGTGACCGAAAACACAACGGCGATTTTCTTGGAATCCGCTTATTTTTCACCAGCGTCGATTCGTAAAACGGGTACTTTCCACGGATTGAAAACCGACGCATCGTTTCGTTTTGAACGCGGCACTGATCCCAATATGCCCATTTACGCCCTCAAACGTGCGGCATTGCTAATATTGGAAGTAGCAGGTGGGCACATTGCGTCGGAAGTGGTGGATATTTACCCTAATCCCATTCCCAACCATGAGGTAGCGGTAAAATACAGAAACATTGACCGCTTGATTGGAAAATCGCTTGACCGCGACTTAATTAAGCAGATTTTGACCAGCCTCGATATCGAAATCCAAAACGAAACACCCGAAGGTTTCTTGGCATCGGTAGCGCCTTATCGGGTGGATGTAACCCGTGAAGCTGATATTGTGGAGGAAATTTTGCGGATTTATGGGTTCGATAACATCGAGTTGTCGGAACACTTGTCGGCCAACTTCCTTTCGGGTTTCCCGTTGGTGGACCCCGACAAGCAGAAATTGCGCATTGCTAACATCTTGGCAGGAAATGGCTTCAACGAAACCATGACCAATTCGCTCACCAAACCAGCTTATAACGAAGCCGTGCGGGCGAGTTTGGTCGGGGAAGATGTAGTGATGCTACAACCTTAACCGCCGTCAGCGCGACCTCAAAATTTGTGAATTTGGGAAAACCTACCACAAAGTAGAAGGCAAATACAAAGACGTTGCCCACCTTGTGCTGTTAATGGCAGGACACCAACAAGCCGAAAGCTGGGTAGCCAAAGATCAAAAGCTCGTTTTCCACGATTTAGCGTCCATGGTGCATTTGGTGCTTAGTGCGTTTAGAGTACAAGGGCTTGAAAAACAAGAAATTCAAGACAAAACGATTTTCGAGTACGGGCTTATTTATACGTTAAAGAAAAAACCAGTGGTGAGTTTTGGACAAGTAAAAAGCAAACACACCAAAATGCTCGACATCAAGCTGCCTGTGTTTTATGCCGACTTTGACTGGGCGTATTTGTTGAAGCAATACCAAGACAAAGTTCGTTTTACCGAAGTCCCCAAATACCCTGAAGTACGCCGCGATTTGTCGTTGGTGTTGGACAAAACGGTCAGCTTTGAGCAGATTCGTCAGACTGCCCAAAAATACGAACGCAATTTGCTGACTCACATCAACGTTTTTGACGTGTATGAAGGAGAAAATATTGGTGCCGACAAGAAATCGTACTCAGTAAGCTTTACCCTGCAAGATACCGAGCAGACACTCACGGATAAAGTGATTGACAAAACGATGCAAAAACTGATGATGGCGTTTGAGAAAGAGTTAGGTGCTGTGATTCGGAAGTAGAAACTGTTTTACTGTCATCTAATATTAGGCATGAAACTTGTAACCTTTGACAATAATGATGCTTTAGAAAGGCTAAACAATCAGTTTCAGCAAATTGAGCAAAGAATCCTTACTTTACAAGCATCCCTTGCTTACGAAAAAGCAGCCCATAACGAATTAAAAACCCGCTTTGAGCTATTGCAAAAGCACTCTGACAAGCAAGTCAAGGAAATAAAAGAAGCCCGACAGGAAGCAAAAATTTTAAAAACTGAAAACAAACAATTGCGCGAAAAAGAAGTTTCTTTGCAGGAAAAGTTAAATAATTTCAAACAATTGTCTATAATTGTAAAAAACCCGAAAAACGCGAACGCGATTACGGAACTGAACACCAAATTGGACGATTACATTCGATACATTGATGAAACGATAGCATTGTTAAGAACAATCTAAATTTGCCAATGGAACCTAAGCAGTCAAGACCTCCTATCAATGTCACAATAGGGAATAAATCTTACGAATTACGAAGCAATTCGGAGGATGAAGAGGAGCTAATACGCAAGGCTGCTAAACTGGTAACAGAGCAGATTGAATATCGAATGAAGAGAAAAAAAGGAGAAGTAAATATAGAGGAAATACTGTCTATGGTCTGCCTTGATGCAATGGTAGCACGGTTAAAAGGAGACCATGATTTGAAGATAATAAAAAATGAAATCTTCAAGAATTTAGACAATATACAAAACCACTTCAGTCCATCAAGTCAAAACTAAATCGTTTGGCTTGCCTCAAATCGTTCAATAAACGTTAGTTTTCCTTCATTCGACGCTGCGTTGGGGATATGTTCAACCAACAAACACACAGCACACATGGATATACTATTTTTGCTCGATGCCGCTGTTTCGGCAGCCGTTGGAGCAGCTATTATGTATTTTGCCCTAAAAAAAGCGAATAAAAAAGCAGAAGAAGATGCCCAACAGCGGGCAGCGGACATCATCAAAAACGCCGAAATTACCGCAGAGAACATCAAAAAAGACCGTATCCTCGAAGCCAAAGAAAAGTACTTGAAGCTCAAATCAGAATTTGAAGATGATTCTAACAAAAAGAAGCAAATCATCATCCAAAATGAGCAAAAAATCAAGCAACGCGAGCAGCAACTCAACCAAATGACGGAGCAAAACAAACGTCGTGAAAATGAGTTAGAAACCCTCAAAAAGAATCTTGAGCAACAAACCGAAATAGCTACTAAGCGCCGCGAGGAAGCTGAAAAAATGCACAAATCGCAGGTGGAGCAGTTGGAACGTATTGCTAATCTTACCGCCGACCAAGCAAAACTGCAACTCATCGAAGCTATTCAAGCCGATGCGCAAACACAAGCGTCTGCTTTCATCAAAAATACCATTGACGAAGCCAAACTCACCGCAACCAAAGAAGCAAAGAAAATCGTCATTGAGACGATTCAGCGTACGGCTTCTGAACATGCTATCGAAAACACAGTATCGGTTTTCAACATCGAAAGCGACGACGTAAAAGGAAAAATCATCGGACGGGAAGGACGAAATATTCGCGCATTAGAAGCCGCTACGGGTTGCGAAATCATCGTGGACGACACGCCAGAAGCAATTGTTATCTCTGGCTTTGACCCCGTACGCCGCGAAATCGCCCGTTTGTCCTTGCATCGCCTTGTACAAGATGGTCGTATTCACCCCGCCCGTATCGAAGAAGTAGTATCAAAAACCAAGAAAAATATTGACGACGAAATCGTTGAAATAGGTGAGCGTACGGTGATAGAATTGGGAGTACACGGTTTGCACCCAGAACTTGTAAAAATGATTGGACGGATGCGTTTCCGTTCATCTTATGGGCAAAATTTACTCCAGCACTCCCGCGAAGTGGCGCGTCTTTGTGCCACAATGGCCGCCGAACTGGGTCTCAATGCTAAGCTGGCCAAACGGGCGGGACTTTTACACGATATTGGTAAAGTATGGCCAGAAGAATCAGAACTTCCACACGCCATTTTGGGAATGGAGTTGGCCAAAAAATACAAGGAAAATCCAGAAGTTTGTAATGCCATCGGTGCCCACCACGACGAAATCGAAATGACCAGCATGATGTCGCCTATTATTCAGGTATGTGATGCCATTTCGGGTTCACGCCCAGGGGCTCGTCGCGAAATGATGGAGTCTTACATCCAACGTTTGAAAGATTTGGAAGCGTTGGCTACCAGTTTCAATGGGGTGGATAAATGCTACGCTATTCAGGCAGGCCGAGAGTTGCGCGTTATTGTCAACTCTGATACCGTCAACGACGAAACCGCAAGTAAGCTCTCATTTGATATTTCTCAAAAAATAGAAAAAGAAATGCAATACCCTGGTCAAATCAAAGTGACTGTCATTCGTGAAATGCGCTCGGTAGCCTACGCCAAATAACATCTTTTGAATATTTTATCTTCCCGTCCGAAGGCGTACAAATATTGTCCGTTTTCGGACGTTTTTTATACCTTATATTTAAATTAGGCGCTGATAATCAGCTATATATTAAATTGGCATAACTCGTGCAAATCAATTATAAATTACTTAACAGCAAAGTTTATGATTCAACTAAAAGGCATTTCTAAATATTACCCCGCAGGTTTTGGCAAAACATACGTATTACGCAATATCAATTTAGATGTAAAAGAGGGTGAGTTTGTTTCTATCATGGGGCCATCAGGCTCTGGCAAATCTACTTTATTACATATCATGGGACTATTGGAAGAGCCGTCAGAAGGTGAGTACCTA
>JBGAUP010000247.1:2094-8864 GCA_044228585.1 Runella sp. | reverse complement strand
ACATAAACTTTTTACATTTGGCTCGAAAATAGTATTTTTATTCCCCGAAGCAAAGTACTAACTTTGTGATTCGTAATTGATTAACTTTTGAATTATGCTCTCTCGCCGCCAAGAACGCGAACAACTCAAAAATACCCTCGGCTACCGTATTTGGAGTATAGGATTTACTCTTTTTTACCCCTTTATTTCTCTCTTTACTTTGGTATTTACGGGCATAGTTCGGTTATTCTCAGGACTTTCGCAGGGGTTGGTTTGGATTTTGAAGGGTGGACGTAGTGTATAATGACTGATTATGTGGTGGAGTTGCTGGAAATGAAAGTAGCTCAGTACAACCAGCCCAATTTTATTCCTAACGACCCCATTAGTATTCCCCATCAGTTTTCACGACTGCAAGACATCGAAATCATGGGTTTTTGGGCGGCAGTTTTGGCGTGGGGACAGCGTAAAACCATTATTAACAAATGCCAAGAGTTGATTCAACTCATGGATGGCGCGCCTTACGATTTTATCAAAAATTACACTGATAATGACTTAAAGCGTTTTCTTAACTTCAAACACCGCACCTTCAACGCCACCGATACGCTGTACTTTCTGCATTTTTTCAGAGAATACTATCAGCAGCACTCTTCGCTTGAATACGCTTTTGCTCAAGCACTTACATCCGATGATGTACACGTAGAAAAAGGCTTAGTAGCTTTCCATGATTTATTTTTTAGCTTAGAAGATTTCTGAACGTAACGCCTGAAAACACATTGCTACCCTATTACTGAAATCTCCGTGCAAGCGGCTCAATATGTTTTTACGCTGGATGGTCAGAAAGCGCGTCAAAGGCAGGATTGGCCTTTGGACTACCCTAAACCTTCCCAACTCATTTGCCCTGCGAGCGTACACGCGACCGCGTAGCTCGAAAATTAGGCCTCATCCAGCGACCTACTACCGACTGGCTCACTGCCTTAGAACTCACAGAAAACCTCAAACAACTTGACCCTAACGACCCCGTAAAGTATGATTTTGCCTTATTTGGACTGGGTGTAGAAGGAGAGATGTGACCCATAATGCAAACACCCCACAAATAGTATAGCACCATATCGTTGATTTGTTTACTTTCGCTTCATTAATCTCTATTTATCCATTTCTAAATAATTAATGTATCAGTAACAATGAATATTAATATAGCTGAAAATAGTCACGAATTAGGTATCGCAGCTGGAAAAGCCGCAGCACTATTGATACGCGCAGCCATTCATAAAAAAGGAAGTGCTAATATTATCTTGGCTACGGGAACGAGTCAATTTGAAACTTTAAACCAGCTACTCGCTGACAAAGAGATTGACTGGACTAAAGTGACCATGTTTCATTTGGACGAATACATCGGGCTTGTAGAATCACATCCTGCCAGTTTTCGCAAATATCTCAAAGAACGTTTTATCTCAAAAGTAACCTTGAAGGCAAGTCATTTGATAAACGCGGAAACTAATCCTGAGGCCGAGTGTGAACGTTTGGGTAAACTCATTATTGAACACCCGATAGACGTAGCTTTGGTTGGAATTGGAGAAAATGGTCACTTGGCTTTCAATGACCCCCCTGCCGATTTTGATACTGATCAGCCTTATATCATTGTAAATTTGGATGAAGCCTGCCGCCGTCAGCAGTGGGGTGAAGGTTGGTTTGAGTCGTTGGAGGTAGTACCCACGCAGGCTATCAGCATGTCTATTCGCCAGATTATGAAATCAGCCCATATTATTTGTTCTGTGCCTGACGAACGAAAAGCGGAGGCCGTAAAAAATAGTGTGGAACAGGCCGTGAGTAAAGTGTTTCCTGCCAGTATCTTGCAGCAACATCCCCATTGCGACTTGTTTTTGGACAAGTTTTCGAGCAAATTTTTAACCCGCAAATAGTAGGTAATTGTTTGTCTCCGTTGTAGTAAGATTTCAAAATCACTATAGACCCATGAAAAACCGTAGAACGTTCTTAAAACTGAGTAGTTTGGCGGGACTCAGTGTGGCTGGAAATGGCGTTTTGAAACATTTACCTTTAGAAACACAAATTCCTATTCTCCCTGATTCGAATATGGCTCCTGAACCTAAACTTATTGAGGGAAGTGAAAGTCTCATCGGGCTTTATGGCACTTGGGCAATTTCACTTACCGAAGGAAAACTGCCTTCTTTTTCTTTTCGTAAAAAGGAATGGTCTGACCTTGGCAAATGGCGTAAAGCAGCTAAGCAAAGGCTGGTGGAGCGAATGGGTATGCCTGCCATAGGCGGATTGCCTAAAGTGACGGTCCAAAATGAGTACGTTTATGATGGTCTGCACACAGAAGAATTGAGTTGGCAATTACCCTACGGGCGTCCAACGGAAGCAATATTACTCAAACCTATCAATGCCAAAGAGCCTTTGCCTGGTATTTTGGCTTTTCACGACCACGGCGGGAACAAATACTTCGGTACACGCAAAATCACTCGAACCTCAGACGCACAGCACCCGTTGATGAAAGAACATCAGCAGGAATATTACGAAGGTTTAGCTTGGGCAAACGAAATAGCCAAACGAGGTTACGTTGTTTTGGTGTCGGATGCTTTTCCTTTTGCCAGTCGTAGGGTATGGCTAAAGGATGTACCCAAACATTTACGGAAAGAGCTAAACGACGAAAACCCCGAAGCACCTCAGAACATACAAGCTTATAATGAATGGGCAGGTGAACATGAACACATCATGGCCAAATCGCTGCTAAGTGCGGGGACTACTTGGCCTGCGGTATTCTTTGCCGAAGACCAAAAAGCATTAGATATTTTATGTGCTCGCAAAGACGTAGATGCGAGTCGGGTAGGGTGTGCTGGTTTGTCGGGCGGTGGAATGCGGACGGTGTTTATGGGAGGTTTGGATGATCGTATCAAATGCGCTGTTTGTGTAGGTTTTATGACTACTTGGAAAGACTTGGTACTCCACAAATCATATACGCATACGTGGATGACGTATGTACCCATCTTACCCAATGAGTTGGATTTTCCAGAGATATTGGGATTGCGGGTGCCTCTTCCGACGCTGGTGCTTAATGATGAGGATGACCAGCTTTATACGCTTGCTGAGATGAAGCAGGCGGATAAAATCTTAGCAGAAGTTTATCAAAAGGCAGGCGTAGCAAGTCATTATAAATGCTCGTTTTACCCTGGTCCGCACAAATTTGATAAAAAGATGCAGATTGAAGCGTTTGATTGGTTTGATAAGTGGTTAAAAAATAAATGAAGCTCTCAAGCCTCATTTATTTTTGTTAAGAGAATACCAAAGCGCTCACCATTTCCCGAGCAGTTTTGGCAATACCTTCGGGGTCAAACCCACATTCTCGGTGAAGTTCGATTTGTTCGCCGTGTTCTACAATTCGGTCGGGAATACCGAGACGTTTAAGTTTGGCAGAGTAGCCATAGTCAGCCATAAATTCGAGTACAGCACTGCCCATTCCTCCTTGAATACAGCCGTCTTCTACGGTAATAATCTTGTCGAATTGCTGGAAAACTTCGTGCAAAAGCGCTTCATCCAATGGTTTTACGAACCGTAAATCATAATGCGCGGCATTGATACCTTCTCTTTCGAGCATTTCACACGATTTCACGACGTAGTTTCCGATGTGTCCAATGGTCAAAATAGCAATGTCTTTACCATCGCGTACTTTACGTCCTTTTCCAATTTCTACTTTTTCGAATGGCGTTTTCCATTGAGGCATGACCCCTTCGCCGCGTGGGTAGCGTATGGTAAAAGCTTGCTTGCCGCGCTGAGTTTCCCCAAGTTGTGAGGTGTACATCAGATTACGGAGTTCTTGCTCGTTCATGGGGGAGGCTACAATCATATTGGGAATACAACGCATGTAAGCAATATCGTAAGCACCGTGATGCGTAGGGCCATCGGCCCCCGCAAATCCTGCACGGTCTAAACAAAATACAACAGGTAACTCTTGGATACAAACGTCGTGAATGACTTGGTCGTAAGCCCTTTGCATGAAAGTACTGTAGATATTACAGAATACCACGGACCCTTGCGTAGCCATCCCTGCTGAGAATGTCACCGCGTGTTGTTCGGCAATACCTACGTCAAAAGCACGGTCAGGCATAGCTTTCATCATGATATTCATCGAAGAACCTGAGGGCATCGCTGGGGTGACTCCCACAATTTTGGGGTTTTGTTCAGCAAGCTCTACGAGTGTATTTCCAAAAACATCTTGGTATTTGGGGGGCTGTGGTTTTTCGGGAATTTTCTTGAAAATTTCGCCCGTAATTTTATCAAATTTACCTGGGGCGTGCCACTTGGTTTGGTCTTTTTCGGCGGGAGCAAAACCCTTTCCTTTCACCGTAACACAGTGGAGGAGCTTCGGGCCAGGAATATTTTTTAAGTCATTCAGAACGTGCACAAGGTGATCTACATCGTGGCCGTCAATAGGGCCAAAGTAACGTAGATTCAGCGACTCAAATAAGTTACTTTGGCGTAATAACGTGGCTTTTAGGCCATCTTCTACACGGGAAACAACCTCGCGAGCGCTTTTTCCGAAGTGACTCATTTTTCCCAATAGATTCCACACTTCGTCTTTTACGCGGTTATAAGTATGAGAAGTAGTGATGTCGGTCAAATACTCTTTTAAGGCCCCTACGTTAGGGTCAATACTCATACAATTATCGTTGAGGATAATGAGCATATTGGTGTTTTTGAGCCCACCTGCGTGGTTCATGGCTTCAAAAGCCATACCGCCAGTCATGGCACCGTCACCAATCACTGCGATTGAGTGTTGATTTTTTGCTCCTTTCAGTTGCGCCCCTACCGCCATGCCGAGGGCGGCAGAAATAGAAGTAGAAGAGTGGCCTACCCCAAAAGAGTCATAAATACTTTCCTTACGTTTGGGAAAGCCAGAGATACCACCATAAAGCCGATTGGTGTGGAAAGTGTCACGTCTTCCCGTCAAGATTTTATGGCCGTAAGCTTGGTGTCCTACGTCCCATACTAATTGGTCATCGGGCGTATTGAATACATAATGGAGCGCAACGGTCAGTTCTACTACGCCCAAGCTTGCCCCAAAGTGGCCACCATACACTGATACCAAATCAATGATGTACTGCCGAAGTTCTTGAGAGACTTGAGGGAGTAAAGCTGAGTCTAATTCCCGCAGTTGATCGGGCGTACCGATTTGCGAGAGTAATTTTCCAGGAGTGATGAGCATCTTTTAACGGCTTGATACAAAACGTAGTGATATAACTCGCTTGTTGATAAAAGTGTTTGGCAAAGTTACGAAAAATGATAGTCCATAGACATATTTTGTTCAAGCATCACTTGATGAAGATGGAAACTAAACTGAGTTGTGACGGAAAAATATTAAAATAAACAGTTACTGCTGACTGGCTTTATACAACTTCTGTTTTTCTTCGCGGGTAAGGCTTTCGTAACCAGATTTGGAAATTTTATCCAAAATAGCGTCAATTTCGTCTTGATTTGGGATGACTACTGAAGCATTGTCATTAGTTTGGGCATAGCGACGATTAGTAGAGGTCGTAGTAGCACGGGCTCGTTGGGGAACTTGGATGGCAGGCTTCTGGGTGAAAACTTTTTGAAAAAAATTACTTACTGCGTAAATAGGCTTGCCCCAATCATTACCGTTTTTGAGTGATTTGATAAAGCCAAATCCAACCATAGCCCCCGCTAAGTGGGCTAAATTACCACCTGCATTAGGACCCACTAACTGTGCCATAGAAATGATGATACACAAAGCAGCAATGTATTTGAGGCGTACGGGGCCAATCAGAAATACAAAAAAAGTATGGTCAGGAAGAAGGGTTGCAGCGCCTAAAATCACGGCAAAAACAGCCCCTGATGCCCCAATCAGACTGGTGTTCAGTTGGGTTTGAAAATAAGGTAGTAGGTTGTACATCGTCAAGAACAATACGCCCCCCGCTAAACCTCCCAATAGGAATAAACTAACCAATCGCTTACTACCAAGGTATTCTTCAATGACTTGCCCAAACCAATACAGCGAAAGCATATTAAAGAAAATATGAAAAGGACCTTGGTGGACAAAAAAGTTGGTCAAAAGTGTCCAAGGTTTGTACAAGAATGTCTTAAAGTCGGCAGAGAGGCGCAACTGCTCAATAACCCATTGGTAGTATTGAGGATATTGGCTAAAAGTAAAAACAATGTAGAGAATGATAATCGCGACAAATACGAAAACATTCAATAAGATAATTTTAACGACCGCGTTGTTGGTCTTTGAAAACTCTCCCTTAACGTCATCAAAAATGCTACCCATCGTTTTTGTCAGTTAAAGTACTTTCTGTCATCTAAGCTATTCTTTATGCCAGCTTATTTTTGTTTGTGACTGAAAATTAGGCAAAAAGATACAAAAAAACAAATCAGTACATCCGTTTAATATTCCATAATTTTAATAAGATATACGCAAAAATCATGCCTCCTAAGTGGGCAAAATGGGCAATGCCCGAGTCTTTGATGTTAATACCTGCGTATAGCTCGTACAATGCGTAGAAAGTGACGAAATATTTGGCTTTAATAGGTACGGGAAAAAATAAGAGCATCATTTCCATATTAGGGAAAATGAGCCCAAAGGCGGCAATAATTCCGAAAATTGCTCCCGAAGCACCCAACATAGGAACATTGAGGCGTTGTTCGTACATATCTTTTACAAAGCTGACACTTTCTTTGATGTAGGCTACATTTTGGGGCTGTTCTTCAAAGTCATTGAGGAAGTTAAAAGCCGCGCGTTTTACGTCAGGGGCAAAGCG
>JBGAUP010000247.1:0-2031 GCA_044228585.1 Runella sp. | reverse complement strand
AACGTACAAATCAACCGCATTTTTAAGTTGAAAAATTTCGTAGTAATTAATGGCCGTGTACAGAAAACCTGCCCCGATACCCGTTACAAAGTAAAAGGTAAGAAATCGTTTGGTGCCGAGTACGTGTTGCTCTAACAGTGGACCAAAAAAGAAAAGTCCGAGCATATTGCTAAACAAATGCCCAAAGCCACCGTGCAAAAACATATAAGTTACAAACTGATGTGGCTTGAAATGAGTGCCTAAGATGGGATGAAGAGCAAACCAATTGACAATCATAGGACTCAAATCTTGTAGTAGATAAACTACAACATTGATAATCAGTAGGTTTCGTACTGTGGGTGTAATCTTATACATGAATTTGGAGGCTTATTTTAATAAAGTAGCTATCTTGTCTAACGCCAAAATAGCAAAAATGGGTTCGCCACTGGGCGTATAATTTGGATTAGAGGAAATAAATAATTGGTTAATCAATCGCTCCATTTCGTCGGAAGAAAGCCGAATTAAATAGCGATGAGCAAAACGTTTCGCTAAAGTGCGAGCCGTGGTTTCGATGCGGTTGAGTTGGAGTTCGGCATAACTTTGTCGGAGTTGTTCGGTCAATTCTTCAAAAATATGCTGTGCGTCTTCTGCGGGCAAATCGGCGGGTAAACTCCTCACAATGAGTGTATCAGGCCCCAATGCGTCGAAATCGAAGCCTAAAGCAATCATTTCCTCCCGCATTTCTAATACAAACGGTATATCTGCCAAGGGTAACCGTACCGTAATAGGAAATAAGAGTTGCTGTGAAGTACCGTTTTGACTTTCTAACTGTTTTAGATAGCGATCATACAGGACGCGTTCGTAGGCAGCTCTCTGGTCTATCAGCATCATGCCTGATTTTACGGCTGATACCACATAACGATTCTGAATCTGTACTGCCAAGCGACGATTTTTAATTTCTTCTTCATCACTTATATTCACTTGATTGGCGCGGCTGCCAAAAGTAGGTGGAGATGGCAGAATGAGTTCATCAGTTTCTTCCAAATCTAATTTTGTTTGGGTAGAAGCAGGCTCCGTTTTTTGGAAGCCTTCAAATAATTTTTCCCAATTGGCTAAGTTGCGTTCATTACGATTTGAGACTGGCTGAGAGGGAAGTGCTGTAGAAGATTCCCAAGAGGGTGTTATGGGTTTTGCTTCTAAGTTAGTACGCGAATTGGGTAATGGGTTTAAAAAATTGACGTTGGATTCAAAATCAATCGAATGAGAAAGGTGATTGACACTGATGGCTTTGCGGACAGCCGCCATCAATAGTGCATACACCGACCGCTCGTCATCAAACTTAATTTCGGTTTTGGTGGGGTGAATATTGATGTCAATGTGGGAAGGGTCAATTTCTAAACTCAGGACATAAAAAGGATGATTGCCCTCTGAAATAGTACCTTCATAGGCTGAAAGTACCGCGTGGTGTAAATAGTTGTGTTTTACAAATCGTTCATTGACAAAGAAAAACTGTTCTCCTCTTGCTTTACGTGCAAAATCTGGTTTGCCAATGTATCCCTTTACTGTAATGTAGGGGGTTTCTTCTTGGCAAGAAATGAGGTTTTCGCGGTAGTTTTTGCCAAACATATCCACAATACGCCGACTCATTTTACCCGCATACAAGTTATAGACCTCGGTATCATTGTGATAAAGTGATAAGCTTGTTTCGGGATGAGCCAGTGCTACGCGCTGAAACTCATCCAATATATGACGCATCTCAACTGAATTGGTTTTCAAAAAATTGCGCCGGGCAGGGACATTGAAAAAAAGATTTTTAACCAAAATATTGGTGCCTGGCAAACAAGCTACCGACTCTTGCGATTTTAATTCAGAACCTTCAATTCGGAGTAAAATGCCAATTTCGTCGCTGGGACGGCGGGTTCTCATTTCTACTTGGGCAACGGCAGCAATAGAGGCCAAGGCTTCTCCTCGGAACCCCATAGTACGAATCCGAAAAAGGTCATCTGCACTGCGAATTTTGGAGGTAGCATGACGTTCAAAACTCATACGGGC
>JBGAUP010000246.1:0-9409 GCA_044228585.1 Runella sp. | reverse complement strand
TCGGTGAGTTTGGCCGCCAAACCTAAGGCCATCAACGAAATCAAATACGAAGAAGAACCGCGCATCATCACCATTGACGGTGAACTCAACCGCGTCTTGGGCGGTGGCATCGTGCTGGGTTCGTTGGTGCTTATTGGTGGAGAGCCTGGTATTGGAAAGTCCACGTTGATGCTCCAAATTGCCCTTACGCTTACGCAACGCGTGTTGTACGTGTCGGGGGAGGAAAGCGAGCAACAAATAAAAATGCGGGCCGAACGACTCGCCAGTAAAAACCACAATTGCTTCATCCTGACCGAAACGGCCACCGAAAACATTTTTCGACAAATCGAAGAATTTGACCCCGACGTCGTCATCATTGACTCTATTCAAACCATGCAATCGTCTCTGATTGAGTCGGGAGCGGGGAGCGTGTCACAAGTGCGGCAATGCGCCGCTGAGTTGATGAAGTACGCCAAAGAAAGCGGCGTACCCGTGTTTATGATTGGGCATATCACCAAAGATGGCAACTTAGCAGGTCCCAAAACCCTCGAACACATGGTGGACACGGTGTTGCAATTTGAAGGCGACCGCCACACGACCTACCGCATTTTGCGCACCACCAAAAACCGCTTTGGAAGTACTTCCGAATTGGGGATTTATGAAATGCTGGGTTCTGGACTTCGTCAAGTCACCAATCCATCAGAGATTTTGATTTCGCAACGCGAGGAGCAACTGAGCGGCATCACCATTGGCTCTATGCTCGAAGGCAACCGCCCACTGATGATTGAGATTCAATCATTAGTAAGTGTGGCCAACTACGGCACACCCCAACGCAGCAGCACGGGTTTTGACAATAAACGCTTGCAGATGTTGCTGGCTGTTCTGGAAAAACGCGGCGGTTTTCGGTTGGGTACGCAAGACGTGTTTCTGAACGTAGCGGGCGGTCTCCGTGTCGAAGACCCCGCCATTGACTTGGCCGTGGTGACTTCTATTGCTTCTTCTTTTGAGGATGCGTTTGTGCCACCTTCGGTGTGTTTTGCGGGCGAAGTAGGCTTGGGCGGCGAAGTGCGAGCCGTCAGTCGCATTGAAGGCCGCATTGCTGAAGCAGAAAAACTGGGTTTTAAAAAGGTTTTTATTTCCAAATACAACACCAAAGGGTTGATTTTCAAGAACTATAACATTCAGATTGTGCCCGTGGCAAAATTGGATGAAGTATTTGGGGAGTTGTTGAGATAAATAATATCAAAAATATGGACCAACCTTTTTATGAATTTTCAATTTTTGAAAATGCTTTTAGATTTGAATTCGAAAGTATTGGAATTCAGAATATTAGAAAAGTGATACTCTATGATAAAACTGATATACCTCACTTCTATAATCTATCATTGGGTGATACTCTTGCTGATGGTAAGGTTAGTTTTATAAGTATTTCAAATAATGGAGACCGTGACAAAGTTATGGCTACTGTCATACAAACTTTGCTCTATTTTTTTGATATTTATCCTGATGCCTATGTGTTATTTTCAGGCAGTACACCAGAACGTACCAGGCTGTATCAAATCATTATTGCTCGTGAACTAACATACGCAGCTGCTACGTTTAGTTTTTGGGGAATGGATGAAGACGGAGTTCTGCATCCGTTTACCAAAAATAAATCGTATATTGGTTTTATTATTTCGCTGAAAACCCAACTTCCAACTATATGAAAGCCGTCGAAAAAACTTCGAAAAAAAAGGATGAAAACCCTAACTCGCAATCTTTCAATTCAATGAAAGAACTGTCTGAGTTTAAATACAAAGAATTAAATGCCAAGCTACGTAAAGCATTAAGTTCTAAGCCTGCAAGCCTGTAATTTAAAAATCAGTATAAACTTCCTCACCACCGCATCCGAAACCCGACTCCGTGGATGCCCTCAATTTTGATACTGGGGTCGTCGCAGAGGTATTTGCGGAGGCGTGACATGAAGACGTCGAGGCTGCGCCCCATAAAATAATCGTCGTCGCCCCAAATGGCTTTTAACAAATCTTCGCGTTTGATAACTTGATTGGGCCGTTCGGCCAAATAACGCAGTACTTCGGCCTCACGGTAGGTCAAATCTTGCGTTTTAGTATCAATTTGAAGTTGCAATTTGTCAAAATCAAACGCGTATTTTCCTACATACACTTTTTTATTCGTCTCCTCACTCCTCACCAAAGTGGCGGCCGCTTCTGATTTCTGACTCCTCCGCAAAAATATCTCAATCTTCAACATCAACTCTTCCATACTAAAGGGTTTTGTCAGATAATCGTCGCCACCTATCCGAAGACCATGAAGCTTGTCTTCTTGCAGCGACCGCGCCGTCAAAAACAAAATAGGTACATGCTTGTCTTGCTGCCTGATTTTTTGAGCCAATGTAAACCCATCCAATTGTGGAAGCATCACGTCCAGTACGCACAAATCGAAAGGCTGTTGTTGGTGAAAAGTATCCAGTGCTTCCTGTCCGTCAATACAGTGAACAATTTCGTAATGGTTGAGTTCGAGATTATCTTTTGTGACAAAACTCAAGTTAGGATCATCTTCGACGTAAAGAATGCGTGGCATTGTTGGGTTTGCGGTTTCGGGTTTAAAATTTGCTGTTATCAGATGATGGTAGTGTCTGAGGTGATTCTATGTAGTTTACTGTGGACTATTGACCATTGGCCATGGACTATAAACCACTCGGGCAGTCCGTGCCTACTTTTTCAAGGGTATCAAAATCTTAAATTCACTTCCTTTACCCACATCACTTTTAAGTTGAAGTTTCCAACCGTGGGCTTTGGCGATTTGTTGCACGTAGCTCAGCCCTATTCCAAACCCTTTGACATTGTGTACATTGCCCGTAGGAACGCGGTAAAATTTACCAAATACTTTGCGCTGATGTTCGGGCGCAATTCCTATGCCATTGTCTCGCACCGAAAGCACCAAAGTCCCATCTTGGCTCAAGGTTTCTAAGTGAATGTCAGGATTCTTTGGGGTATATTTAAAAGCATTGTCAATTAAATTGCTGATGGCGTTGGACAAGTGCAATCGGTCGGCATGAATGTAGGGTTCGGTGGCATTGAGGTGTAGTGTAAGATTATTTTCGTACTTATTGGCCAGCGAACTAATAATCTGGTGTACATCAAGCCACTCAATCGTAAGCGGCAGTTTATTTTTCTCCGCTTTCGCCATATTTAGCACCGTCTCTACCTGATTTTGCAAGCGTAATGCTTCTTCTTTTACGATTGACGTATATTTTCTAAGGCGTTCAGGCTGGTCTTTGATGGCAGGTGTATTGAGTACGTCGGCGGCAATTCGGATAGTGGCGATGGGCGTTTGTAACTCATGCGTCATGTTGTTGATAAAATCTCGCTGTACCTCGGTCAGTTGTTTTTGGCGCAAAATCACAAACAACGCATATCCAAAAAAGCTTATTGCCAGCAGTACTAACAACGAAGAACCAATCCAGCCGCTGAGATCACTAATAACTGCTCCCGTTTGATTAGGAAAACGTACTCCAAAATAATACGGATACTTATTGGATTTGAGCCAATTGGCGGTTTGAGTGGGTGTTTTCTTTTCATTACGCGTACTCAATGCTACTCCATAAAACATTTGATTGCTGGCACAATCATAAATTCCTACTTCAAAATCAGTAATCAAATTGTGTTTCAAAAAACTGGTTTTAAGATAATGTTCCAAAATACCTGGATCCACCATTGAGTTGGTATTGACCAAAAAATAATTAGAAGAAAGTTGCTCTACAGGATTATTGTGAAGCATTACCGAATTGAATCGAGCCAGTTCTTCGGCTACTTCCTGCAACGAAACATGCACTTGCTGATTAAACTGCCGCTCCCTTAAAGCCAATGCCTTTCGGACCCAATATATCTGAGTCACAATGACACCAATAATGGATAACGTGGATAGGATTACCAGAAGTCGAATCGTAGTTCTTGACATGGTGCTTGCGCACATTTAGATGATAAAAATGGTCAATTAGCAATATTAAGCGAAATATACATACGAATTTATGTCTTATAATAGAATCTTGCCAAGTTATTAACAATCCATTAACAAAAGTTGAGATTTTGTTAACAATGAGTTAGAAAATAGCCTACTACTTTTGAACCGTCAATAAGACAAGAAAATTGTTTAACCTTTAAAAAAGACGTACTAACATGAAAAAAGTAACTTTTCTCTCTCTCGCCATGACGCTTTTGGTTGCGTCGTTTGTATTTGCCAATGTTTTGGCTGCCGCTTTCAACTGGGTAGAAACCGACCACAATTTCGGGCAAATCAAACAAGGTAAGCCTGTGACGGCAGAATTCAAATTTTCCAACAAAGGAGAAAATCCGCTCATCATCAGCAAAGCGTATGGTTCATGCGGATGCACGGGTGTGGAGTATCCCAAAGAGCCCATTATGCCAGGTGCATCGGGAGTTATCAAGGCTACTTTCAATGCTGCCGCAGCAGGTTCGTTCAACAAAACAGTAACCGTAGAGTCAAACGCAGAAGGCGGGATGGTCACCCTAAACATCCACGGAGAAGTAGTGCAGTAAGTTTACAGTCCACAGTTGGCAGTCCAAAGCAAAAGCAGGGCTGCAGCGGAATACCGCTTGCTCAAATAGCCATGAAACATTTGAGGCGCACTTTGACGGTGCGCCTCTTTTCGTGTATGAATACAAGAAATTTATTACTCTACATAATCCAAATCTTTATGAAAGGTTTCTTCCATTAAAAACAGCGATACATAAGCCACCAAAAAGCATAAAAACGCTACCAAACCTCCCGAGCCAAGAACCCCCAGTGTAGGTTTGAAGTATTGAAAAATCGGTAAAGTCAATAAAGTTGTGGCTCGCACAAAATTGGCGACGGTAGAGGTAGCCGTACCCCGCAGATTCGTCCCAAAACTTTCGGCAGTCGCCGTCAGAAACATAGCAATGTAACCAATAGAAAAGCCTAAGTAGGCACTTAATAAGTAGAAACTGGAGGCCGATTGGATTCCTCCGTACAAATAATAAACTACCCCCAGCAGTGTCATAGTGGTCATAATCAAAATCGCAATGCGCCTCGACCGTACCCACTGACTTAATATCCCGCTGAACATATCACCAATGACCGTACCCACAAAAACGTACATTACGCAGCGACCCGAGACAATTTCTTCGGTAATACCAAGTGCTTTCCCAAACTCGTTGCTAAACGTGGCCAAAACCCCAATCACAAAGTAAGTGGGAACTCCTACGCCAATACAGCGCATGTATTTCCAAAAACGAGGGCCATTGTTGAAAAAAGCAAGCATACTTCCGCGCTTTCTATCTTTGGTTTTTGCTTTTTCAAACATCCCCGACTCAATTACCCCTACGCGTAGCAGTAACAGGACTACGCCCAATCCACCACCTACAAAATAAGTAGTGCGCCAATCGAACAGGTTATTGGTTAAAAAAGCCACTACCGCCCCCAAAAGCCCCACACTCGCCACAATCGAAGAACCATAACCGCGTAATTTTTGGGGTAATATTTCAGCCACTAAGGTGAGGCCCGCTCCCAATTCTCCCGCCAAACCCACTCCTGCTACAAAACGCAACCAAGCATACACATCGGGCGACTGCACAAAGCCACAAAGGATATTTGCCAAAGAATAGGTGATAATAGACCCAAACAAAACTGAAAGTCGGCCCCGTTTATCGGCCAATATTCCCCACAAAATCCCACCTACCAGCAATCCTGCCTGTTGCCAATTGTAGATTTTACTGCCCAGTAACGATACCTCTTCGGGGGTTAAACCCAAATCTTTTAGGCTCGGAACGCGTACGATGTTAAACACCAGTAAATCATACACATCTACAAAATAACCTAATGCTGCCACTACTACGGGCAAACTGAATAAGGCACGGTAAGAAACAGGTTCGTGAACGGGGTTTTTCATAAAGTTAGGCTAAAAAGGGTTGTCTGGAACGCAATTACGCAAAAAGGCGTTTTTTGTAAAAATAATATCACCCAAATGCTTGAAAATATCTTCATCGGTTTACTTTTTGCAGGGGCATTAACTTACGTAGGAAACCGACTACGCAAAGAAATCAGTCCCAAAAAATCGGGCTGTGCCAAAGGCTGTGGCTGTGAAAAATAAGTGTAAAGTTTAAGGGAGGAAAGATTAAAGTTGGGGCTTTTTTTGCAAGTTTGCGCTACAAACTTAGAATCGAAAAACCTGCAAATGACCTCAATCGCCGTAATAGGGGGTGGCAGTTGGGCCACTGCCATTATCAAAATCCTTTCTGAAAACAACGTTTCTATCCGTTGGTGGCTACGCGACCGCGCCGCGGTAGAACACATCCGCAAGCACCACTACAACCCTGACTACCTGCGTGATGTGCGACTGAGTCCACGCAAAGTAAAGACATTCAATAAAATCTCTGATGCGCTCAACGGCACCGAATACGTCATTTTGGCCATCCCAGCAGCTTTTGTACAAGAACCTCTGGCCAATCTCACAGCGAAACATTTTGAAGGAAAACGAATCGTATCGGCCATCAAAGGCATGGTACCCGACAAAAACTGTTTGGTCACCGACTGGATGGAAGAGTGCTTTGCCGTCCCACTGAGCCAGATGTGCATCATTGCTGGGCCGTGCCATGCCGAAGAAGTAGCATTGGAAAAACAATCATACTTGACCATTGCCTCGACCGATGAAAACTGCGCGGCAGATTTTGCCCAGTTGATGAGTTGTCATTTTGTGGCGGCCCATCCTTTGGTAGATTTGTACGGGGTAGAGTACGCCGCCGTGATGAAAAACATCGTAGCCTTGGCCTGTGGCATCAGCCACGGATTGGGCTACGGCGACAATTTTCAGGCGGTGATGGTATCGAATGCCATGCAAGAAATCAAGCGATTTGTAGATGCAGTGGACCCACGCGAACGGGATTTGAGTGCTTCGGCTTATTTGGGTGATTTATTGGTAACGGCTTATTCGCAGTTTAGCCGTAATCGTACCTTTGGCAACATGATTGGGCGTGGTTACAGCGTGCAATCGGCCCAAATGGAAATGAAAATGATTGCCGAAGGCTACTACGCCGTAAACAGTATTTTTGAAATGAACAAAAAATACGGTGTTGCGATGCCTATTACGGATGCTACCTACAAAATTCTGTACGAACGTCAGCCACCTGCGGCGGAGATTGGATTGTTGAAGATGAAACTTCGGTGAAAAAAAGAGGCAAATAGGTATAACTCCGAGAACTCCAGCAAGGTAAAAAATAGTGCAATTCAAAATAAGAATCGTACTGTAACTATTTAAAAACTACTACAAAACTTTCGTATATTTGGGAGTTATGTGCAACATTAGCAGACGACAACCGAGACGAAAATGGTAGACATATTTTTTATAATCATAGTGGTTATTGCAATCGGACTTTTCGGTGGACTTCTCTATTTAATTTATCTTCCATTTAAAAACCGACTAAAGAAATCAGGCAAACTCACTTACAAATTAAACAGACAAATCAATCGAACATTTATTATTTCACTTTGTTTAGTTGGTGTTGTGCTTTATTGGTTCAAAGACTACAGAACATCAAGTAAGGACAGGCTTGAAAAAGTATCTGATGTAAAACTGCCGACAGACTTCAAGGTGCTTAAAGACGAATATCAAGATATGTGGCAGGACTACTGCATACTTTACGACATTCAACTTGCCAACAATGGGACGACAGAATTGATTAAAAACATAAAGACATCGAAATTTTACAACAAAAATTCTTTTCATAATGGAGCGTGGACTGAAAATGATTTTATTGCGGTTGACTCAGTAAAAGCTGTATGGTGTAAATCCCCGACAGGTTTTGACTTTAGCAGACAAGACGGTCTAACATCATATCATATAGAACTCGACACTGTTAAAAATATTTTAAAATACAATGAGTGTGCGGACTAAAAATGCTGCACATAACAGCACATTTGCAATAGGCGGGGTTTCGTGCCCCGCAGACAGTTTTGTGGTAGCCGAAAGTTTTGTGCTCCGCATAAACTTCAGTGGTAAAAAGCCCGCCCATCGCAAATCTGCAACCCGTTATAGGCAACCTTACCGAAACCCCTCAAATGAATATAGACAACATTCTTGACAACATATATATATTGCCACAAACATCTAAGCAGACGCTTAAAAAGCATATTGATGAAGTGGGTTTTTCAAAGGGACATATCTTGTTAAGAGCAGACAAAATCGAAAACAATATCTACTTTATTAAACAAGGAATTGTCAGAGGTTATTCTAAAACAACCGACAACGAAATAACTTTTTGGTTTGGAAAAGAGGGAGATACAATTATTTCTATGAAAAGTTATGTTTCAAATCAGAAAGGATATGAAGATATTGAATTGTTGGAAAGTTGCAAACTGTATGAACTGAAAACAAAAAGCCTTAAAAAACTTTTTGACGAAGACATTCATATTGCAAATTGGGGGCGAAGATTTGCCGAACAGGAGCTTTTAAAAACAGAAGAACGTCTTATTTCCCGACAATTCCGAACTGCAAAAGAACGTTACAAAGAAATTCTAAAAGATAATCCCGACCTAATTCAACGGGTTCAATTAGGACATATAGCTTCATATTTGGGAATAACACAAGTTAGTTTAAGCAGAATAAGAGCAGAAATAAAATAGCTAGTTCATTTTTTATCATTTGTAAAATTTTCTCTCAATTTCATTTCCGAATTTTGCAAGCAAAAAATTAGAGAAAATGAATTGGATTATTTTAGTGATTGCTGGTTTATTTGAAGTCGCTTTTGCCTTTTGTTTAGGTAAAGCAAAAGGGACAACAGGAAACGAAATGTATTTATGGTATGGAGGTTTTTTAGTTACTCTTGCCATCAGTATGGGACTTCTTGTTAAAGCTACTCAAGCATTACCAATCGGAACAGCTTATGCTGTCTGGACAGGTATCGGAGCCGTAGGAACAGTTTTAGTAGGAATTTTTGTATTTAAAGAACCTGCAACCTTCTTACGAATACTGTTTCTGACTACTTTAATTGGTTCAATTGTTGGACTTAAAGCTGTTTCTGCACATTAACCAAATTAAATTTACAAAATGAATATCACAATACGAAAAGCAGAAGAAAAAGACAGTGAACAACTTTGGCAGTTAATGAAAGAATTGGCAGTTTTTGAAAAGTATATTAATTCATTTGCCATTACAGCGGAAATAGTTAGAAACAGTGGGTTTAAAAAAATCCACCCGATTTTCATTGTATTGTTGCGGAAGACAGTTATAAAATCGTAGGAATATTGGTGTATTATTATCTGTATTAGCCACTACTTAATCTGACAGTTGTGAGTTAACTTACAGTTTGCTGTGTGAAAAGAAAAACAGGTTCAATTCTTTTCTCCCAAGCTAATTTGGCCGCATCCACAAAGGTCTGATAAGGCGTTTTTCCAA
>JBGAUP010000245.1:0-9570 GCA_044228585.1 Runella sp. | reverse complement strand
TGGTTAGAAGTGGAGACACCCATCTTACAGCCCATTCATGGAGGAGCAACGGCACGTCCTTTCAAAACCCACCACAATACGTTGGATATGCCTTTGTACATGCGGATTGCCAATGAGTTATATCTCAAACGTCTAATTGTCGGAGGTTTCGACGGCGTGTATGAGTTCGGGAAAATGTTCCGTAACGAAGGAATGGACCGTACACATAACCCCGAATTTACTTCGTTGGAGTTTTACGTAGCCTACAAAGACTACCACTGGATGATGGGCATTACCGAAGAAATTTTGGAGAAAGTAGCTTTGGCAGTAAATGGTCAGACCAAGGTACAGTCCTGGGGTAACGAAATTGATTTTGCTGGCCCTTATACTCGTTTAAGTATTTTTGAAGCCATTGAAAAATATACGGGCATCAATGTAGAAGGCAAAACCGAAGAAGAATTAATAATCCAATGTAACGAGTGGGGTATTGAGACCGATGGTACGATGGGAGTAGCGAAATTGATTGACGAGATTTTTGGTGCTAAGGTAGAAGACAACTTGATCCAACCGACATTCATCATTGATTATCCCGTGGAGATGTCGCCATTGACTAAAAAACACCGTCATAAATCAGGGCTTGTAGAACGTTTTGAGTTATTTATTAATGGCAAAGAAGTAGCCAACGCCTATTCTGAACTGAACGACCCTATAGATCAACGTGAACGTTTTGAAGAGCAACTTCGTCTGGCTGAGCGCGGCGACGAAGAAGCGATGGCGATGGATGAAGATTTTATTCGCTCGCTCGAATACGGGATGCCCACTACTTCGGGAATCGGTATCGGAATAGACCGCCTTACCATGATGCTCACTGACCAAACGAGTATTCAGGAAGTATTGTTCTTCCCCCAAATGCGCCCTGAGAAGAAAGTTGAAATGGCTACCGATGCTGATTACGTAGCACAGGGGGTGCCGAGTGTTTGGATTCCCGCCTTACAGAAAATGGGCTTTTTGACCATCGAAGCCCTCAAAGCAGCCAACCCCAACAAAGTTTTCAACGACTTAGGCGGGCTTCGCAAAAAACTTAAAATAGATGCCCCCATGCCTAAAAAAGAGGAAGTGGAAAGTTGGGTAGGATAGCAAAAACGTAAAAATGGAGGTTGGGGTAATTTACTCCAACCTTTTTTTGCCTTTTACCTCAATACCGTTTATCTTGCCAACACATTTCTAATCAACTGAAAATCAAAACACTTTTGCTATGAAGAGACTCCTCATTATTTGTTTATTGGCCTTACCTCTATTCTCTTTTGCTGAACCAGCTTCTTTTACGGTATCAGGAAATATCAGAGGCATCAAAGACCAAACTATTTATCTTCGCTACGGAAAAACGACCGATTCGCTCAAATCAGCTACGGGGGAGTTTGCTTTTAAAGGACAAATTGAAGACATTACTATGGCGTATTTGCGAGTAGGGAAAACGCAAACCTCGTTCTTTCTGGAGAAAAATGCAGATCTGAAATTTACAGGGGCTTTGGAAGAATTAGAAAATGCGAGTATTTCTGGTAGTCAAATGAACAATGATTTATCGCGATACACGGCTTCTATTGCTGCACTCAACAATCAGCGGCGGCCTATCATGGCTACGCTTATGGATGCGTACCAAAAGAAACAACCTTATAAAGAGTTTAGCGACCAAGTGGAAAAAATTGACGAGCGGATTTCGGCAAAAGCAAAGGAATTTGTTCAAGCCAATCCCGAATCGGCGATGAGTGCTTGGCTGGTACGAAGTAAGTTTTTTTACGGAGAAGACAGCGAGTTGGCTACCATGTACGGCTATCTCAAAGGCGAAGCGCTTGCTTCAACCTTTACGCTAAAGATTTGAAGAAAATTGACATCAACGTAAAAACAGGTGTAGTCAAATCGCGATGGATTTTACCCAAAATGACGTTAACGAAAAACCTGTTTCACTATCTTCATTGCGCGGCAAATATGTGTTGGTGGATTTTTGGGCTTCGTGGTGCGGGCCCTGCCGGCAAGAGAATCCCAACGTGGTAAAAGCCTTCAATCAATACAAAGACAAAGGATTTACGGTATTAGGAGTATCGCTTGACCAAAAGAAAGAACCCTGGCTAAAAGCGATTGAAAAAGACCAACTTACTTGGACTCACGTATCTGATCTAAAATATTGGCAAAACGAAGTGGCCGTTCAGTATGGTATAAATGCCATTCCAGCCAGTTTCTTGCTCGACCCTAACGGCAGAATCATTGGCAAAAATCTGCGCGGGGAAGCACTTACCAAGAAATTGGCTGAGCTCATGCCCGATAAAGAAATTAAGTAAAGAGAAAATCAGGCGGGGTTTTTACCTCGCCTTTTTTGTGACCATGAATCCCACAACCCGACTCGTACGCATTGCCGAAATCATTGAAGAAACCCCTGACGTTAAAACATTTAAACTTCATTCTGTTGATAATCAGTTTTTTCATTATCAAGCAGGGCAATTTCTAACATTTATCTTTGACGAACACGGGCAAGAGATTCGTCGGTCTTTTTCATTTTCATCTGCCCCCGAAGTAGATGCCCTTCCCACCATAACCGTTAAACGTGTTCCTAACGGTCTCATATCCCGCCGCTTACTCGACTCTGCAAAAGTAGGAGACGTTCTTGAGGTTCTGGCCCCTGCGGGACGGTTTACTATCAAAACATCCGAATCACCACAGCAAATATTTTTGCTGGCGGCTGGAAGTGGTATTACCCCAATGTTTTCTTTATTAAAACAAATACTTTCGGTAGATTCAAATACCTGTATCACGTTGATTTATAGCAATAAATCTATTGAATCTACCATTTTTTACAAACAACTTAAAAGCTTAGAAACAATTCATTCCAATCGCCTAAAAATCATTTTTCTATGGGGAGATGCCAAGAATTTGCGTTGGGCAAGGCTTAATAATTCACTCTTAGAAGAGTTAGTCCAACAATATTTAAAAAGTACTCAAAGTAATGCCCAGTTTTATACTTGTGGGCCTTATCACTACATGCTAATGGTCGAAATTACCCTTCTTACCATGGGCTTTCATAAAGAACAAATCCACCGCGAGTATTTTGTAATTGAGCCAAAACCTCCTACTCCCAAACAATACCCAAACCAGCTCATTAGGATTCTTTTTAAGGAAATTAACCAAACAATTGAGGTAATTGATAATCAAACTATTCTTGAAGCAGGATTAAAGGTAGGCTTACCCTTACCTTTTACTTGTCGTGCAGGACGATGTGGTGCCTGTGTTGCTCTGTGTCTCCAAGGAAAAGTAGAAATGGAATACAACGAAGTCTTGACCGATGAAGAAGTATCAACAGGTCAAGTACTTACCTGTATGGCACATCCCCTGACGGAGGACGTGCGTATTGTTTGGTAAATTATACTGTTACCGTTTTATACATTTCGGCTACTGTACTTACGGCGTAATCTATCTCAGCTTCGGTATTGTATTTGCCAAACGAGAAACGCACATTACCGCGGTCAGGACTTACCCCCAGCGCACCTAATACGTGCGAACCTATTTCTGAACCACTCGAACAGGCACTGCCTCCCGATGCCGAGATTTTGGCAATATCTAAATTAAACAGCAGCATATCGTTGGTATCAGAAGGCGGCAGGCTGACGTTCAAAACAGTATAATTACTCCGTTCCAAATTCTCGCAATCGCCATTGAAGCGTACATCTTCGATTGTTTCGCGAAAACCCGCAATCATTCGTTTTTTAAGACTTTCTATATGCGCTCGATGTGTATCCATGTCTCTATAAGCAATTTCCAAAGCTTTGGCCAATCCCACAATTCCATAGACATTTTCTGTACCGCCGCGCATGTTCCGTTCCTGTGAACCCCCGTGTATGTAAGGGTGAATCTTAATGTTGTTGATGTATAAAAAACCCACCCCTTTGGGACCATTGAATTTATGCGCGGCTCCCACGATAAAATTGGTTTTCAGTTGTTTTAAATCATGGCGTAAATGCCCAACTGTTTGGACCGTATCGCTGTGAAAAACCGCATTATATTGTTCACACAAATCCCCAACAGCATTCAAATCCAATAAATTACCAATTTCATTATTTCCGTGCATTAATGAAACTAACGAGCGCGGATTATTTCGAAGCAATTCTTCCAAATGACCCAGATCAACGTGTCCTTTCTCGTCAATGTTCACCATACTCAGCTTGATTTTACCCAACTTAGCCATGTATTCTAAGGTATGCAATACGGCATGGTGTTCTAAGGGAGATGTGATGGCGTGCGTTAAGTTGCAATCTTCAATGCTGCACACAATCGCCATATTGTCGGCTTCTGTGCCCCCCGAAGTAAAGAAAATTTGCGAAGGTGATGTGTTGAGAAGCCCTGCTACTGTTTTACGTGCCTGTTCAATGGCTGATTTCACGACGCGCCCATGACCGTGAATCGAAGATGGATTGCCAAATTGTTCAGTAAGCCACGGAATCATGGCTTCTATTACTTCCGGGTCAATGCGGGTAGTAGCGGCATTATCCAGATAAATACGGTCAGCTAAGGAGCGAATCATAAACAGAAAAATCTATTAATTGTTAAAACAACCAAATACAAAATTAAGCGTAAAATTTAAACCTACAAACCTATCGAATCAAGTGATTATTAGGTAGTTGAATGTTCAACTTATTCATTTTTTTGAATCAAGGTGTTTTCCCAACTCATGCAGTACGCCCAGTACACAGATGACAAAATAAACTATGGCATTTTTCGTATTTAAGCGATGATGAATTTTACCAAAAATAACGCCAATTTTGTAAAAAACAGTTCGTATGCCCGTTATTCATCGCTCAACTTACCCTGGTTCTCCCCGTTATTTGTTTAATGGTCATTTACAAACAGTCGTTCCGAGCGTTTGTAGAAAGATAAAAGGAGTTGATTATGAACGTGAACGACTGACACTTGCCGACGGCGATTTTGTGGATTTGGATTGGCTGGATACTGGCAGCAAAAAATTAGTGGTACTTACGCACGGTCTCGAAGGCGATTCACAGCGACATTATATCAAAGGAACTGCCAAGCTCTTTGCTCAAAATGGATGGGATGCTTTAGCATGGAACTGTCGCTCGTGCAGCGGTGAGATGAATCGTGCTTTTAGGCTCTACAATCACGGTGAAATCGAGATAATGGGATAATATCAATCACGCCCTTCTGTACCAAACCTTATGAAACTATTGCCGTACTTGTAGGGTACGGTATGGGAGGAAATATTTCCCTTAAATATGTAGGAGTAAAGGGAAACGAAGTTCGATGTAGTACGAGCAGTGGTAGCTTTTTCAGCACCTACCAACTTAAAGACCAGTGCGGAGCTACTCGATTTACCGAAAAACCAGCTGTATCGTGAGCGATTCATGAAAAAACTCACAAAAAAAATTACGGAAAAAGACCGCTTGTTTCCTAATCGCGTGGACTTGAGTAAACTGAAAGAAGTAAAGTTTGGAAAGACTTCGACACTTTTGCTATTGCGTAATGGCTACTATGATGCCGACGATTTTTACGAACAGGGCTCGGCCATCAATTTTTAGAAAGTCAAAATACCTATTTTGATTTGTAATGCCCAAAATGACCCCATTCTTAATGCTGACTGTGCCCCCAAAGCTTTGGCTGAAAAACATCCTCATATTTACGTTGAAACCCGCGCTGCTGGCGGACATCACGTAGGCCTCTTAGTCAAAAACGACGAGTTTTTGGTAGAACGAAGGGCTTTAGCGTTTGTAAATCAATAAAAAAACCATGTGGAGGTTTCGACAAAACCTCCACGGTTTTACAGAACAAACGTCTATCCTTTCCGAGCTTCTAAGAAAGCACCCGTTCCGTCAAAATACACATAATATAAGATTTCGCCTACTTTGATAGCCACCAGGTATTTCACCACCTTACCTTCCTTGAGAGTAGTAATACCTTTAAGGTAAGTCCAACCTGCATAATTTTTATTCAAATACTCCTTAGCTTTTTCAGGAAGGTCTTTCAAATCAAGAGGAAGTTCTTGGGCTGAGTTTGTTGTTGAGGTATTAGGTATTGTTTTTGATGCCAAAATCTTCCCCGTTTCGTCCATTTCGTAGTAGTAAGTTATGTTATTTTTAACGACCAAAATGACGTAAGTTTTCTTACCATCAGTAGTCTTTAAAGTAACACTTGTGATTTTGTAACCATCTTTGTGGATAGCTGCAATAGCCTTTTGAATCGCTTCGGGTAGTTTAGTAGGGTCTATCGTCTCTTGACCTCCACTCATAGTACCTCGGAGTGCCCCTGTTCCGTCGAAATAAGCATAAACTAATTTATTATCGTATTTAATCACCACCAAATAGCCTACTACTTCTATCTCGCTGATAAGTGATGATGCCCATCTGAAATTCCCATGTTTTAAATTCTCGGTTCAAAAATTCTAAAATTTTAGCGGGAATATCTTCCTTTTTTTCAATGGCTTTTTCGGTTACTTTGTTCTCTGGATTGGCTGCCTACACCTACCGCCGATGATTTAAGAATAACTCCATTTTCATCGAATACATATTCAAAATTTGTCATCTCTTTACTCACCGTTACGTAGTAGGTTCTTTTACCATTTTCAATAATTACCATACCCTTTACGTACTTATATTCACCATGTTTTTCGGTTAGAACCTTCTTAATGGTCTCTGGTAGGTCTTTTTGTTCGACTGTATAGGTTTTGGTTTCGGGTTTAGTAGTGGTGGTACTATCCCCACTTACTACTAACATGGTTATAGCTCCTGTGGTGTCAAAGCATCACTGCTTCCTTCCCTTCTTTGGTCTTGATTACTACTTTATAACCTATGACTTTCTGCTTTTTCGTCTAATTGTTCGGAAATACTGACAATGGTAGCGCCTGGATAATTTAAATTGATAAATTTTTGGGCAGCTTCTGGCAATGCCGCCCCAACCCTTGCCAGATTATAAGCGTCTGTAATTTGTCCTGCGTTATTGACCGTCACCGACATTTTTTGAATTTTTAGCATAAAGTCGGCTTGCCAAAATTTATCGGCTTCGAGTGTGGTATAGACAATATCGGTGGCTTCGGGATAAGCCTGCCGTACTGCATTTACGACCGATTTGGGAACGATGTCTTCCTGACTTTGTATAGGCTGTTCGTTACAAGAAGTAACTAAACAAACCCAAAAAAAGAGATAAATGAGCTTTTTCATGATATTGGTTATTTTTGGTAGTACATAGGCGTTTCAATCAATAGAAGATTACGATATATGCTTTTTGAGCGTATTTTCAATCATATCGTTACTTACATAAATGGGTTTGTTTGTAATGGTGACTTTGAGTTTATTTCCATCTACGGTATAGTTTCCTTTCACTTTACTTAACCCCGCTGGCAGTGAAAATGAGCCCGTAGTATCATCCCCAGTCATGGAACCTTTCCCTTTTTCAATAGCCTTGCGAGCCTTGGCAAGAATCTGCTCGGCTTCACCTTCAAAAGGAATGTCAAAATTGTGCGCCATAAACTATAAGGCTCGTTATTAAGAGCTGTTGGTGAATTAGTTAGGCAAATTACGCAAAATTTTTGAATTCAAAATTTTACTAATAATTCTGCCTGCTCATGGATAAGCTGATTGATGAGTGGATCTTTGACTTCACCCTCTAAAAAATTCTTTTTCATGAAAGGTATTTTAACCCGCTGAGCCAGGATATTCATACCCAAATAATTGAAAATATCATTAAGATGGCTCAAAGCCAATGCTGCCCCTTGCACCCCATCAGAAATGCCTACTAAGGCTGCCTTTTTGTGTAATAATTCACTGGGATAACCCAAGCCATCAATAAATACCTTTAATGCCCCAGGAAATGAACCATTGTACTCGGGAACAATAAAAACGTATTTATCTGATTCTTTCATCATCTGACGATAAGCATTGAAAGATTCATTTTTACCGTTGTTTTCGTACAAAGCTGTCCGAATAAAATCATCTGGAAGTTCGGCAATATCTAATATTTGGCTCTCAGTGTTGAGATTGAAGAGCATTTTCTGATAAAAAAGAGCCACTTGTTTGGATTTGGAGCGGCGACGGTTAGTTCCAACTACAATCGTAATCATTCTATTTGTTGAGCTATTTTTTATCAAATAACCAAAAACTTACCGTAAATTGTTCGTAAAAATTATTCATTAAGCGTTTTTAGTCAAAACTACACTCCCCAATGGCTCGTTTTTCTCGCCTTCATGTTTATCAAACCTTGCACGAAGTGCCTTTAGTACCTCTTTTTAGTAGTACCGACCTTGATGTATGCCAAAATGTATTGAAAGCTTGTTATAGAGCGGGCATTCGGGTGTTTGAACTTACGAATCGAGGCGATTTTGCCCACGAATTGTTTGCTGAATTAGTAAAATCTGCCCGTATTGATTACCCTGATTTAATATTAGGAGTAGGCACTATCATTGACCCAGCTACGGCGGCACTTTACTTGCAGTTAGGAGCTAATTTTGTAGTGAGTCCCAGTTTCAATCCAGAGGTTGCCAAAGTATGTAATCTCCGTAAAATCGGCTATTTGCCTGGTTGTGCTACCCTTACCGAAATTTCTAACGCCGAAGCTTGGGGCGTAGAAGTCGTCAAATTATTCCCTGGTGATACACTGGGACCTTCTTTCGTAAAAGCCCTGAAAGCCCCTATGCCTTGGACAACTGTACTTGTAACGGGGGGAGTAGAACCCACTAAAGAAAGTTTGGGTACGTGGTTTGGCGCTGGTGCCGACGGGGTAGGAATAGGCTCACGATTACTTACCCCCGAAATTCTTAAAAACCGTGATTGGGAAGCACTGGAACAACGAGTAAAAGGAGCGTTAGAAATCATCTCTCAGTTGAAACCCAATAGTCAGCTCTAAGAAATGGTGCATAGGCTTCAAGTGCATTTTTTTTAATCTTGTTCCAACTTTTTTCAACATTACTGCGTCTTGAAAGCAGAACGGCTTACATGAAAGATGAACGTACGTTAGTTGAAGGGTGTCGAAATAAGGACCGCATATCTCAGCGAACGCTCTATGAGCGCTTCGCTGGGCGAATGTTTGCTGTTTGTCAACGCTATACCCGAAGCCGTTTTGAAGCCGAAGACGTTCTTCAAGAAGCATTTGTTAAGGTGTTTTCGCAAATTCATACGTTCAGATACGATTGTCCTTTAGAGGCGTGGATAAAACGTATCATGATTAATACGGCTATTTCGTATCTACGAAAAGAAAAAGCCTACCTTGACCAAGCCAACGTGGAAGACTATGCTGAAGTGGTATCAGAGACCGAAACGGCTGTGTCTGGAATAGAGTACCAGCAATTGATAGGGATGGTGAGAGAGTTACCACCAGGCTGTCAATCCGTATTTAATTTATACGCCATTGAAGGTTATCAACACAACGAAATCGCCGCTCTATTGGGCATTTCAGAAGGGACATCCAAATCCCAGTACTCAAGAGCAAAGCAACTTTTACAAGCGAAGATTTTAGAAACAAATAATACTAATTCGACCTAATTTTATTTTCTCTAAACCATCATATAGCCCATTAACCAACCTATACTTAGTAAATAAATGT
>JBGAUP010000244.1:0-8858 GCA_044228585.1 Runella sp. | reverse complement strand
ATTGGCACATCGGCTACAATGCTACCATCAGGATCAAGGACGCGCCCCTCGGCGCGTCCTTCTATTTTAAAGCCCAGTTTTTTGTACAACTCAATAGCTTTGGGGTTACTTTCACGGGCATGAAGCTCTACCCGCAAAATATCCTTGCGTTCAACCATTACATATTCCAACAAAGCCGAAAACACCTTTCGCCCCAAGCCTCTCCCCTGATAATCAGGATGAACGCAGATGGTGGTATCGCCCAGCAAATGTGTAAAACATTCTATGCCAAAAGAGTAAGTATGCACCTCTGCTACAATTCTCGTTCCTTCTTCGGCTACCATCGAACAACCGTTGGCGAGGCTTTTACTTAAAAAGTTATGTATGTACCCTTCCGAAATCTCATGCTCTTTACGTGCAATTCCGCCCGAAATACGAGCTACGGTTTGGTATAATTCCTGAATCGAAGCAAGGTCGTCTAAGGTTGAGTTTCTGATAATCATAACGTGTCAAAAATAATTGAGCAATCAAACACCCCAAGTTCCTGGATCTTCGCGCCATTGGGCAAGTGTAGATAGCTGGTCTTCAGTCACATAATCTAATTTTAAGGCTTCTTGAATAAGGCATTTATAATCACTCAAACAGACCAATTGTACCTTCTTTTGTTCAAAATTGGCATCGGCCAACGGAAAGCCATACGTAAAAATAGCGACCATTCCCAGTACTTCAGCCCCCGCTTCCCGAAGGACATCCACCACTTTAAGCGAGCTGCCCCCCGTCGAAATCAAATCTTCGAGTACCACTACTTTTTGGCCTGCCAAAATACGTCCTTCGATTTGATTGCCCATTCCGTGTTTTTTGGGTTCAGGGCGCACGTAAGCGTAAGGTAAGTGGAGTACATCAGCTACCAAAGCACCTTGCGCAATCCCCGCCGTAGCTACTCCAGCAATAATTTCTGCCGCAGGGAATTGCTCCCGAATGGCATCCGCCAACGCATTTTTGATGTAAGTACGCACTTCTGGGTACGAAAGTGCCAGACGATTATCGCAATAAATGGGAGAATTCCAGCCCGAACTCCATTGGAAAGGTTGGGTAGGGCGAAGACGAATGGCTTCGATATTGAGTAGGTGCGCCGCCACTTGGCGCGATACCTCCGAATGATTTTGCATGGAAATAAAACATGGTTTATGAGGCACAAAACTACACAGAAAAAAAGAATGGCACGATTTACGTACCATTCTTTTACTTAAACAACCCTTAAAAACCCACTCACTTAATGACTTACCAAAACGGGTATTTCTGCATGGTTGACCACGTCTTCGGCAATACTACCATAGATGAGGTGTTCAAACCCTTTGCGCCCGTGCGTATACATAACGATAATATCGGCCTCTACTTGCTTGGCATAATCTAAAATTCCTTGCTCAATAGTATCATCATTAAAGATTTCAAACTGGTAGTTTGTTAAGCCTAATTCAAGAGCTAACTTACCCATTTTGCTTTTCAAGGTGGGACCCTCAAAATATTTCATCCCGTTGTCAACATAAACAAAATGGGGTTCTATTTGTGTTTTATCAAGCAGCTTTAAGGCCGATTGGATGAACTCCGTATTTTCAAAATCTACCGCAAATACTACACGTTGAAATTCTCCTACGGGGGCTTTTACCACTAAAACGGGGCAAGTTGCCTCTCTTACTACGTGTTCTGCATTAGAGCCTTTGGTCCATTCTTTCCATCCGCTGGCCCCTGTCGAACCCATTACAATCAAGTTGGCTTTTTGCTGGGTGACAATGTGAGCCAAGGAATCGTTGTCACGCATTACTTTAAACTTGAATTTTACCCCTGCATACCGTGGCTTATCCACCATGTCTTGGAGGCGTTCTTTGGAATCCTTGGTCAAATACTTGTAGAAATCTTCTTTATTTTCGTAAAATTCATTATCAATCATGGTGTACTCAAGCGTTGGAAAAATGATTTTCTTTAGAAGTAAAATCGTCGCTCCTTGCTTTTTAGCAATCTCTACGGCCACATCAAGGGCATATTCAGACACATCACTCAAATCGGTCGGAACAAGTATCGTTTTCATTAGTTGAAAGAATAAGTTGGTGAATAGTCCAAATTACTATTTTTACCCCCCCTAAAAATATGACTAAACGCAGTTATGCTTGATGATAATTGTCAGTCTTTAACAATTATTCGCCCTACCGCTCGTTTAGGAAAGACAAGTTTAAGAAACTACGACCAACTCACCAATCTTCCATTTTATTTAACCCAAAATTCCTGTATTTACTATGGCAAATATCCTCTGGGCCGACGATGAAATTGATTTACTAAAACCACATATCTTATTTCTAACTGGGAAAGGGTACAACATCACCGCCGTCAATAGCGGCTCGGATGCCCTCGAAAAAGTAGAGCAGGAGCGTTTCGATGTCGTGTTTTTGGATGAAAATATGCCGGGTCTTTCGGGACTTGAAACCTTGGCTCAAATCAAACAAAGTCGGCCTAATTTGCCCGTAGTAATGATTACTAAGAGTGAAGAGGAACGCATTATGGAGGAAGCCATCGGTTCCAAAATTGCCGATTATCTCATCAAGCCGCTCAACCCTAATCAGATTTTACTTTCGGTAAAAAAGATATTAGACAATAAGCGGCTGGTAAGCGAAAAAACCAACCACAACTACATGCAAGAGTTTCGGCAATTGGCCATGCAGTACCAAGACCGCATTGGTCATGTCGAGTGGGTAGAATTGTACAAGAAACTCATCTATTGGGAACTCGAACTCGAAAATACCCAAGATAAGAGCATGGAAGAAGTGTTTCTTACGCAGAAAGAAGAAGCCAACGCCAATTTTTGCAAATTTATCATCGCCAATTACGAAGAGTGGCTCAACGCACCCAACGCCGAAAAGCCTATTTTGTCGCATCAACTCCTGAAACGTAAAGTGTTTCCATTGATGAAACAAACCGAACCGTTGTTTTTTATCTTGATTGATAATTTTCGTTACGACCAGTGGAAAGTAGTAGAGCCTCTTTTGAGTGAGTTTTTTACCGTTGAAGAAGAATCTTCTTACTACTCCATTCTACCTACTACGACAGGGTTTGCGCGGAATTCTATTTTTGCGGGAATTATGCCGAGCGAAATTGAAAAACAATACCCCAACTGGTGGGTCAACGACGAAAATACCCCCGAAGGTGAAGAAGGACTCAACAAACACGAGGAAGACTTGCTCCGCAAGCAATTTGAGCGTAATCGGATGCAAGTACGTTTTTCTTATAACAAAATCATCAACCAAAACCAAGGCAAAACCCTGATTGATAACCTGCCTAATCTTTGGAAAAATCACCTGAACGTTATTGTTTACAACTTCGTGGATATGCTTTCTCATGCACGTACCGATATGATGATGATTAAAGAGTTAGCTCCTGACGAAGCCGCTTATCGTTCGATTACGAAATCGTGGTTTCAACATTCGCCCATCATGGATTTGTTGCAAAAAATTTCTGAGAAAAAAGGACGCATCATCATCACCACCGACCACGGTATGACGCGGGTAAAGAAACCCGTAAAAATTGTGGGTTATCGCGAAACCAACACCAATCTACGCTACAAACAAGGAAAAAACTTAGGTTTTGATGACAACCACCTTTATGTTTGTCGCCGACCCGAACGCCTGTTTTTACCTAAACTCAACGTTTCGACGGCTTACGTTTTTACGATTGGAGATTATTTCTTTGCGTATCCCAACAATTTTAACCAGTACGTGAATATGTACCGTGATACTTTTCAACACGGTGGAATTTCAATTGAAGAAATGATTATTCCGTTCGTATTCCTGAAGCCCAAATAACAAACTGCAAAATTGCCATGCGATACACTAAAAAAAATGCGACTATCGCGTTATTGTCGCTGCTATCAACGGCACTCGTTATCTTTCTGACGTCGTACCGTTCCAGTCCCTTATTCAGTAAGACGACCTCCGTCATTCAATTGGAGAATGCTTTTCCCAATCTCTCTTTTGACCGCCCCGTCGAATTTACTCATGCTGGAGATGGTAGCAATCGGTTATTTGTGATAGAACAAGAAGGGCGAATTCGGGTGTTTGAAAATAACGCCTCCGTAAAATCAGCGGGCGTTTACTTAGACCTTCAAAAGAAAGTATCTTCTGAGGGTGAAATGGGGTTGTTGGGGCTGGCATTTCATCCCAATTTTGAGCAGAACGGTTATTTTTACGTTAATTATACCAAGCGAAATCCTTTAGAAACAATCATTGCGCGTTATAAAGCCTCCTCTCCTACCGCCAATACGGTAGAGGCGTCGTCAGAAACTATTTTATTGAAGATTTCACAACCTTACGACAACCACAATGGGGGAAAACTGGCATTTGGCCCCGATGGATACCTTTATATCGCCTTGGGTGATGGCGGGGCTTGGGGGGATCAGCATAATTATGCTCAAAACAAAGCCTCTTTATTGGGCAAAATCCTGCGCATAGATGTGAATAAAACCGATAAAGGTCTCTACGGAATTCCCGCCGATAACCCTTACGCTGGCAATAAAGACGGTTTCCGAGAAGAGATTTTTGCCTACGGCTTACGAAACCCTTGGCGGTTTAGCTTCGACGTCCAAACGGGGCAAATGTGGGCAGGTGATGTTGGCCAAAAAGAATTTGAGGAGATTGACATCATCACCAAAGGAGGCAATTACGGCTGGCGTTTAAAAGAAGCCAACCGGTGTTACAATCCCCGACAAGACTGCGATAACGGCAATTTAATTAGCCCCATTCACCAATACCCGCGTAGTGAGGGAATCTCCATTACTGGCGGATTCGTGTATCGGGGTTCTCGCGTACCTTTCCTCCAAGGGAAATATATCTTTGCCGATTACGGCAATGGCAATATATGGGCTTTGACTTTTGAAGGAAACCAAAAAATAAACAACCAACTACTAACCAACGAGGGCGACTTAGTATCGGCTTTCGGCGAAGATGCCAACGGGGAATTGTACGTATTAGATCACTCAAGTGGTAAAATTAAGCAGTTTGCCTCCAAAAATTGACGTAAATATCTACTCAGGAGTAGCCGTTGTTTGAGAATTATCCGAATTCCCGTATGAAAATTCTGAATTTTCTGGTGTTTTTTACGCTTATCGCACTTTCTTCTTTCTCCCAAGACGACGGAAGTTTGCTATGCGCAGAAGCCAAAAGCCACTATTTTGGACGTATGTTTCAAAATTCGCGCAGCCGAACGGCTTATCCAGGCGACGAAAACGTAGATGTCACTTATTATCGGCTTAACTTATCGCTCACTTATTCGCCCAAGTATCTCATCGGCGATGTCCAAGTCAACATCAGAGCAAAAACCGACCTGATGAGTTGTTTTTTGGATTTAAACACTGCTCTGAAAGTAGATTCGGTGAAGGTAGCAGCAAGGAAAATTAACTTCACCCATGCCAACAATCGGTTAGATATAACCCTGCCCCAGGCTTTGAGGATAGGCCAAATTGCTACAATCAATGTTTATTATCAAGGAATACCTGCTACGAGTGGCTTTGGCTCTTTTTCGTTTGGCACAATCAACCAAAACAAATCGCAAGCTATTTGGAGTTTGAGCGAGCCCTACGGAAGCCGTGACTGGTTCCCGAGTAAAGACAATCCTGCTGACAAGGCGGATTCATCCGATGTGTGGATTACAGCCCCTAATTATTTCGTGTCGGTTTCTAACGGTACTTTACAGACTGTACTTACCAATAGCAATGGCACCAAAACCTACCTTTGGAAAAACCGCTACCCCATCGCTCCTTATTTGATTTCGATTGCTTGCAGCAACTACACTCAGTATAACAACTACTTCAAATACAACGCCAATGATTCGATGTTGGTGAGTCACTACGTACAGCCCGACAACCTTACCGAAACCAATAAACGCAACTTAGACCAGACTGTCACCATGTTGAAGGTCTTTTCGGAAAAGTTTGGTCCCTACCCCTTTTTGAAGGAGAAATACGGACACGCCGAATGTGGTTTTGGGGGAGGAATGGAGCATCAAACGTGTAGTTCAATGGGGAGCTATGGTCAAAGTCTTATTGCACACGAACTTGCTCATCAGTGGTTTGGGGATAAAATTACCTGCCAATCGTGGGAACACATCTGGCTCAACGAAGGATTTGCAACCTACGGAGAAGCTATTTGGCAGGAACATACGGGTGGAAAAACAGCCTACAATGCGTTTATCCAAAACCTAATGCAGCGAGCCAAAAACGCTACGGGTTCGATTTTTGTACGGAATGTAACTAACGCCAACGAAATTTTTAACAGCAATCGCAGTTATGCCAAAGGAGCAGTAGTGCTTCACATGTTACGCGGTATCGTAGGCGACGACAAGTTTTTCCAAATCTTGCGTACGTACGCAACCTCCAAATACGCCTATGCCAACGCTACAACCGAAGATTTTCAAAGCATTGTGGAGGCGGTCATGGGACAAAAATTAGATTATTTTTTTAAGGAATGGATTTATGGCGAAGGTTTTCCCACCTACCGCTACGGCTGGACGTACGAACAAAAACCTAACAATGTATATCGTATTAACCTGACTGTCAAGCAAAACGAGCTAAGTTCTGAACCAAGGTTTTTTACTATGCCCATTCCTATACAGATTAAGACCGCCGTTCAAGACACAACTGTGATTGTGTTCAACAATCAAGCCGAGCAGCTTTTCAATATTGAGGTCAAAGGGAAACCCGAAAATATCACGTTAGATACCGACAACTGGATTTTGAAAAACTTGGACACTACCCCCCTGATTACTGCTATTGAGGAGCTACCCAACGATAATCTTTTCAAGGTGTATCCCAACCCCGCAACCGAAAATGTTACGGTAGAGTTTCGACTCAAACTTCCCGCCAAAGTCAATGTGAAAATGCTTAGTTTATCTGGTCAAACGGTACGAATATTAGCCAATGAGTTGTTTACGGCAGGTACCCACACCATAAAAACCACACTATCCAACATCCCCGCTGGCGTATATCTCATACAATACGCACAACGCGGGGAGGTTTTAGTCAAAAAGTTAATGGTGAAATAGGTGTTGCTTTTTACACACCCTTGGCAATCTTGTCCAAACGCACAATAGACTGCACCATCGCCCGTACGTCGTGGTAATTGATTTTCCACGAGTGACTCATGTGTTTCCAAATGGGCTCACCCTCACGGGTCATTAATGGCCACCATTCACCCAAGGCGTGATTTATCATTTTGTCGAACACAAAACGGTGAATGTTTTCGTAGGCTTGCAAATACTTTTCGTCTTTCAGAAACCGATACGCATCCAGCATCCCAATGAGCATTTCGGCTTGTTGCCAAAATTCCTTTTCTTTATCGTACACCTGTCCCGCGTGCGAGCCTTCTACGTAAACTCCCCCAAATTCCCAATCCACGCCATTCTCAACCGCATGACTATATGACTTCGTAATTTGGTCACGATAGGTGTCGTAAGGCAAACCAAGTACGTCGAGCGCGTGCATGAGCAACCACGCAAATTCCGAATTGTGTCCGTAGCTGGTGTTATCTTCCGCTGCCGATTTCAAGCCATCGGGATTGAAACGATCCCAGCCCCACACAATATCAAATTTGATTTGCGGAGCCACGCGCCAATCTGCCCAAAACTGCGGGATACCCGTACCGTATTGAGGGTGCATAATCCGGCCAACAAGTAACTCAATGATTTCCAGTAGTTTGCGGCGGTGAATCTCTAAACCCGTACACTCGTATAAGGTCGTAAACGCCTCCATCAAGTGCATGTGTACGTCGAGGGTTTTGCGGTCACCGCCCGCTGCACCAGGGCCTTTGAGCGTCCAATCACGGTTGAACATTTCAAAATAACCCCCATAATGGGTATCTACAGCGTATTTTTGTAATAAATCAAAGGTTTTCTCGGCATATTCGCGTCCGCGTGGGTCACCCGTCGCGAGGGTGTATTCGCTCAAAGAATAAATACAAAAACTCAGCCCATAGGCTATTTTTTGGTCAATGGTTACTTCTCCTTTTCGATTGGTCATCCAGTAAAACCCGCCGTGTTCTTTGTCCCACATTTTGTCAATGAGATAGTCAACACCATGCCGAGCCATTTCAGCCAAAACCCCGTTTCCGTAGCCTGCGCGGTGTGCCGACGAATACGTAAATACCGAACGCGATTGAGCAATCAATGATTTTTCATCCTCGCCCGAATCGTTGCCAAATTGATCAAAATGCGTAATAAATCCACCGTTTTCTTTGTCAACGGTGCGTGAAATCCAAAAAGGCAAAAGGCCATTGTTAAGGTAGGTTTCAATTTCTTGACGGAGGGAAGCGATTTTTTCAGGAGTCATTATATAAAGTGTAAAGGTTATTGAACAAAAGTGTAAGGTAATTTACACCAAAGTAAAGGTGTAAAGCCAATAAAATACTGATTCTAATCCCCTTTAGGCTATTTTTGACGTACGGGATTTTTTAAGATTTTGGCCTAAACACTTTCATTACGGCCTCATTGGTTTCCAAAAAGGGGCCACCTATCAAATCAATGCAATAAGGAATCGCGGGAAAGACCGCATCCAAACACTGCCGAATGGCAGAGGGTTTCCCTGGTAGGTTGACTATGAGCGTTTTCCCACGAATCCCCGCCGTCTGACGCGACAAAATCGCCGTAGGAACGTACTGCAAACTCACTTGGCGCATCAATTCCCCAAAGCCTGGCATCATTTTCTGACAAACGGCTTCCGTTGCTTCAGGCGTTACATCGCGAGGGGCGGGGCCCGTACCTCCACAGGTGACTACTAAACAACAACCTTCTTTGTCCGACATTTCAACAAGTGCCTGGCTAATGAGATGCTGTTCGTCGGGGAT
>JBGAUP010000243.1:0-9160 GCA_044228585.1 Runella sp. | reverse complement strand
GTTTTGTTCACTAACAAAGGAAGGCAAAAAATGGTTTTTAAGTAAAACAATATCACGGATTCATGTTAGTTAATATTCTTCTCGTTATCGGCACGTTCGTTTTTATGGAAGCATTTGCGTGGTTTGCGCACAAATACATCATGCACGGCCCCATGTGGAATTGGCACGAGTCACACCACGTTCACCACAAAGGTTGGTGGGAGACCAACGACCTCTTCGGCATTATTTTTGGCGTCTCGGCCACAGCCCTCATTGTGGCGGGTTCTGAAATTGAATCCTTGCGTTGGCTCATGTACGTTGGTTTTGGCATTACGCTTTACGGGATAGCTTATTTTATTTTTCATGACGTAATCGTGCACCGTCGTGTCAAAATCAAGTTTAAAACCAACAATCGTTACCTCAACCGTATTATTCGGGCGCATTATGTACACCATAAAGTACACGAGCGAGACGGTGCTGAAGCTTTTGGGTTTTTGTATGCCCTCAAAAAATACGAAAAACCAGAAATAAGCAGCGATAAAAAACCAGTCTAAAACGGTAATTTTATTTTTTGTCACGCAAAGACGCAAATTATAAAAAAGTAGTTTGGGCTAAGTAATGTCTTTAGTCAGAAAATACATGACAATAATGAAAAAAATACTTTATCTCTGTGCCTTACTTTTTGCTTTGACCATAAGTTCTTTTGCCCAAAAGAAGAAAAAAGTAGAAACGACCAAAGATGCCATCTTGGTTTTTTCTAAAACAAAGGGCTTTCGCCATGCTTCTATTCCGAAGGGAAAAGCAGCTTTGATGTTGATGGGCGAACAAAACAAATTTGCGGTAGATACTACGGAAGATGCCAGCTTTTTCACCATCGAAAACCTCAAAAAATACAAAGCGGTGGTATTTTTAAGCACCACAGGCAATATTCTTGACGACGCCCAACAAGCAGCTTTTGAGCAATATATCCGCGGAGGTGGTGGTTTTGTAGGAATTCATGCTGCGGCTGATACCGAGTACGATTGGCCTTGGTATAATCAACTGGTAGGTGCTTACTTTTTAAGCCATCCCAAGCAGCAAAATGTGGATGTAGTGGTACACGAAAAAAACCATCCTTCTACTTCGATGCTCCCCGACCGTTGGAAACGTTTTGACGAATTATACAATTATAAAAAAATCGTATTGGGTATCAAGGTACTCGCAACCCTCGACGAAAGCACTTACAAAGGCGGCGCCAATGGTGTAAACCATCCGTTTATTTGGTATCGTGAATTCGACGGCGGTCGTTCGTTTTATACAGGTGGCGGCCACACCGACGAGTCGTTTGTTGAGCCATTGTTTGTTCAACATTTACTCGGAGGAATTGAATATGCTATTGGCCGCAAATCCCCAAAGAAACCGATGTAAGGGGTTACATTGGAAATGAGTGCAATCACTTAGACAGACAGGTCATGCAATGTGGCCTGTCTGTTTATTTTTTAGTAAATTGATTATCGTTTTCCTTCTGAAATTTGAGAAATTTTCAGTACTTTACACAAAACTATATTCTCACCCTCCTTTATGAAAATAAGAGGTAAAAGTGTGTTTAAGTACCAAATACACGCGCCAACATCAGTTCAAATGCTTCTAAGCCCTCGACGACAGGAAGGACAATCAGTAATAAAAGAAGAATTTAGAATTGAGCCTTTTGTTCCTTTTACTAAATACAACGACTTTTATGAAAACCACTGCGTAAGGGCAGTGCTACCTGTCGGCAATGTAACCATAACTACCGAGATAGAAGTTGTAGTGAATGAAGTAGAAATCCCCGTATATCCTTTTCCAACCTATATACCCGTAGAAGACCTCCCTACCGAAGCCTTAGTGTACCTTTCACCAAGCCGTTATTGCCAATCAGACTTATACGAGCTACAAGACTTAGCCCTTGGGGTGGTGGGTAATGTCTCTTGGGGTTATGAGCAAGTAGAAGCCATCAGAAATTGGATTTATCACAATATTAGCTACGAATACAAGACGACCCGCTCCACTACCACCGCACTGGATTTGGCCCGCCAACGAGTAGGAGTTTGCCGTGATTTCACCCATTTGGGTATCACATTATGCAGGACTTTATCCATTCCAGCCCGAATGACCGTGGGCTATTTGGACAAACTCAATTTTATGGATTTGCATGCTTGGTTTGAAGCGTACGTGGGCGGAAAATGGTACACTTTTGACGCCGTACAGTCTGAAACTCACGGCTACCGCATTGTGCTTGGCTACGGCAGAGATGCCGCCGATGTAGCCATGATAACCCAATTTGGCAATGCTACCCTCGACCTGCTGGAAGTAGAAACTGAACTTATTGAAGAATAAAAACTACTGAAAGCAACAAAAAAGCCCTAACAATTGCTACTGGAAGGAAGGGCTATAAATTCTTTTTAAAAAAAGTGGTATTATTTTGGTAATGTTCTTGGCAACTATTTACTTTGTATTTCAAAGTACTTTTAAACAAGCCAAATTCATGAAAGACGAGATAATCACCCATCTAAACGACCCTGGGCAACTTGAAAAGCTGTACAGAACAAACAAGGCACCTTTTAAGAGAGCCTTCAGTGCATTATATCCAGATCTTAAAGGCAATACAATCGCTGATTTCTGGCATGAAAGGCTCAGTTACGAAAATGATGAAATCAACTGGGGTACAAGTAAGGAATTAGCCTTTGTCATCATCGCTTCAATAGTGGCAGGTATTATTGCAAAACTACCAGCACTTTTTTCTATCAACGAAGAGTTTTTCTATCCTCGAAATATCGGTTTTATCGTTTTTCCAGTACTGTCAGCTTACTTTGTTCGGAAGAATCAATTGACAACCAACAAGGTTATTTGGATAGCTATTCCAATGTTGGTTGGTTTGTTGTTTATTAATTTCTTTCCTGATACTAAACAAAGCGACACTTTAATCCTATCTTGTATCCACTTAGTATTATTTCTGTGGGCAATATTAGGTTTTGCGTTTGTGGGAGAAGTGAGAAACAACGATGAGAAAAGGTTGAGTTATCTAAGATACAACGGCGACCTCATCGTTATGACTACCCTCATTTTGATAGCAGGTGCCATCATGACAGGCATTACGATTAATCTTTTCAATCTTATCGGCTTCCAGATTGAGGATTTATATTTTAAGTATGTCGGCATTTTTGGGCTTTCGGCAGCACCCATTATAGGAACTTACCTCACTCAGGCCAATCCGCAATTAGTCGGTAAAGTCTCACCTGTCATTGCCAAAATATTCAGTCCACTGGTATTAGTCATGCTGGTCATTTATCTCGTAGCCATCGTCTATTCAGGCAAAGACCCCTATAACGACCGGGAGTTTTTAATGATTTTCAACGCGTTATTGATTGGCGTCATGGCAATCATCTTCTTTTCTGTCGCCGAAACATCGAAGACAACGAAAAGCCAAGCGGAAATTTGGGTTCTCTTTTTACTGTCCATTGTGACTATCGTTGTGAATGGTATTGCGCTGTCAGCCATCTTGTTCCGGATTTCCGAATGGGGAATTACCCCCAACAGGGCCGCGGTTCTGGGTAGTAATGTACTAATTCTTATCAATCTTTTGCTCGTAACTGCTCAACTATACAAGGCATTGTCAAAGAAGGTGAGCATCAACGAGGTTGGCAAAGTCATGACAAGTTACCTGCCTATTTACTTCTTATGGACTATTGTCGTTACCTTTCTATTTCCGTTCTTATTTGGGTTTAAGTAGAGGAGTAGAATCTTCAGAAAAAAGGCATTACTTATTGGAATGGTTTAGGCCAAATCAAAGCGACACCATCACTAAAAGTAATGGTGTCGCTAAAAATCGCGTAAAATAGGCACTAATTTGCCTTTAACTTCTCTTTAAACACTTTACGGAATTTATCCACCTTGGGTGCTACTACAAAAGCGCAATAACCTTGGTTAGGATTGTTTGCAAAAAAGTTTTGGTGGTAGTCTTCTGCTACGTAAAACTTTTCTGCTTTTGACACTTCCGTCACAATAGGCTTATTGAAAGCGCCCGAGGCATTTAATTCTTTGATGGCTTTTTCGGCCAATGCTTTTTGGTCAGCATCGTGATAAAAAATTACCGAACGATACTGTGGACCTACGTCGTTGCCTTGACGGTCTTTGGTGGTAGGGTCGTGTACCCGAAAAAATACTTCTAATAATTCTGCGTACGTAACTTTTTTGGGGTCGTATTTGATTTGGACACATTCGGCATGACCCGTGGCTTTGCCACATACTTGCTCATAAGTAGGATTTTCTACAAATCCGCCCGAATAGCCCGATACTACCGACTCTACCCCTTCCATTTCTTGATATACGGCTTCAGTACACCAAAAACAACCTGTACCAAAAGTTGCGGTGGCTAAGCCCGTGAGGGTTTTTGCTTTTTCTTCCATTTGTTCAATTTTTTTGGCTGACTGCCCACACGACGAAAGAGCCGATAGCGTCAGTGTTCCGAGAATCAGTTTTTTGAGGATTGTCTTCATATTGTTTCTAACAAAAAAGTTGTCATTAAGTTTCGATACAGGCGCTATCGTGTGCATGTCTGTAAATACATACGAGAAAACACTTATTTTTAACGAACTTTGCCCCGAAAAGTTTTGTGGTACAAATTTTCAACTTTTACTTTACACCAAATGTCAGGTGCCTGACATATCCTAACAAATGACTCGAACTGAACTTTCAACATTGGGTGAATTTGGGCTGATTGAACGTATTAAACACCAATTCACTCCTATTTTATCACAAACAGTAAAAGGTATTGGTGATGACGCGGCGGTAATTGACACGGGGGCTGATGAATACACTTTGATCTCGACCGATATGCTCATAGAGGGCATCCATTTTGACCTAAGCTACGCACCACTCAAACATCTCGGCTATAAGGCCGTGGCGGTCAATGTGTCTGACATTGCGGCCATGAACGGTACACCTCACCAAATTACAGTAAGTGTAGGACTCAGCAACCGCTTTTCGGTAGAGGCCATTGACGAGCTGTATGCAGGTATTCAAGCGGCTTGTGAAGCTTATAAAGTAGATTTGATAGGGGGCGATACGACTGCCTCTCGTTCAGGCTTAATCATTTCGGTCACTGCAATAGGAGCGGTCAAAAAAGATAAAATAGCGTATCGAAGCGGAGCTAAGCCCAACGATATTATTTGCGTAACAGGCGACTTAGGCGCGGCTTACTTTGGATTACAACTATTGGAAAGAGAGAAACGAGAATTTTTGGAAAACCCCGACATGCAACCCCAATTGGAAGACAAAGCCTATTTGGTAGGCCGTCAACTTAAACCAGAAGCTCGTACGGATATTGTCTATGAACTTCAAGATGCCCATCTTGTACCTACTTCAATGATTGATATTTCGGATGGCTTGGCCTCTGAAATCCTACATTTGTGTAGCCAATCGGGTACTGGAGCGCAAATTTTTGAGGAAAATATTCCCATTGCCGACGAAACCTTTTTGACCGCGGAGGAGTTCAAAGCCAGCCCACTAACCGCTGCTCTCAACGGGGGAGAAGACTATGAGTTGCTTTTTACAATCCAACAGTCCGAGTACGAAAAAATCAAAAACTCACCTCATGTCAGTTTTGTAGGTTTTATGACCAATGACCCCAAATCGGTAGAGATAGTCACAAAAGGTGGTGGTCGTTTTCCGATTCAAGCCCAGGGATGGCAGCACATATTTAAGTAAATAACCAGTTTTAAACAACCTGTAATTTTTCAACCAACTCAAATATTCATCTAACTATGGAAATTCTCGTACGCACTCATTCTGGTCTTCGTTACGTAGTTTTAGGGCTTTTACTGGCGGCCATTTACACCGCTTTCAACAAGAAAAGCGAAGCTAATGCACCTTACTCTAAGGTTTATTTATTCGCAATGATTGCCACCCATACTCAGCTTCTGATTGGACTTATTTTGTACGCAATGAATTGGGGAGTAAAAGTTCGTTTCGACATGATGGGTGAAAAGCTTTATCGCTTCTACGCTGTCGAACACCTCGTGGGAATGTTAATTGCGATTGCCCTCATTACGGTAGGTCATGCACAAGGAAAAAAACTGAACCACGGCAAAGTATTTACCTATTATTTAATAGCGTTAGTGGTTATTTTCTTGTCTATTCCGTGGCCGTTCCGCAGTTTGGGAGCTGCTTGGTTCTAATATTTATTTTGAAGTAGGGGGTGAGAAAATAGCCTCTTACCTCCTACCTCAAACGTAAGGCAATTACTGTCCTTCTACTCTTTCAAAATATCTGCCTCCAAAAATCCCATTTTTTTTTACTGAGCGAATCTCCCTATTTCGTATATTAGCCACGGTTTCAGACTTTAACCCTTCCCACCTATGAAACACTGCTGCGCGATTGTTGGACTGATGTGTTTGTTTTCGTTGTCGGGATTTGGCCAAGCTAAGCTTTTCAGCGGCAATTGGTACGTTGGAACAGACCTTGGGATTTTCAGTAGTCAAACCCGAATGATTGCGGGAGAGCTCACTAAATACACCTCTGGGGGTTCAGGGGTAATGCCCATGTACGGTATTAAGGTAGGAAAAGTCATTAATCCTTACGTTTCGGTAGAGACAGGCATTTATTCTTTACCACTTAATTTGGTCTATCTCTACCAAACTAATCGCGTAGTAGGTACCAATTCACTGAATTTTATGAGTTTTCCGCTTCGTGCCAACTGGCGCGTACGCGTTTTTCACGATCAGTTGGAAGCTCACCTCGGTGGTGGACTTCAGTATGTTTGGGGTAGCAATCAGATACCCGAAAAATATTTCAATGGTGTTCTTACCAGTCGCGGTCATACTTGGACAGACTCGCTTGTTTATACGGGTTCAGTAGGCGTACTACGCCAACATTCTATCAATGCAGAGCTATCCGTAAGCTTTAATTGGGCTATGTCTCGGCGTTGGACACTGAGCGTGTATGCACGGCAAGCGATGGGAATGAGAAACATTGCTCGCGTAAATGTTGCTATCAAAACTAATCAAGAACCTATCGAAAACGCTGAATTTGTATCGCGAGGGGCAGGGTTTAATACTGGTGTTGGAATAAGATACAATCTTTCTCCCAAACGCCGCCTCAAATAGTAATTTGATATAAGCACGAGACGAACATGGGGATAGTTTTCCTGAAGTATATTGCAATACGCAAGAAACTGTGGTCATTGCTCAGAAGTTAGCTAAGACCTCATAGAGGAATAAGTCAACGCCATTTTATATTGGATTTATTGCGCGAGTATATACCCTAAAAAGAGAGGAAAGAGGGGCTTACAAGAAACTTTGGGCTTGCTTTTGACTCCTCATAAATGAAAATATCAAGATTGCCTCTTATCAATATAAAGATAGAGAAGAGCGAATAAACTATGTCAACTATCCTTATCCTCAATGCCCAAGTAGTAAATGAAGGGCAAATAACTACACAAGATATTTTTATAAAGAATGGCCTTATTGAGCAAATTGGGGCAGATTTGAGTCATTTGTTGGCATCAAAGCAGATTGATGCGCAAGGAAAGTATCTTTTGCCGGGTGTTATAGACGACCAAGTGCATTTTCGGGAACCTGGGCTTACGCACAAAGCCACAATTTATACCGAAGCCAAAGCGGCCGTAGCAGGTGGGGTAACCTCTTTTATGGAAATGCCCAATACAGTGCCTAATGCGCTAACACAAACGCTTTTAGAAGATAAATATCAAATCGCTTCGCAAACATCGTTGGCTAATTACTCCTTCTTTATGGGTGCTTCCAACGATAATTACGAAGAAGTGATGAGAACCATTTGCCCCGATGTATGTGGAATTAAAATTTTTATGGGTTCTTCTACGGGAAATATGCTTGTTGACGCGCCCGAAGTCCTGGAAAAGTTATTTGCCAACGCACCTTGCTTGATTGCCACGCACTGCGAAGATGAACCTACCGTTCGACAACGTACGGCTATGTTTAAAGAACAGTACGGAGGCAACGTACCTTACAATATTCATGCGCTGATTCGGAATGAGGAGGCTTGTTATAAATCATCGTCAATGGCGGTGGATTTAGCCAAAAAGTACGGAACGCGCCTGCACATCCTTCATATTTCTACGGGTGAAGAAACAACTTTATTTAGCCCCCTTACCCCCAATGGGGGAAAAAAGTTGATTACGGCGGAGGCCTGTGTGCATCATTTGTGGTTTGATGCTGAAGATTACCGTCGTTTGGGTAATCAAATCAAGTGTAATCCAGCCATCAAAGTCCCTCATCACAAAGAGCAAATTTTTCAAGCATTGCTCGACAATCGCATTGATGTCATTGCTACCGACCACGCCCCGCATACGTGGGAGGAAAAGTCGAAAAGCTACTGGGAAGCTCCTTCGGGCTTGCCTTTGGTGCAACATTCACTGAATATCATGTTGGAATTTGCGCATCAGGGCAAGATTTCAATAGAGAGGGTTGTAGAAAAAATGTGCCATACCGTAGCTGACGTGTTTGAGATAGACCGTCGAGGGTATATCCGTGAAGGATACTGGGCCGATTTGGTTTTGGTAGATTTAGCAAAAACAACGGCAGTTACTAAAGAAAATATTCTCTACAAGTGTGGCTGGTCTCCATTGGAAGGTACTACGTTTCAATCGTTGGTGACACATACCATAGTATCGGGGCATTTAGTGTATGCCAACGGGATTTTTGATGAATCGGCGAAAGGGAAACGGTTGCGGTTTAGCAGATAAATACGGTTCGTACGGAATTTATCCCGTTTCATCGGGTATTGGATGAGTTTTGTCAAATTTATTTGGGACGATGCAACCTTTTGTAGCACATTTACATCATATAGTTGCACCTGAGTAGTCAATGGTTATTTGATAAAAGGTCTCTTTTCAAAACGAGAAAAATCACTTACCACTTGTCACTTAAATTTACCGTTTAACATTTTTTAACAAGAAACAAGGTACTTTGTATTGCATAATACCAGACAAAACATATATCTTTGTTTCATCAATACAGCCATAAGACAAATTAAACGTTAAAATAACTCTTAAAACTCATACAGTCATGAAAGCTTTCACCCTCGTCGCCGTTCTGTGTTTGTTGAGTACATCTGCTTTTTCGATTGGTCGTCCACACAATATTTTTGCTACCCACAAAGCTGTTACAGAGCGTGTTGTCAATCAGCC
>JBGAUP010000242.1:0-9310 GCA_044228585.1 Runella sp. | reverse complement strand
ACAACTTCTCAGAGTTGAGTGTGGGTATTGCCCAAGATTTAGAAGAGGAAATCAAAAACAGCCCCCTAACCCCCAATGGGGGAATTATTATTGAAGATAAAACCTATTTCAATGAATTAATATCAGATTTAACCCAAAACCAAGCCAAAATCAACCACCACGGCAAGCGAGCCAGCAGTATTGTGAAAGGGATGTTAGAACACTCGCGCCAATCAACGGGAGAGCGAGAATTAACTGATATTAAACAACTTACGGATGAATACCTACGTCTTGCTTATCATGGTATGAGGGCAAAAGATAAAGACGGTTCGGCGACCCGATTTAATTGCGATTATGAATTGATTTCCGATGAAACCTTACCCAAAATCAGTGTCGTACCGCAGGACATTGGTCGGGTGTTATTGAATTTGATCAACAATGCGTTTTATGCCGTGCAGCAGAAAGCGCTGACAAGGTTGGCAGACGGCGATAATCAAACCTTGTCAGCGTTGGGGAGTTATCAACCCAAAGTCACGGTTACAACCCAAGTCTTAGACGATGCTCTGGAAATAAAAATCCAAGACAACGGTACGGGTATGTCGGAAGCCACCAAATCCAAAATCTTCCAGCCTTTCTTCACGACAAAACCGACGGGAGAAGGCACGGGTTTGGGGCTGAGTTTGAGTTATGATATTGTGACCAAGGGGCATGGCGGGACGATAGAGGTGGAGAGTGTGGAAGGTGAAGGAACGAGGTTTACGGTGAAATTACCATTAAATATTTAGTACTTCACTACACGTTTTTCCAGATTGACGGTAGATGAGTTGCTAAGGGCTTCTTCGAGTGTGTATGTTTGAATCGTCAATCACGGCAAATTCAAACTTTTACAATCATGAAGAAACAATTTAAAAAACTCGACCTCAAAAAAGACTGCATAATGAGTTTATCGGCTATGCGCCAAGTAAACGGAGGGCTTACACTATATTGTAATTATACGAAGTTTGGCCCAGAACCTCCTCAGTGGGGTACTACTATTTTGACCGAGCCTACCATCAATGCGGCACAAGGTGCTACGATAGGATGTTGATTTGTAAACCTTAAACGCTGTATGTCAACCATGAACAAGCAAGTTAAAAAATTGATACTCAGAAAAGAGCATATCCTAACGATCAATGCTGGAACGAATGGGTATCCTGCCGACACCCTTAAAATAGTGGTGGGCACGGGGGTAGGCGGAGGGCCTCATCTTGTTACTTCCATTGGACCCGCTTGCCCTACATTATTACAGAAAAATACTGTGGGATGTTAAGAGAAAAATACAAACAAGTTAGTATTGAAAACGGGGAGCGAAATCGTGCATCTTTGTAATGGCAAAACAGTCATAGAAAACAATTCTTGAACAACCAAAAAACAACAATAGCCATGAAAAAGCAAATCAAAAAACTCGCCTTCTCCACAGAAAAAATTATGTCCTTGGCAAAGACGCAACTGCAAAATGCCCAAGGCGGAGGCCCAAGCTTCGGGCCAGCCCTCAATTTGCGACCAGCATTTTCAGTTAATCATGCCTGTTCAGGCACAATCAAGGGTGATTAAAAACGGCTCTTTGGGCTGTAACAACGCTTTAAGTGCGGTATCCGACGCTTTAAAAGGAGATTTTGGAAAAGCGGTATTTAGTAGATTACCTTTGATTCCGTTAAATAATCAATGTTTATGCCTACCTCTTATTTCTCAACAGCCTTTGTACGAGTGCCTCTGGCGGGCTACGCACAAATCGAAAACATGGATTGGGTTACGTTGGCACAGCGCATTCGCCAACCTGAGTTTTTAGAAGCGTTATACATCGCTTCACCAGCTTTATATGATGAGGCAGTAAAGCTAAATCTGAGCCAAGAACCCGACGAAAAATCGAAGAGAATTGTTTATTCGTTGATTAAATACCTGTCGCGCTATGCTACCCGCTGTACGCCTTTTGGGTTGTTTGGCGGGTTTTCTACGTTGCCCATTTCCAACACCAACACGGAGGTACACATCAATCATATTGGTGCGCCGCGCAAAGTAACACGCTTAGATATGAATTATCTCTGTGCGCTGTCGCAAGACTTGGAAAAACACCCCCACGTTAAGCCTTTTCTCCACTTTTTTCCTAATACGAGTCTTTACAGTATCAACGGCCAATATCGCTACATTGAGTACCGTTACAATGAGGCAGGTATGCGAATGCACCACCTGAGCAGTGCGGAGCAATCGGAATACCTTGATTCGGTGTTGGCGCAGGCAAAAAAAGGCGTAATGATTGGTACACTGGTCAATTCCCTCATTTCCGACGAAATCACCGAAGAAGAGGCCCAAGAGTTTGTGGAGCAGGTCATTGAGTCACAATTGCTGGTTAGTGAGTTGGAGCCTGCCTTGATGGGTGATGATTTTTTGGTGCAGATTATCAATACTTTACAAAAAATAAATGCAAAACAAGCTTCGGAGGAATTGCTATTCATTCTCCAAATTCTTGACCAAGTAAAAACGTCCCTAAACCAAATTGAAACGTCGGGGGAGAATTATTCAACCGATAAATTTACGGCGGTGGAGCAACTTTTAGCTCAATTGCCGACGCCCTTCGACCGTAAGGTTTTGTTTCAAATAGATAGCTATTTGCCCGAAACATCTGGACAACTCAATCGGGGATTGTTGAATAAGTTGGTTTCAAAAATTCCGACCTTGATGAAACTATCGCCCGCGGGCAACCCTACTTTAGATGATTTTCGGAGTAAATTTTACGAGAAATACGAGGACGAAGAAGTGCCTTTTGTATTGGCTTTAGACCCCGAAGTAGGAGTAGGCTATCCCGCAGGTCAGTCAAAAAATGACATTTCTCCCTTAGTAGAAGGCATTTGGGCAAGCGGAACGAGTAGCAGCGAACAAACAATTAGAATTCCACAAGAGCATAAGTATTTACTCCAAAAAATAGCCGAAGCCCAATTGACAGGGGCTTATCAAATTGACATCAACGAAGAAGACCTGCGCCAAGTTGAGCCGCGGCAGCCGTATTTGCCATTGACCAACACGGCCATGTTTTCGGTGATTCGAGAAAATGGCCGCGAAAAAATGATTCTGGATAGCTTTGGCGGGGCTACGGGTACTTTCTTATTAGGTCGTTTTGGCCATACCGACCCGTCGGTATTGAGCCTGCTTCAGGAGATCAGCCGCGCTGAAGACGAGCGTTTGCCCGAAGTGATTTTTGCCGACATCGTACACTTACCAGAAGCACGTACTGGTAATGTCATCATTCGTCCCCAACTGAAAGAATATCAAATTCCGTTTTTGAGCAAAGCTTCATCGGCTCCCGAGCAGGAAATTTCGATTACGGATTTGATGATAAGCGTACGCGGAAATCAGGTTGTGTTGCGGTCAAAATCGCTCAACAAAATAATTATTCCGCGCTTATCCAACGCCCACAATTATTCCAACGCCAATTCGCTCGATATTTATCATTTTTTGTGTGCGGTACAATCGCAGAATGTACGTCCTGGATTTAGCTTTACAGGTAGTGTCAGTTCGTTGTACATGTTTATTCCACGAATTGTACTCGACAACCTGATTTTGGCGGAAGCACAGTGGAATTTTCGCGAGGTACAAATGAAGCCTACTGTGGCGGCGTTCAAATCCAATAATTGGCCCAAACTGAAAGGTGAAATTGACCAATGGCGGACAAAGTACTCGATTCCGCGCCACATTTGTTTGATAGATTCTGACAACGAACTGTACGTTGATTTAGAAAACCAGTGGTTGACCGAAACGTTTGTCAATGAAATCAAATCGCGTGAGCAGTTTACCATTAAGGAATTTTTGTACAACGCCGAGCAATCCGTTGTAGCGTCGGAACGTGGCTGGCATACCAATCAATTTGTGGTGGCTTTTGACCATACGTCTGAATATAAATTTGCCAGAAGCCCAATTCAGTTGAATAAACCTGACGTTGAAAAATCAGATTTGGGGGCAGAAAAGAAGGTGGAAATAGAGACAACGCGGAAGTTCTTTACAGGGTCAGAATGGCTTTATTATAAGGTATATACGGGTATCAAAACCGCCGATTGGCTGTTGACCGAAGTGCTGTTTCCGCTCACGGAGCGTTTTAAGGCCGAAGGCTGGACCGATAAGTTTTTCTTCATTCGGTATGCCGACCCCAACTTGCATTTCCGCCTGCGTTTTCACTTCACCAATCCTCAGTTTATTGGGCAAGTAGTGCAAGAATTGCACGATGCACTGGCACCGTACATCGCCAACAAAACGGTTACTTCGATTATTAACGATACCTATAATCGGGAGTTAGAACGCTATGGTAGCAATTCGATAGATGCCATGGAAGATTATTTCCACATAGACAGCGATACGATTTTAAACTTCTTATCGCTCATTGGCGGGGCAGAAGGCGAAGAATGTCGCTGGCGGTTTGGTATGAAAATGACTGACGATTTGCTCACTGCGTTTGGGATGGATTGGAAGCAACGGTTAGACTTTACAGAACAACGAGCGGCAGATTTTGGTCGGGAGTTTGGTTATAATTCGGCACTCAAAAAACAATTGGACGGACGTTACAAAGAAATTGAGCCTGCTATTCAAGAACTGTTTGACTTAGCCAATCCTGAACATACGTTTTTCTACGAACTTTCCCAACAGCGTTCCGAACGCTTGCAACTGATGATTCAATACGTGCGTGGCATTGCGGCAGAGGGACAATTGCAAATACCCGTTGAAGACTTACTGGCAAGCCTTATCCACATGAATATCAACCGGTTGTTTAGAAGTCAACAACGATTTGTAGAATACTCAATTTTTTATCATCTTCACAAATATTACCGCATTGTTTACGGACGGACAGTGTTGGCCAAAAAATCGTCGGATATAAGTAAAGTGAGCGAATCGTGAAAAACTTCTCCAAAAGCATATTCGGTGGAAAAATGAGTCCTTACGGAATCATAGACCGTTTTCCTCACATTCAGCAGGGCGCCATGATGGATTGTGGGCCTACGTCGTTGGCCATTATTTTTCAACATTACGGCACCGAAAGCGTAAAGCATTTATTGACCCAGCTTTCCGAAATTACGCAGGAAGGGACAAGTCTATACGCACTACTCGAAATTTCCGAAAGCTACGGTTTCAAGGCCGAAGGCTACGAACTTGACTATGAATACCTTCAGCAAATTCAATTGCCCTGTATTGCCCACTACGAAGGGCAGCATTTTGTGGTGATTTATGAAGCCACCGATACCTACGTACGTGTTTCTGACCCCGCCTTTGGCAAAGCCAAGTACTCAAAAGAAGAATTTACGAATAAATGGAGCGGTATCGTTTTAGAACTCAAACCTACCGAGGCGTTTTATAAAAACACCGAATTGGCGGAAGCGGGCAAAAAGCACAAAGAAGAAAAAGTCTCTATTTTTAAGCAGGTCTATCTTCCCATTATCAAGGAAAACAAGCGCGTTCTGACCGAAATTTTGTTGTTTTCATTGCTGCTCGAATTGGTGGGCTTGGTGCTGCCGCTGTTTACCCAAACCATGTTGGATGACGTACTCGTCAACCAAAACAAAAAACTCATGTTGGGGCTGTTGGTGGGGTTGGGGTTAGTGTTTGTAGTGCAGGTGGTGCTGACCTACACCCGAAGTATGCTCATGGTGCATTATCGGTTTCGGTTTGAGGTAGAGTTTATGACCAAGTTTTTTGACCGACTCATTTCGCTCAAACAAAAATACTACGACAACCGCAAGCGGGAGGAGTTTATGGCGAGGTTTCAGGAAGGAATCGGGATTCGGCAATTGACCAACCCGATTATCATTCAGAACTTTCTGGATATTTTGTTCATGTTGATTTACTTCCCAGTACTGTTTGCTTTCAGTGGGTCTCTGGGACTTATTTCGCTGATTTGCTTCGTGGCTTACTGCATCACTACGGTCTTTTTTATCCCAGTTATCAAAAACTTACGCTCTAAAGTCTATCACAAAAACCAAGCTTCTTTGGGTGGTTTTTTGGATACATTGTTGGGAATCAGAACGGTGAAACTGCTTTCGTTAGAGAAATATAAGTTGGTGAAATGGAAACACCTGCACCGCGAGTCTATCAACTCCGTCATGCAAGATGAACAGAAGCAGATTCTTATCAATTCTTTACAACGTTTAATATTTATTTTCAGTCAGATAGCGGTGTTTTGGGTAGGGGCTTATCAGGTGTTTACGGGGCAACTCAGCATTGGACAATACATGGCGTTTTCGTCTATTTTTATGACCTTGATGAACTCTGTCAACAGCGTAAGTATGCTCTGGATGATGGTAACGCAGTTGAGTGTGAGTTTTGAAAAAGTAAACGAGATATTTCTGGAAGAGCGCGAAGCGAGCGATTACCAGGAAAAAGTAAACGCGTTTTCGGGTGATGTAGTAAAGTTTGAAAATGTATCGTTCCGCTATAATCAGCGGGATGAAAAATACCAACTACGCAATATCAATTGCGAAATTCGTAAAGGTGAACGCATCGGAATTGTGGGCCGCAACGGGGCAGGGAAATCAACCTTGGTCAAATTGTTGGTGGGATTGTATCCCGACTATGAAGGAAAAATTCGCTGCAATGGTGTCGAACTGCGTGAAATCAATCCAAAAGTGCTACGCAAACACGTCCACATGTTCCCGCAGGACACCTACATTTTCAACGATACCATCAAAGAAAATATCCGCTGTGCAAACCTGTCGGCTTCAACAGAAGAGGTGATTGAAGCAGCAGAATTGGCTGATTTACACAATTTTGTCAAAGGAAATCACTTGGGCTACAATCAAATGGTGGGCAATTTCGGTGGTAATCTGTCGGGCGGGCAGGTACTCAAAATCGGTTTTGCCCGTTTGTTTATCAGTCCTGACCCCGATATTATCATTTTGGACGAAGCCAGCAGTGCGCTTGACGTAGAAACTGAGAAAAAAATCTTGGAAAATATTTACAAAAAATACGAGGGCAAAACCATTATTTCGATTGCGCACCGATTGCACACACTCAAAAAAGCCGACCGTATTTTGGTGTTTGACGAAGGTACCATTGCCGAGCAGGGCAAGCACGAAGACTTAATTTCCCAAAAGGGTATTTATTACGATTTTATGAAAACTTACGTTGATTACTAACATGAGTGCTATTCAAGACCTTCAACCTACGCAATACGAGGACTTATACCACATTGACGACGCGCCGATTGCCGATTTGCGCATCAAAGCCCTGAGCCGTATGGGTTGGTGGGCGGTTTTGCTCACGGTGGCAGGAACCGTGGCAGGATTTATTATCGTTTTACCCGACTCGATTCAAACTACTTTTGTGCTTAAATCCGAAATTACCGAAGATATTTATCGGTTTCCATCGGCAGTGTATGTGGAGCGTGTTCACGTGCGTAACGGACAAAAAGTGAAAGAAGGAGAAACCATCCTTGAAATCAGTGCACCCGACATCGCGGCGTTGACCTCTGATTTGTTGTCAGCGCAGAATAACCTCAACAGTTTTCAGCAGTTTAAAACCATTTCTTCACAAAACGAGCGGCAAATTATTGAAGTCAATATGCAGCGCCTTCGTGAGGAAATTGCCCTCAAAAAATCGCAGATAAACATTGCCGAGCAAAAATGGGCGTCGGAATCCAACAAATTGACCTTTGAAGCACAAGAAACCAAACGCATTTTTGGACTCAATCAAGAACTTTTTAAGAACGGAGATATTAGTAAAAATGACCTTAACCAACTGGAAACTAATGCGATACGCGCTCAAAATGCCTATGATATAGCGTATCAGAGCTATCTGGAAAATCGTAACCTTTTGAATCGCGAAATAGCGACAAAAGAGTTGGAAATCAATGGAATGCAAAAGCAAATTGCCAAGAGTAGCAGTGATCATTTGCTCGAAGGCGACCGCTTAAAAGGAAGTTTTACCTCCGCCCGCCAACGGCTGGAAGGTACTTACGGTACGTTTGAGATTACACCTAACAACCATTTACTGCTCAAAGCCAAACACAACGGTACAGTATCGTTTGTATTTGAAGGTGACAAAGAAGTATCGCCTGGTACGATTTTGTTGAAAATGATTTATGAAGAAGCACCTCTGTATGCCCACGCCCAAGTAAACTCATCGCAGATTGGCAAAGTGCAAGTAGGGCAGGAAGTAGTGATGAAAATGGACGCTTATCCCGTTTACGAATGGGGGGCTGTAAGTGGAAAAGTGCGGGAAGTATCCCTAACCCCCGATGAAAAAGGGCTGTTTAATGTGCGGGTTCAACTTACAGATCAGCAAAAACTCAAAAATCGCTTAAAAATCGGAATGCAGGGCAAATCCAACATCATTGCCGACGAGCGGAATATTTACGGGTATTTGTTCCGAAAATTCAAGAAAGTAGCGTCAGAGATGGCAGAATAAGGGTGAATTTAAGCTAAAGCACTTTTGTAATAATTCGCCTCTCCGTGTTTTTTGTTAGTTTTGAAGTCGTTTTCTATTTTGGATAAAACACAAATAACTAACAGACGCACGTATTTCGCATGGAACAATTAGATTGCCTCAACCAAGTAGCCGAATTTCACCGTACTTTCAAACATCCCATTCTTGATACTCCCCAAATCCCTTCGCAAGACCGCTGCAATTTGCGTGTGGCTCTCATTGCTGAAGAACTGAAAGAGTTGGAAGTAGCCATTTTAGAAAAAGACATAGTGGGCGTGGCTGATGCCTTGGCCGATATTCAGTATGTACTTTCGGGGGCGGTGTTAGAATTTGGATTGGGTGAAAAATTCAAGGCCTTATTTGACGAAGTACAACGCTCCAACATGAGCAAAGCCTGCAATACCATCGAAGAAGCTGAGGCGACAGTAAAGCACTTCCAAGACAAAGGAACTGAGTGCTACTACCGCGAAGACAGCGGCAAATATCTTGTGTATCGTACCACCGACAACAAAACCTTGAAGTCTATCTTTTATTCTCCTGCTGATTTGGAAGGAGTTTTGAATCAATAGCCAAGATAAAAAATATGCCTTTTAAGAGGTTTTATTTGGCATGGAATTTGATACACATACATTACCAATATAATAGAGTAGGGTAATGTGGCATTAGCCCCGTTTCATTGAAACGGGGCCATGTTGTTTGTAGGAAGCAAAGGAGATAAGCTCAAGTAAACATAAAAAAGGCCGAACCACGCGGTTCGGCCTTTTCTGTCATCAATCTCAATTTATAAATATTAACCCACCATTTCTTCTTCTAATACCTCACTTACAGGGGTGTAAGATAGATTCCATGCATCTGCTACGGCTTTATAAACGATTTTGCCGTTTACTACATT
>JBGAUP010000241.1:0-9459 GCA_044228585.1 Runella sp. | reverse complement strand
CAGTTCTCATGATAGCAGGGGCTATTGTAACGGGCTACAGTAATTTGGACGGCATGAACGGAGGCTATGCCTTGATTGTGTTTTTCGTTTTTTTTGCAATATCTTCATTGGTCACCGCTGTTGTTTATATTTCAAGAGCAAAAGAATTTGATAAGTTGATGAATGAGCTAAACCCACTGGCTCATTGGGTTTATACCAAACAGGAATGGGATGCTTTTATTGAAGAAGACCAGCAAGAAATGATTTCAATCAATAAGGCCACGCTTCGGTTGGTAATTACGGTATCCGTAGTTGTGTGCGGTATTCTTCTTTGTATTTACCGAGATACGCTTTTCATCTTAATCATAAGTGGGATTATTCTGATGCTCACACTGGTCGCTTTTCTTGCTCCACGTATCCGTAGTTATATTCTGAAAAAAGGCGTTCGTGAAGCATATATTGGTACTAAGGCCGCTTTTGTGGGAGGGACTTTCCAAACTTGGACACAATTGGGTGCTCATTTAATAGCCGCAGACATCTACACAGAATCGGCTATCCCAATGTTACATATCATTTTTGAATTTCCTACCCTTCATGCTACCCAACAAGAAATCATCAGAGTTCCTGTTCCATCAGGGCAACTGGCACAGGCAAAGAAAATTGTTGAGCATCTCAGAAAGCAAATCAACTAATTGATTATGGTGAGAAAACTACTTCTTTTTTACCACGTACATTCCTTTATCCGCATAAATGGTTGCCCCTTTCAGCTTTGTTTCGTAGTCAAGCATTTTTTGAGTATCGCCTTTTTGGGCATAGACAACGGCCAATGCATGAAACACATACGCACTGTTGGGAAATCGTTTCAGCAGTGAGGTGTATGCTTCGATGGCTTTGTCCCATTTTCCTGCTTTTTCGTGCGCCCGAGCGAGGCTCATGGCCACGGGACGCGCATACAGCGGAGGTTCGCCATAGCCCAACTCCAACTCTTGTTTTTGGGCTTTTTCCAGTAGTTTTATCGCTTGTGTATAATTGCCCTCCTCGCTTTTGATGCCACCTTGCAGTTCCAAAGAGGCGGTATTCAGCGGGTTTTGGTACCATTTGCTCAGGGTGCTGTCTTTCCCAGCTTGTTTTTCATTGCGCCACAAAAAAGCGTCTAAGTTATTGGAGAGCTGGGTGGCTTCATTGAGTTTTCCTTTTGCAAGGGCATCCATGCCCTTACAAAAGAGCAACAGGCCATTTTTAAAATCTATGCTTGACACACTATACACGGTATCTTTGTCGAGAATTTTTTCCAACTGCGCGGCGGCTTTGTCCCAGTATCCAAACGCCATTTCCATCTTGGCAGGCGCCAGTATGCCTTGATCAAGAAATGTACCATCATAGGCTTTTTTACGTTCTTTGGTCACGGGCATATTTTTTAGTTTTTCGGCGTAATACAGCCCTTCATTGTGCCGTCCGTCGTGAACGCAGTTATTGATTAAGTAATTGATATTGTGGATATAATTCCAGTTGTCCACTTCCTGAACACCTTCTCTTTTCATGTAGGCAGAGTCCACTTTTACGGCTGCCACAAACGCATCGTGGGCTTTTTTGTAATTACCCACGCGGTTGTAAATATGCCCTGGCATGTGTACGATATGGCCCGATGTGGGGGCGAGTGAGGCGAGCAAGTCGGCACTGGCAAGGGCTTTTTCGGGGCAACAATGCTCCATCTGATGAATCCAATAGTGATGAAAAGCGTGGTTTTGTGGTTCGGCTCTTTGCACATCTCGCAGAAGGTATTCACTGTAAATCATGCCCTCGTTGGGGTTTAAATCGGTGTCAAAGCCACTCATTTTTCCCAAAGCTAAAAACAATTTGGCATCTATATCATCGGGGAATTTGTGAACGATGATTTCATACTTTTTGACGATTTCAGGGTAGGCTTTTTCTTTGAGTGAGTCACTCAAAAGTGCCATTTCGGCGTATAGTTTCTCGCGTTCTTTGGCGGTTTTTATCAATAATTTCAATTGCTTAACTGCCCTCTTTCGCTGGGCAGTCAAAACACTATCTTCTTCTGGTCCAGGGGTTTGTAAAAGTCCCCAATACGGCATGATGGCGGTAGAATCCTGCCGAATGGCTTCTTTGAAGGCGCGGTACGCCTCAAAATCCCAAAAATCGTGCAGTAGGTTAAGTCCTTGATTGAAATACTGTTGGGCTTTTTCGGACTTGGTTTCAATCTTCATTTTCGATTGACCAATGCCCGTCATCAATTTGGGCGGAGGTAGGTTGTGAATGTAAAAAGTTTGCGCCCGCGATGCCTGCATGTGAGCAAGGTGGTCATGACTTTTTTTGTTGTCGTCCACGTGGTGGTCGTGCTGGGCGTAACTTACTAAAGAAATAAATAAGCAAAAAAGTAGGGCAATGGGTTTCATATTTTTGTGTTTAGGTAGTATGGAAAGTTGATACGCTTCGGGATTATTGATATATCGTTTGGGGGTTGTTTGTTTGTCTTCACCAAACAGCTTGACTTTAATTTCTTTCAAAATAGCCAATGAAATCTCATCCTGAATATCAAAAATATCCTTCAATTCACGGTCATATTTCACCGACCAGAGATGATAGCCATCTCCCACCTTGATGAGCTGGGCTGTAATTCGAATCTTATTTCCTGATTTTCTGGCGCTTCCATCCAAAATCCCCATTTTCTTGCAGACAGCATCTAATGACCAAGCAAAATGGTCAAGGTTTTCATCTAAAAAAGCATTCAGTTTTTCAACGTTTCCAGAAGATTGATTGAGCATACAATCCTCAAATAAATCGGTTTAGGAAGTATAAATATAGTGTTATTTTGGGCTTGGACAATGGAAATACTTTATAATAGAAAGGGAATATTAAAAGAAGAGATTGGGTTACTTCACTCGGTTATACTTTTTCAGTACTTCCATGACCTTTTTATGCGGCAAAGCATACGCTTTATTGCCGTTGATACCCTCCATCGTTTCGGCAGCGACCATGGCGTTAGTGATGGCTTCTTCGGTGGCCTGTACGGTAGCTTCAAATAGTGGATTGATCAAATCATTGGGCAATTCATCCACTTTGGTAAATTTGTCTCGTTGAAACGCCGTGGGATTGGCCGTTGAAAAGGCAATGAAAATATCGCCCGAACCATTTTCTCCCCGTCCACCCATCTTGCCTACGCCAATCGGAACGCGGGCGGCAATTCGCTTCAATTGATGCGGTAAAAGCGGCGCATCGGTGGCCACGACGACGATGATGGAGCCGTCGCCGGGTTGGTAAGAGGGAGGGGCTTTAAACTCGTAGTTCAGCGTATCTTTTAATTCCTGACCAACAGGTACCCCCGCAATGGTGAAGTTCTTCTTACCGCCAAAATTCGATTGGACCAACACACCTACGGTATAGGTCGAATCGTTAATTTTGACAATTCGGGAAGAAGTGCCAGTGCCGCCTTTGAATCCCAAACACATCATGCCCGTACCGCCGCCTACGTTTCCTTCCTGTATTGTGCCCGATTTGGCCGTATTCAAGGCTTCATACGCGTGTTTTTCTTCCACATGGAAGCCGTAAATATCATTCAAAAACCCGTCGTAGGTTTCGGCTACGACGGGGTAAGTGTACCAAAAATCCTCTTTGTACCACTTGGTTTGCACAAACCATTTCAGGACGGCATCGCGCACTACGCCCACGCTGTTGGTATTGGTAATCATAATGGGAGTTTCCAGAAAGCCAGATTCGGTGATCCACGTCGTGCCCGTCATTTCTCCGTTTCCGTTCAGGGAATACCAGTTCGCAAAAACGGGGTTATTGGTTCTTCCTCTCGGCAATATGGCGGTTACGCCCGTTCGAACGGGGCCTTTGCCGCGTACGTTTTTGCCCTGTCCCGAAATGATGGTACTGTAGCCTACCTCCACGCCTTTCACGTCGGTGATGGCGTTGAATTTTCCCGTTGTGCCTTCAAACGGAATCCCGATGTCGCGGGCGCGGGGTTTTTGGGTATATCCCCAAAAAGAAATCATCACTAAAGCTGCAATAAGCGATTGGATCGTTTTCATGGTGATTAGGTTGGTTTAGGAGGAGCTATGCGCAACATTGCTTCCGTCAATACTTCCAGAACATTTCCTGTATTTTTTCTCGGTCTTTCGTCATCGTAAGTGCCAACATTAATAAAATACGTGCTTTCTGGGGATTATGGTCAAGGGCGGCTATCGTATTCATTTTAATGTCGTTAAACTCGTCTTCGGTGGCAATTTCGGTATTTCCTGAAACGACTCGGGAGGAGCGTAAGATGATGGTTTTTGTTGATTTTGCCTTTTGGATCGCATCCTGAACGGCTTGATTATAATGGCCGTTGCCGACGCCCGCAATCACAATACCGTCTATGTTTTCGTTGAGCAAGGCATTGAATGGAATCGCAGAAGCATCTGCATACATGGAAATGATTTCCACTTTGGGAAAGGTAGAAATTTTACTAATGTCAAAAAAAGGTTTCGGATCAGGGTAAATGGGTTGGCTATGGTATTTCACCTGACCGTCATGGATTTTACCAATTGCGCCCGTATTAGGTGAATCAAACGCATTGACATCCAGCGTATTGATTTTTGTTACATTTTTTGCATCATAGATCCGTTCATTGAAGCTCAGTATTACCCCCTTGCCTTGGCTTTGGGGAGCGGCGGCCACCAAAATAGCATCATACAGGTTTTTGGGGCCGTCGGTACTGATGGCCGTGGAAGGACGCATGGAGCCGGTCAGCACCACCGGTTTAGCTGAACCGGTGGTGAGACTTAAAAAGTAGGCGGTTTCTTCCTGCGTATCGGTGCCGTGGGTAATGACAATCCCGTCCGCTTCATTTTTAGCAACGATTTCATTGATTCGTTTTGCCAACTTCAACCAAATGTCAATCGTGATTTTGTAGCTACCCACAGAGGCGATCTGCTCGCCCTGCACATCAACTAATTTATTGATGGTGGGAATGGTAACTAACAAATCCTGAATCGGTATTTTTCCCGCTTCATAGGCGGCTCGGTCTGGATTCGCTCCTTTTCCAGCAATGGTTCCTCCGGTAGCTAAGACAATTACTCTTGGCTTTTGGGCATTGACCTTTACCTGAAGCAAACAGGCCGCGAACAGAAGGAAGAACACATTTTTCATCGTAAAACAATTACAGGGTTTAATAAGCTACTTATCGTTCGGTTCCTTCGCTCTTGGGTCAGGGGTTATTTTGATTTGATACTCTTTGGGAGGAGTGGCCTGCATCAAATGCTGTACAAAGTAGTCCCATCTTTTGCGCATCATGTAATAAGTGCTTTCTCCGTAGCCATGGCGGGCATTGGGAAAAATAAGAAAATCAAAGTCTTTGTTGGCTTTGATCAACGCATCAGCCACCAGATACGAATTATAGGGAGGAACATTATCGTCCATGCCGCCATGCACCAGCAACAATTTACCTTTTAAATTTTTGGCGTGTATTTGGTTCGCCTGTTGTTCATAGTTAGAAATGCCTTTGGCATCTTTTGTCTCCAATCCGATGTATCGTTCGCCCCAATCATCTTCGTAGTTTCTGTTTTCATGATTGCCCGATTCTGAAATACCGACCTTAAAGAAATCAGGGTATTTGAACATCGCGGCAGCCGTCGCAAATCCTCCTCCAGAATGTCCCCAAATACCCACGCTGTTTAAATTCAAATACGTATATTTTTCGGCCAGTTGTTTCAGACCCGCGATTTGGTCGGGCAAGGTGTTTTCGCCCATATTGCCGTAACAGGCATCATGGAAAGACTTGGAGCGGTTGGGGTTGCAACTGCCTTCCAAAGCCACCACTACGAAGCCCAATTCGGCCAACGCCTGATTATCTCGGGTGGCGCCTAAAAAGCTCCACGAGCCCACACTCCCACCCTGCGGACCCGGATAGATATAGACAATCACGGGGTATTTTTCCGCCGGGTTTAGGTTGGAGGGAGTAAATAGCTGGCCATACAAATCCCATTTATTGTCGGCCGATTTTACGCTAAAAGGAGTGGGCGGTGTCCAGCCAATGGCTTTTAAACGTGCGATATCGGTCTTCTCTAAGGTGGTAATTAAGGTGCCTTTTATATCGCGTACTTCGGTGACGGGTGGCACATTCGGTTGAGAATAGGTATCGGTAAAATACCGACCGTCGGGCGAAAAACTAATCGCATGGTGGCCAGCATTGGGCGTCAGCAATGACAAATTTTTGCCGCTAAAATCAACCCGATACACATAAGAGTAATAGGGGTTTTGACTGGGTTCTTTGCCTTTTGCTTCAAAATAAATGATTCTTTGCGCAGCATCCGTTTTTAGCATACGGGTTACTACAAAATTGCCGTCAGTGATTTGATTTTTAACCTTACCCGTAGTGGCATCGTAAAGATATAAGTGTCCCCAATCGGAGCGTTCCGAATACCAGATGAACTCATTGGTCTTCGGCAAAAATTTCCAGTTGACGGCCCCTTGTCCAGACTCGTATTGGGTGGCTACTTTTTCCTCAAAAATAGTCTTTACTTCACCCGTTTCGGCATTGGCTATGCGTAGGATGGCCTGTTTGTGATCTCGGGTGGTGGATACAAAAGCCAATTGTTTACCGTCATCACTCCAGTCCGTATCATCCAGTTCGCCATTGTGCGATATATCATCGCCGCGGGTGCTGCGCCGGTCGTCGGCAGGTAAGGCAAGGCGAATCACTTTGGACGATTCCGTATCAATAATGACCCGATGAATTTTGATGATGGCCGAATCGGTTGGCAGGGGGTATTTCCATTCTTCCAATTCGGGCGCACCTACCGTGGTTTTGACCAGATACATACTTTTGGTATGTCTTTGGTCTTGCTGATAAGTGGCAATTTTTTTTGAATCGGGCGACCATCTGACAATGGCTTTGGCCGAATGTTTCCATCCGGCATTGTCGGTGGCATAGCCAAAGTCCTTGACGCCATCGGTGGTGAGGGCCGTTTCTTTACCAGTACTGAGGTCTTTTATCCATAGATTCCAGTTGCGGATAAAGACCACCTTTTTGCCATCTGGCGACAGCGTTTCTATGTTAGAAATTTTTGGCGGAGTGGGCGCGGCAGTCAGGCCTTCCAGCAGTTCTTTTTTTGAATTGGCCGTGCTTTTTTTGCCGTCAGCGAGATTATACAACACGTATTTTGATTCATTGGCCGTCAGAGTACGGTACCAAAGTCGGCCATCGGGCAACCATTGCGGTTGTATCTGATTGTCAATGTATTTGGTGGCATTGGGGATGAGCATAGCGGCGGCCCGATCGTAATCGGCCGCGGTAAAAACCTTTGGTGTTTGAGCGTTGGCTGAAATGGTAAAAAATAACAACCAGCCAATTGGATAAATTTTTTGCATCAAAAAAGAATTTTATGATTTAAAAAGGGTTGAAAATGAGACGCCGTAATTCTATGCATTTTACAAAAAAAATCGGAATTATAAAGAACTTCGCGGAAACATTAGAACGCGGATGACATCCCGAATGCTTTCGGGATTCCAACGCGGATAAAACGGATTTTATCAATAAAAATCCGCTGCGGTTCCATTTTTAGGAACAATTTTTCCCTTTCTACTTAAAGTCAAATCGCTTGTATTCCGATGCGTCGGGTGGCCCTGCCGTGACTTGGAGATAAGGAGTACCAGTAAGCGTCATGATGACCGAAGCAAAGGTAAACCCACCGTTTTTGGGAGCCCGGCACACGGGATTTTCTTTGTCGTCTTTGGAGCGTAAGGTTTCTTTGATGAGTACATCGTTCACGGTTGGGCTGGCCATTACTCTGTTTTGGACAGCGGCTAATCGAATGTAACTGTTTGAATTTGTGGGCTTTGTTGCCAGAGTAGGGTCAAATCTTTTGGCCCATTCTTTCACATCATCATTGACAATAGGATGGTTGGTATGGTAAACTGTTCCATTGGCATTTTTTGGATCAAAACGAACGACTTTATTGGCTGAGGCTTCAAAATCATATACTTCGCCTTTGATACCGATGATGTAGTTTTGGCCCGAAGCGTGCGGCACCGTTTGGATAAAGTTCAGCAAGTCATTTTTGTCGGTTGTGTTCAGGATACGCCGCACGATAAAAGCAACAGGCAAGCCTTTGGGTGCGGCTTTCAATTGCATCAGGGTATTCATACAGGCACCGATGCCCGCTTCGTTCATGCCGTTGAAACCGATAGCGCCTGGGTGCGTCAGGATAAACTGTTCGGGGTGTTTGTCCGTTCTCGCCAATCGTATTAAAATCTGATACCCTTCCGTATAACTCTCAATGTCCATGTTTTGAGCAATGTAGCTTTTGCTTCCATTGACCGAAGGAACGCCGAGGCCGCTGCAATGATGGTTCGAAATCGCGTCGATGTACACCCAAAATTCGTCCAATAAATTGAATACCATAATGTCGTTGAACGCCTGTTCGGAGCCGTCGGCAATGCCTTTGACTTCTTCGTACAATTCGGGTGTGTATTTTTTGATGTCATCGGTAAATTGGGCATACTCAATAAAGTCTTTTATGACTTGGTCGGCCTCTTTGTGGAGATTGTCGGCGGTGTTCTTTTTCATCTTTACCACCAATTCCCCGATTTCTTTTTTTAGGAGTTTGCCGTGTTGCAAGCCCAATGCATAACCGCTGCCCGAAAGTCGGACTTCTCGGATCTCCCGTTTGGAGAACTGGGCTTGACTAAGTGCTGAAAATGAAATGATTAGGAGCAAGAATAGTAGTTTGGTTTTCATGTTAGTTGGTTTTTTGAGTCAGACCGCGTGTTTAATTATCAGTAGGTTTATATAGGAAGTTTTACCGTAAACGTCGTTCCTTCCCCTTCTACACTCTCCACTTCCAAAGTCCCGCCATGCCCTTTAGTTATAATATCATACGCCAAACTCAGCCCCAAGCCCGTGCCTTGGCCTGTGGGTTTGGTGGTGAAGAAGGGTTGAAAGATTTTGGGTAAAATATCGGCGGGAATGCCCGCTCCGTTGTCGGAGACTTTTATAATGATTTGATTATTTGATTGTTCAGTTGTCACTGTCACCAAAGGTTTTTCAACGGTTTTCACTGCCCAAAACGCATTGTTAATCAAGTTCAACAACACACGACCGATGTCTTGGGGTATGATGTTGATAAGCGGCAGGTTTTCGTCGGCAATTAGCTCATAATCAGCATTGAAGTTCTTGTCTTTCGCACGTAAACCATGATAACTTAGCCGCAAATATTCATCGGCTAACTTGTTAATATCGGTGAGTTCTTTCACGCCCGTACTCATGCGGGAGTGTTCGAGCATCCCTTTTACGATGCTGCTGGCTCGCTTGCCGTGGTGGTTGATTTTGGATAAATTCTGTTTTAAATCTCCTGCTATTTCGATGGCGATGTCAGCGTTTCCGGCTTTGAGTTCTTCTTCCATTTCGTCCACCAATTCTGAGGAAACTTCCGAAAAATTATTCACAAAATTCAACGGATTCTGAATCTCATGGGCAAT
>JBGAUP010000240.1:0-9516 GCA_044228585.1 Runella sp. | reverse complement strand
TGGCAGAAAGTCGTTGAAATGTGCAAAGAAAACAACCGATTCGCGCAGAATCGGTTGTATGAAGGCTTTTCGGGGCGATTGTTTCGGCTTTGTATGCGCTATGTGCAACAGCAGGAAGAAGCCGAAGAGGTACTGATGAATGGTTTTTTGAAGTTTTTTCGAGGCTTGCCTGATTTTGAATACCGCGATGACAATACTCTGGAAGTATGGCTCAAACGCATCATGGTCAATGAATCCCTCATGCACCTGCGTCAGCGGAAAGCCCTACCTGTATTTGCTGATGCCGACGAAACGGAAGGGGAGGGCTTGGTATATGTTCCCAATCATTCGATAGATGCCGCGGCCATCTATGCCGCGATTTTGGAATTACCAACGGGCTACCGAACAGTTTTCAATTTGTACATCATTGAAGGATATACCCACGAAGAGATTGCCAAACAATTGAATATCAGTGCAGGAACGTCAAAATCACAACTCAGCAAAGCGCGGGCTATGCTGCAACAACTTTTAAAACAACGAGGTTATGAAAAATACGGAACAGTTTGATGAATGGATAAGAGGGGAGATGGGTAGCCTCAACAGCCCGCCTGAGAACTTTCAGTCGAGTGCTGTTTGGCAAAAACTACAAACGGAGTTACATCCCGTTCCTGCAAAAAAAACTTTTTTTGTCATAGCGACGGTCCGCCGTGCGAAGGCATCTGCTTACCGCATAGCAGCGGCAGTAGTATTGTTGTTAATGCTGGGTGGAATTTGGTGGAAAACGCAAGAGATTCCTACTCAAATAGCTGTTAATCAGTCGAAAAATCAGCTACAAAACAGTCCTATTTTGCCGAAAAAGCAAATTTTACCCGCTGTAAAAAATGACATTTTAATAGAAGAAGTGACATTAAGAAAACAGATAGCTCTCAAAAAACAATCAAAAGAAAAGCTTCCCGAACTCAACTCTGCGAAAGCTCAAAACTTTGACAAAGTTGAAATACCAATTGAAGCCTCCACAGAAATAGAAACGGTTGCCGATGTTTCTGCGACAGAACAATCAGCCAATCCAGTAATATCAAAAACCACCACAAAACCCAAATTTAAAATCGTTCACGCCAACGAATTGGCTGATTATCAAAAGGCTGAGTTGGCGGAGGTACGAGAAAAAGAAGCCAAGGCGAGAGGATTTGTCGTCATCAATTGGAATGTCAGTTCTACTAACCAATCTACAAACAGTTTATTAACCTATTTCAAAAATAAATCTTCCAAGGCCGATTAACGGCCTTATTTAAATTAACCGCTGCGGCGTTCCGCAATTTTCTAAAACCATGAAAACCCTCATCAACATGATGCTCTCCGTGGGCATCCTTAGCCACGCTTTTGCCCAAAATCTGCCTGGAACCAAACCTTGGATGATTGAATGGCACAGCCGTTATCAATTCGAGTTTGAAAATGGCAATAAGCTGATTATTTATGCACCTAATGTGGGCAGTTTAGAGGAATTTAAGAACATAGACTCTACGCTTGCCTTGTTTGTGAGAGACTTTAAGACGATTAAAGCCAGTTTGGAAGAGAATACCAACGGGCGTACTGCTATTTATAAACCCATTAAAAATGGCCAGTACCAATTAGATTTGAAAGAACACAAGCCCACTCAGCAACGCTTCCAGTTTAGGCCACATACCCCCGAACCTTTACTGCTTAAAACACTACAAGATACCCTGCTCATTGTTCAGAATGCTACCGTTCCGATTAAAATTCATTTCAACAATGACTATTCTAAGGACAAAGTGGACAATGCGTCGGTGTATTTTTGTTTTGTCTTAAACAATTTAGAAGATGCTGAAGAACTCCTTAAAACAGCAACTGCTAATGCCCACATAAAAAAAGCCCTGGAGGATGTAAAAAAATACAAAGGACACGATTTGACCGACGATAGGTTTTCATTTGAATACACCGATAAGCCATTATTGGGAAATCTATTTAGAAGTGTTAAATACAAAAAAGAAGACTTTATAGCTATTCATCCCTCCTTTGGGATTGGCGTATTTAGAAACGAATTGGTACCCAACTCACAAGTTGACTTTGCTTTTGTACCCAACAAATACAAAAATATTGGCTATACCGTTGGTTGGCGTAGTATGTTTTTTACCGAACGCAACGACCTCACGAAGCGTATTTCTACCCACAGCAATGGTTTCGTTCACTTAGGTATCACCCTATATGACTTTAAAAGGCCACAATCTAACCGCGTCAATACCGAACACGTTTTGTTTGGGGCGTATTTGGGGCGTTCTATTACCAGAAACGGGGCTGTTTTCGACAAAAACACTTGGAATTTTTCGATGACCGTTGCCACCAAAGGAATGTTTAAAGTACAGCCCGAAATCTATTTCAACGGTTTCTTTAAAAATGTACAGCCTGGCCTACGGATACAGATTGGGATTTAAGGTGCTAAAAGGGCAAAATCAACCCATTAGGGACGTTAATTTGATAGGAATTCGCTAAATTGCCCCTAAAACTACAACCCTTCAATTTTTCATGAAAACACTCACAAACAGCACTTTGGCGCTGATGATTGCCTTCACGGCTTGCAAAACGGCCCCCGAACAAACCAAAGTGCTCACCCAAGCCGACTACCCCGCGCCGCCCGTAGCAGCCAAAAAAACGCAGATATTCAATAACCACGGCTACAAACGTACCGACGATTATTTTTGGCTCAAAGACAAAACCAATCCCGAAACCATTGCCTATTTGAAGGCCGAAAATGCCTACGCCGATACGGTGATGGCCTCGACCAAAGACCTACAAAAAACGCTTTTCGACGAAATGAAGGGCCGTATCAAAGAAGAAGACCAATCGGTACCGTCGTTTGACAATGGCTATTACTACTATTCGCGGGTAGGCAAAGGCCAGCAATACAGCGTGCATTGCCGCAAAAAAGGCAGTTTGGACGCCGCCGAAGAAGTCATTTTTGACGAAAATAAGATGGCCGAAGGCAAAGCGGCTTTTATCATGGGCGGCTATGAAATCAGCGACGACAACAACATCATGGCCTACGTAAGCAACACTACGGGCTCGTATGCCGAATTTGAACTGCATTTCAGAGACTTACGCACGGGCAAAGACCTCTCCGATGCCATTTTACGCATGGGCGGAAGCATGGCGTGGGCAGCCGATAACAAAACGGTGTTTTATGCGATACCCAATCAAGCCCTGCGCTCGCACAAGATTTTTAAGCACGTGTTGGGAAGTACCGCAAAAGATGAATTGGTATATGAAGAAAAAGACGAACTGTTCAGCTGCTACGTAGGTCGTAGCAAGACCAAAAAAGTAATCGCCATTGCCTCTTCCAGTTTTACCAGTTCGGAAACCCGCCTGCTGCCTGCCGACCAGCCCAACGGGCAATTTAAGGTATTTTTGCCGCGCCAAAAAGACGTAGAATACAACCTTACCGACCACCCCAATCACTTGTTTGTCTCTTGGAAAGACCCCCAAAACAAAAACCAGAAGATATATCAGTTGCCCAAAGTAGGCTACGAAGACCGCAAAACTTGGAAAGAGATTGTACCTCACGATCCCAAAGCCAAAATTGAAGGAGTAGATATTTTTGAAAAATACATGGTTATTACGAAGCGAGTGAACGGTTTAGCGAAATGAACGTGCGTAAATTGGCCACGGGTACCACCAAAACCATCAACTTTCCCGAACCCGTTTATACCGCCTATCCGAGTAGTACACCCAACTTTTTTTCTACCAAATTTCGCTACGCTTACACCTCACTCAACCGCCCCACAACCACCTACGATTACGACATGACCACCAACCAAAGCACTAAGCTCAAAGAGCGCGAAGTGCCGAGTGGCTTCAATCCCGATGAATACGAAGTAAAACGCCTCTGGGCCACGGCCAAAGACGGGGTAAAAGTACCAATGGCGGTAGTACACAAAAAAGGAATCAATCTTGATGGTAGCAACCCCTGCTTGTTGTATTCGTATGGTTCGTACGGGTACTCGTCCGATGCGGGTTTTAACGCCAACGTGTTCAGTTTGGTCAATCGGGGTTTTGTGTATGTCATTGCGCAGATACGCGGCGGGTCGGATTTGGGTGAACAGTGGTACGAAGACGGCAAGCTGCAAAAGAAAATGAACACCTTCACCGACTTCATTGCCTGTGCCGAGCATCTGATCAAGGAAAAATATACCTCTTCCGAAAAATTGGCCATCAATGGTGGCAGTGCAGGCGGGTTGCTGATGGGGGCTGTGACCAACCTCCGTCCCGATTTGTTTAAGGTAGTCGTGGCCGAAGTGCCTTTTGTGGACGTGATAAACACCATGCTGGACAGCAGTTTGCCGCTCACCACCCAAGAATACGAACAGTGGGGAAATCCGAACGTAAAAGCCGATTACGATTACATCATGACGTATTCGCCCTACGATAACCTCAAAAAAACAAACTATCCCAACATTTTGGCGACAGGCGGCCTGAACGACTCGCAGGTGGGTTTTCACGAGCCTGCCAAGTGGGTAGCGAAGATTCGCACCTTGAAAACCGACCAAAACGTTACCCTCCTAAAAATCAACATGGACTCAGGACACGGTGGCTCAACGGGACGCTTTGATTATTTGAAAGACGAAGCATTTAACTATGCGTTTATTTTGAGCAGAATGGGCATGGGGAAATAGCATTTCTAATTCAAGATTTTGAGGATTGTTGGTGTTTTTTCACCAACAACCCTTGTGCTAATCATCACATTTGTCACCCCGAACGCTTTAGGGGTCTAAAACCTCTTACTTGGAAGTACAAATGGTCGTAGATGTGGCCCCCGTGTTACGAACAGGAGGCCGTTGTTGCAAACTACAACCAATGGAAGGGAATAGACATTATTCTTTTATTATTTCGGATTTTTTAATCTGAAATAATAAAAGAAGTGGCTGTAAATCAATAAATTAAATTATATTTTAATCGTCTTAAAACTTTTTCTTGGAAGGGTGTCAAACAATGAAAGATGGATGTCCAAAAACAAAATGCCAATCGAAAAATGTACATTTTTTTAGGTTAAACTTTTATGAAGTTGGAATGTGTAAGGATTGTGGATACTATTTCTTTAATTCATTCAGACCTGAAAACGGTTGTTGTTGTTCTCCAAATCTTATAGATGTAATCAAATTTCATGGTTATATTGGATCAACTGGTAAAGAAAGTTTTGCGATTTATCAACAATGTAGAGAATGTGGATGGACTCAAAAAAGATTCCCTAAGAAATCAAAAGATGCAGATATTAGAGGTGAATATAATGAAAAAAGACATTTAGCATGGATTGAAAGAAAAAATCAAGAAGCCGTCAAATTAAATCAAGAAGCCAAAATTGTAAATAATTTTTGGTATAAGTATGGTCTGTATTTATCATCCTCTAAATGGAAAAAAATAAGAGAAGAGGTTTTTGAAAGGGACAAGAAAGTATGTCAAGTTTGCAAAAAAGAAACTGCAACTGAAGTCCATCATTTACATTACAACAATGTATTTAAAGAACAAATAGAAGACTTGATTGCTATTTGTTATACCTGCCATAAAGAACAGCATAAAAAAGTGACACTATCAGAGATTATGAATTTAGGGAATGCTTGATTCTTTTTTATCCGTTGATTTCTATGATAAACCAAGGAAAAATTAGCGAAATTTGTGCCATTGTTAGTGTTTTTCCACCAACAATAATCTCTTAACGTCCCAATTTCCAATCATCCGTCCGAAATGGGATGGCGGGTAACCCTTCTTTATTGAATAAATTAGGCACGGGCGTATCGCGAAAGGCAAAACGCACCGCTATGGGCTGACTTACTTTCTCAGAAGCGACTTCAACAGCGTTGTTTTTCACAATTCGAGCTTGTGCTTTGTAAAATATACGGTCGGCTCCCGCTACTTCAAACTCCGTTAACGGGCCACCTTTGGCGGCTAAACCGCTTTCAGCATAATCAAACGTCACAATGGCTTTGTTGCCTTCTACTTGCAGAGCTTTGTACTGCGGGCTTTTGTAATTTCCGATTTTCTGACCATAAGTCTCCGCCAATGCCCAGCCTGCCAAGCGATTTCCGACTTCTTTTTTGTACGCGGGGTGAATGTTGTTGAGGTCATCCACTAAATCGGTAATGACCACCATACCCGATTTGGGAATGTCCATGGCGCGGGTTTGCATCTCGCGCACCGCGGGCGCTTTGAAATCAGTGGTGTCGCGGTAATTGAAAGGGGCGATTTGAACGTAATAAAACGGAAAATCTTTCTGCCACGCCCCCCGCCACGTATCCACCATCATGTGCATGAGTTGGTAATAGGCAGCAGGATAATGACGGTTAGATTCGCCTTGATACCACAATGCTCCCGCAATGGCGAACGGCGTAAGCGGAGCGACCATCCCATTGTAAATATAACCCGCTTCTTTGGGCCAGCCTTTGCTCGGAATCATGGTTTCGGCGGAGGTTCGGGTATTGGGAAACAGGTTTACTAAGTGTTCAGGAATCCACGATTCGATGTAGGAACCACCCCACGCCACGTCAATTAGGCCAATAGGTACGTTGAGCGATTGATTGAGTTTTTTGCCGAAAAAATACCCTACCGCACTAAACCGCTTCAATGTCACAGAATCACAAACTGTCCACGTGCCCTTGGCATCGGTTTGGGGTGTTTCGGCGGTGAGTTTGGGCATTTTGAAGAAACGAATGTTGGGATTATAAGCCGTGGGCAGTTCTGCCTTGGCATCTTTTACGCCGCGGTCGGCACTCCATTCCATATTGGATTGCCCCGCACACAGCCACACTTCACCCATCAGGACATTTTCCAACACAATTTTATTACGCCCCTGAATGGTCAACGTATAAGACCCTCCTCCTGCTTTGGGTGTTGCAATATTGAGTTTCCAAACGGCATTTTCGTTAGTCACCACACTGACCGTTTCGCTCTGCCAACTTCCCGAAACCGTCACTTTCTCGCCTGGTTGCGCCCATCCCCATACCGTGACGTTGGATTGCTGCTGCAATACCATATTGCTGCTGAAAATGGCAGGTAAATAGACATCGGCAGCGGCGAAAAGAGGGGAGAGAAAGAAGAGAAGGAAGAATTTTTTCATTTTTTTGAGGGGATTATAAATCTTTAGCCGTTGTTGGTGTTTTTCCACCAACAACTTTACAAACCAGTATCTTATTCCATCATCTGCCGCTTAAAAAACGCCCACGCTTCCAGATACACATCAATATCGCGGGGATAATTATGTTCTCCGTTCAGCACTTTCAATAGCGTTATTTCGGGCTTGCCAGACGTTTTGTAGGTGTAGCGTTCTATGGTTCGTCCGTCAGTAGGGTCGGTGTCGGGGAGGGCTTCCATTTTTGGTTCTCCTTCGTAGCCTGCCAATTCTGACCAATACTTGAAGGTTCGGTTGGTAGAACGAACCAAACCTAAACTGATATTGCCCGTTATCACTTCCCCACCTTCGTAGGGATTGATACGGTCGGCGGTGCCGTTGACAATCATAACAGGAATTGCCATGCGCTTTTCGGCACAGTCCATGTTGTTGGTGTCGGGTAAGTTGGCAATGAGTGCCGTAATCGCCCTAAATTGCTCGGGCATGGTTAAGGCCAATTTGTAAGCCATGTGGCCGCCACCCGAAGTACCTACGGCAAATACTTTTTTGGGGTCAATGGTGTATTGCTTTTCGAAATAGCTAATCATTTGTCCGAAAAAGGCATTATCGTTGATGTCTTCCCGATTGGCCGCCGATTGCGCCGTTTTGCGGCACTCGTTCCAGTACCGTTTATAACCATCGGGATAAACAATCAGGATATTTTCCGTAGGTGCAATGGCCTCTATTTTTTGCGCACCACCTCGTTGCCCCCGTCCGTTACCGCCCGAACCGTGCAAAACGAACAATAAAGAGGCGCGGGTTTGAGCAGGCTTTAGGAAATGAAAAGTACGGTAATGCCCTTCAATTAACACCGAATCGGTCAGCAATTGGCTTTGGGCGGCAAAAGCGGTAAATACCGCCAAAAGGAAAGGGAAAATGTTACGCATAGAGGCTTGTAGTCCTTTAGGAATGGATTTTTAATAAAACGGTTTAGAAATCAACGCTGACAGGAACTGGCCGTTGGGCGTTTCAAACCCTGTCAGCGTTACAAATTTGACAAAATAATATTTTACCTATTTCACTTTCACAATCACGGTCGGGTCAAACGGATACATCCCAAACTTTTCGCCGTAAATAGCCAAGCCGCCATTGCCTTCTACCGCCAATCGAATCACTAACTCGCCCGTTTGCATGGCTTTTTGGACAGCCTCGCTGGGTAAAGCTACGACCAACTTGTAGCCGTAGCTACCTGCTTCGCGCAACTTGCGGTCTTGGGGTTGATAATGCCATGATAACACACCTCGGTGGTCGGCGGGGTCGTCGGAGATAGGTAGTTTTCCTGCGGCTACGCCGTTGAAGCTAAAGGCCACTTCGCTCGGAAATTTGGTTTCGTCGGTCATAGGGTAAGCATTGGGATTGAGGCTGTTGTCAAACGTTCCTCCCCCCAGCATGTAGTTGTCGGCAATTTTGGTGTCGCCGCTTTTGTCTTTGCCAAACAACTGCTTGGCCGATGCTTCCAGCATAAACGTAGCTCCCATGACATTGTCGGCTTTTAGGTCGGTAGGCCACTTCACGCGGTATTCAAAATAACCACTTCCTGCCCCGTTGACTTTTAGACCGTCCAAAATATTCCACTGTTTCATTGACCATTTGGCATCACTGAATTGCTTGGGAGGGACAGTCAACAAACGTAATTTGTTTCCTCCTGGGGTATCTACTTCGGCTGGCGTAGGCTTTTCTACAATGTACGTGTTAAAATTACGACTCAGAATATTGCCCTTGGCATCTTGCAATGTCAAAGCCAGCACCGCCACGGCTTTCTCAGTAGGCATGATGAGATATACAGGGGACAACGCTTGTTGCATCCACGGTTTGTAAGGGATTTTTTGGGTGAAACTTTGCCACTTCCGTTCTTGCCCAAAAGCATCCCAACCGTTGAGCTCGATTTTGAGGGTGAGTTCATTGCCCAAATCCGTCCTACCTGTCATGGACGAAATGGTCAGGGGTACTTGTACTACCTCCGTCGGCCGTACGCTGTGCGAAATATCTTGGCCAGTAGTGACGTAAATATCCGCGTGTAAGTCGTTGAGGCTCATCCCTGGTACAAATGCTTCCAGGCCCGTAAATTTCTTGGTGCGGTCAAATTTCCAGTAACCGTTCCATTCATTGATTACATCGTGGTGTTCGGTATAAAGCCAACCCGCCACTAATGGATATTTACGAAAAACGTTCATCGAACGGTGGTAGTCCCACGTCCAGTCCACATCGCCTGAGCTGCCATCATAGCCCCATACATTGCCAAATTCAGAGTTGATATTGGGTTGATTTTTTGTCTGCTTAAAACCTTTCTCAAAATGAAACTCTGAACCTTCAAAAGTTTGGGAAGTTAGGTTCTTTAGGTGCTCTTCCCAACCGTAGCCTGGTAA
>JBGAUP010000239.1:0-10230 GCA_044228585.1 Runella sp. | reverse complement strand
GAACGAAGAAAAAAAGAGCGGAAAAATATTTGATTGGCCTACCCTTCGCCGTCTTTATTCCTTTATCAAACCTTATCAAAAACAGTTTTATGCGCTTGTTACGCTGATTTTGATAAGTGCCGCACTCTCGCCACTTAGCCCTTTATTATTCCGTTATACGATTGACAATGAAATTGCAGCGGGAGATTATGAGGGGCTCAGCCTTATGCTATTGGTGATGATAGCCCTGTTGCTTTTGCAAGCACTCATTCAGTTTGCACATACGTATTTGGCAGGTTGGTTGGGGCAGAATATCATTCGGGATATTCGGGTACAGTTGTACGAAAAAATTCTGAGTCTTCGTCTTAAATTCTTCGATAATACGCCCATTGGTCGCCTCGTAACGCGTACCGTGTCGGATGTCGAAACCCTTTCTGACGTATTTAGTGATGGTATGGCTGCCGTAGCAGGTGATATTTTGCAGTTGGTTCTCATTATTGGGGTCATGTTTTATACGGATTGGAGGCTTTCTCTTATCAGTCTTGCTACTGTCCCGTTTATGTTGATTAGTACGTATATCTTCAAAGAAAAAATTAAGGATTCCTTTAATGAAGTTCGTACTGCCGTCTCCAACTTGAACTCTTTTGTTCAGGAACATATTACGGGCATGAATATCGTACAGATTTTCAGTGCTGAAAAGATGGAGTACCGAAAATTTAAAAAAATCAATACTATTCACCGCGACGCGCACATTCGTTCTATTTGGTATTATTCGGTGTATTACCCCGTGGCCGACGTTATCGCTGCCGCCGCTACGGGCCTGATTGTCTGGTACGGAGCGCGTGAAATTCTTCACGACGATATTACGTTTGGCACCGTGACGGCATTCATCATGTTTACTAACTTGTTTTTCAGGCCCATACGGATGCTGGCCGACCGTTTTAATACCCTCCAGATGGGTATTGTAAGTACCGACCGGATTCTGAAACTTTTAGATAGCGACGACTATACGGTTAATAATGGCACTTATGTTCCGAACCACCTCCGCGGTGAGGTCTCTTTCAAAAATGTTTGGTTTGCTTACAACGAAGAGGAATACGTACTGAAAGATATTTCGTTTGACGTAAAAGCAGGGCAAACGATTGCCTTTGTAGGGGCTACTGGGGCAGGAAAGTCTTCGATTATCAACCTTTTGAGTCGTTTTTATGACATCAACAAAGGGGAAATTTTGGTAGATGGAGTAGAAGTCCACAACTACGAATTGGGGGCATTAAGGCACAACATCGGCGTGGTTTTACAGGATGTATTTTTATTTTCTGATACTATTCACAACAATATTACTCTTGGCAATCCTGACATTAGCCGAGCACAAATTATTGAAGCAGCCCAATTGGTAGGTGCTCACGACTTTATCGAACGTCTGCCCGACGGCTACGACTACAACGTAATGGAGCGCGGGGCTACGCTTTCGGTGGGTCAGCGGCAATTCGAAACGGAAGAATTGATTCAAAACGCGATTGAAAAGCTGATGAAAGGCCGTACCGCCATTGTGATAGCCCACCGCTTGAGTACGATTCAGAAAGCCAATCAAATCATCGTGTTGGACAAAGGCCAAATCAAGGAAAAAGGTACGCACGAAGAACTGTTAGAACGAGGTGGCTTCTACGCCAATCTGTACCAAATGCAGTATAAGGAAGTGGTAAACTAAAGAGAAATAACTATCCATCAATCCAGTTTTCCAGTTGGATACCGTCAAGATTCTGAAAATCTTTGGTATTCCTCGTAACGAGCGTTAAACCATGAACAATGGCCGTTGCTCCAATCAGCAAATCAAATTCTCCAACTATGCGGCCCATACGTTTTAATGATGCTTTCTGGCGGGCATATTCGTAAAAGCTATCCCCGATTAGCAACGTGCGACCAACAAAGGAGGCTCGCAGTTGGCTAAGGTTTTCCAAATTTTTCTTACGTTGGGTTTCTGCACTGTTTTCGACACCATAAAACAACTCCGCAATGGTGATTTCAGATAGGAAGCAAGAGTCTAAACCAACTTTACTTATTTTTTCCTGTAAATTGTATTGTCCTTTGAGGTAATGAATACAAATATTCGTATCAAGAAGGTATTTGTTCATAACTCAACATCACGGGGGCTATCGTTTCTATCTGCACGAATCTTGGCGGCTAATTCGTCTCCTGATTCCGTGCTTTCCCAGCTTCCGAACAGCTTTTTAAATGTAGCTTCTTGCGTATTTATTACTTCTTGCGTTTCCGTGTGCTGTTCATTCACACGAAGACCAAGTCGCTGCGCCAGTCCTTTTAACAAAGCAAAATCAATATCGCTCTGCGTTTCGATGGTGATGATATGGGTCATAGTGTCCTTTTGGGGTTTAGAAATATGAAAAACCTTGACAGGGTTTTGAACCCTGTCAAGGTTAAAAAAGACTAATACTCGTGCGGAAGCGGTTGGTTGATTTGTTCATTCCACGGTAGTCCGTGTTGATTGAGCAAGTCCATGAATGGGTCGGGGTTCAGTTCTTCACAGTTCCAAACTCCCGCTTTCATCCATTCCGAATGGGTCAACATCAACATCGCTCCAATCATAGCGGGTACACCCGTGGTATAGCTAACGGCCTGTGCACGAACCTCTTTCCAGCATAAGGCGTGGTCGCAGTTGTTCCACACATAGTACGTTTTATCCTGTCCATCTTTGATTCCTTTGATTTGGCAACCGATGGAAGTTTGTCCCGTGTAGTTTTCTCCTAAAGATTCGGGCGGAGGCAATACGGCTTTCAAAAACTCTAATGGCACAATATCCATTCCCTGAAACTTAATGGGCGCAATGCTGGTCATTCCTACGTTTTGGAGTACTTCCAAGTGCGTCAAATACGCTTGTCCAAACGTCATCCAGAAACGGGCGCGTTTCAAAGTCGGGAAGTTTTTCACCAACGATTCGAGTTCTTCGTGGTACAAAACGTAGCTTTCTTTGGGGCCAATGCCTGGATAATCAATCGGTTTGTGAATACTCATGGCAGGGATTTCGACCCACGCGCCATTTTCCCAATAACGTCCAGGTTGCGTAATTTCCCGAATGTTGATTTCAGGGTTGAAGTTGGTAGCAAAAGCTTTGCCGTGGTTGCCTGCGTTGCAATCAATGATGCAAGCCTGCTTTTTTAAAACGCTCTTGGTAGGCCCACTGCCAACTGTATTCAAACTTCGCCACGTCTTTGGGTTCGTAGTTGGCGGTGTCCAAATAATGTACGCCCGTCGCCAAGCACGCCTCCATAATGGTAAGGTCTTGGTACGGCAAGGCCACATTGATGACCATTTTTGGCTGAAATGATTTGATAAGCACGACCATTTCGGCGACGATGTCGGCATCTACGGCAGCGGTTTGGATGGTTACGCCGTGCATTTCCTGAATATCAGCCGCAATTTTGTCGCATTTAGATTTGGTACGGCTCGCCAACATGATTTCGGTAAAAACGTGTGAATTCATCGCACATTTGTGCGCCACCACGCCCCCTACTCCTCCTGCGCCTATGATTAAGACTTTTGACATTTTTTTGTTTGTGTGATTGAGTGAATGAGCCGCTTGGTATCACTTAAAACCAAACAAACTCAAAAATTAGTGGGCAAAGATACGATTCACCACAGTTTTTTCTGTTATTTGAGTGTTAGATTTTAAAACTCAACCAATGGATATTCTCTTACTCATTCTCGGTATTGCTGGATTACTGGTAGGTTTAGCGGGAGCGGTATTGCCACTTCCTGGGCCTCCGTTGAGTTTTGTGGGCTTACTGTGCCTGCATTTCAGTAAATACGCCGAAATCAGTGAATTGACGCTATATACCTTCGGGGCGCTGACTTTGGCAATCACAGTTTTAGATTATTACGTGCCTATTTGGGGCGTCAAAAAATTTGGTGGCACGAGCTACGGTACTTGGGGTTCTACCATTGGGTTGCTTTTGGGATTTGTTGTCATACCTGCATTGGGAATCTTTTTGGGGGCATTCTTGGGCGCATTAGTGGGTGAACTGATTGGAGGCATGGCGGTTGACAAAGCCCTCAAAGCTGCTGTTGGCTCATTTTTGGGGTTTGTCACGGGCATTTTTATGAAAGTGGTGTTGTGTTTAGTGATGATTGGTTATGCCATCGCAGCTTTGATTCCGTAGTTTTATGATAGGCTTTTTCAAAATTTTACAACTTTCGGTTGGCTTCATCCCCCTTTTGCGTTTTGTGATCAAATGGCTTTTACTGGCCATAATTGTAGGGATTTTGGCAGGTTCGGCCTCGGCTTTTTTTCTGGTTTCGCTCGATTGGGTGACTGATTGGCGGGAGTCGCATCGCTGGATTATTTGGTTGCTTCCCATTGGGGGATTTATCGTGGGGGCTGCGTATCATTACTTCGGGCAAGAGGTAGTCAAAGGGAAACAATCAACTCATTGAAGAGTTTCACAACCAAACAAGTTATCCCCTCAAAATTACGCCTTTGGTGCTATTTGGAACGTTGGTGACGCATTTGTTTGGAGGTTCGGCGGGGCGTGAAGGAACTGCCGTGCAAATGGGCGCTATTGCTGACCAGTTCTCCAAAATCTTTCGCTTGTCCACGCAAGACCGTAAAATATTGATTATCATTGGTATTAGCGCGGATTTGCGTCGGTGTTTGGGACGCCTTTGGCAGGCGCAGTCTTTGCGCTCGAAGTTTTGGTTGTAGGCCGAATGCGCTACGAAGCTCTTTACCCAGTTTACTTACTACCCCTTATTGCCGACTATACCTGTAAATTGGGCGTGGGGAGGTGACACACACGCATTATGCTATTCCTTTGTACCCCCGATGCAGGTGGGATTCGCTGCTTGGACAATTGGGGCAGGCATTGCTTGGACTAACGGCTCCAGTTTTTCTTAAAATTGTTCATTTTTGGGGTGATTTTTTCAAATCGAAAATCACTTACCCACCGTTAAGACCCGTGGATGTGAGGAATACATCGCAGTGGCGGTTTTGGTTGCTGGGCACTACCAAATACATTGGTTTGGGCGTGCCTACGATTGTGGCGTCATTTCACGAATCATTACCAGCCTATGATTTTTTACTAAAGCTGTTGTTTACTACTTTTACTTTAGGCGCGGGTTTCAAGGGGGGGGAAGTAACTCCACTCTTTTTTATTGGGGCAACCCTTGGCAATGCTCTTTCCGTTTTTATTCCTTTACCTATGGCACTTTTAGCAGGAATGGGTTTTGTCGCAGTATTTTCGGGGGCCACCAATACGCCCGTTGCTTGTACCCTCATGGGGATTGAACTTTTTGGGGCTGAATGTGGCGTTTTTGTGGGACTCGCCAGTGTAGTAGCTTACCTGTTTTCGGGTCACTCGGGGATTTATGGTGCACAAGTCGTAAAAAGCCCAAAGCATTAGGAACCGAAAAATGTCAAACCGAAAAATGTAAAGTAGTCGAGTAAAAGTTTTCAAGTATTTAACTTTTTGCAATGCTTTAATTATCAACAATATAAAGTCTTCCCTATCGGGCCGCGACGGCCAGGGCCGCCTGTGCGGTACCGTGAGATTTAGAGCGGGCTACTTAGAAGTACTTGGGTTTTGCAAAAGATACTGCACCATCAGTTCGCCTGCCCGTTCTGAGGCTCCTTTTGCGCCCAAAATAGTTTTTACTTGGCGATAGTCGTCCAATTGGGTTTGGCGCATCGAGCCGTTTGGGAGAATCTTTAGTAATTCTTGGGTGATATTCTGCGATGTCAACTCATGTTGAATTAACTCTTTTACGGCTTCTTTTTGGGCTATTAAGTTGACCAACGAAATGTAAGGTACGCGAATCAATCGTTTGGCAATGGCGTAGCTAATGCTTCCTGTTTTGTAACAAACTACTTGCGGAATTTCAAACAGAGCCGTTTCGAGTGTGGCCGTGCCTGATGTGACCAAAGCCGCCGTTGCCACCGAAAGTAAATCGTAGGCGGCGTCTATTACGAGTTTGATATTTTCTTTTAAAAAAGGTTGATACAGTTCTTCAGGTAAATTGCTAACCCCCGCTATTACGTATTGATAGTCAGGAAAATGGCTTTTAGTGGATGTCATCAAAGCCAGCATCTGTTCTACTTCCTGACGGCGGCTACCTGGCAGAAGAGCTACGATGGGCCGACTATCCTCTAAGTTATTTTCCTTCAAAAAGTGGGGGTTAGGTTTAAAATCGGCAATGGCGTCAAAGAGTGGATTGCCGACATAATCTACGTCGTAGTCAAACTTTTTGAAAAAGTCTTTCTCAAAAGGGAAAATAACAAACAGCCTATCCACGTCTCGTTTCAGCTTGAGTGCGCGTTTTTGATTCCACGCCCAAACTTTGGGAGAAATATAATAAAAGGTACGAATGTCATTTGTTTTGGCAAAACGGGCAATGCGCATGTTGAAACCCGCGTAGTCAATCAGAATCACAACATCGGGTTGATAGGCAATAATGTCAGCTTTGCATTTTTTTAAAAAACCAGAAATCGTCCCTAAGTTTTTGGCAACCTCCCAAAAACCCATAAAAGCCATGTCGGCGTAATGAGTTACCAATTCAGCCCCTGCGGCCTGCATCATCTCTCCACCCCAGGCTCGGCATTGGGCTTGTGGGTCGTGCCGCCGAATGGCCTTGATAAGATTGCTGCCGTGCAGGTCGCCAGATCGTTCACCAGCAATAAGGTAGTATTTCATAAAGCTCCCTTTTTTATGGCTTCCATGCCCAGCAGTTGTGTATGAAGCGAATCAATTTGAATGGATTGAGAAAAATAACGGAGCGCATATCCCTTGTCTTTTGGACTTAAAATACCGATTTGATAGGTGTCAGGTTTAAAGTTTTCGTTGTAAAACGTAACGACAAAACCATTTTTATAGACTTTCCCTTTCGTCAAAAACTGCCGTTTCCCTCCCTGAATAGGCCAAGTTGGAAGTAAGTAAGTGGTGTTTTTTTGGGATTTTAACACTAAATAAACACCTCCCTGCCCAAATTCGGGTTGAGAAAGGCTACTGTTTTCGAGGGTAAATTGGGCTACCTTTTGAGGATGTCCAAAAAAATCAATGGGTTTTACGTTGGTGCTTAACTTCAAATCGAGTTGAGTGCCTGTAGAAAGGTTGGCAGGGGCAGAAATCATCGTTTCGGCTTCTTTCAAAGGGAAATTAGTAAAGCGGTAAATACCTTTGTCGTAGGCTGACTGAGTGAAAAAATCGGCTAATTCACTCCTGAAATGCGTCATCAGTTTCCGATGTTGGCGCCAATTGTAATGGTCGGCAATGAGGCTGCGTCGGCGTACATCTATGTCGAGTTGGTATTGATAAACACTCATCAGAACAAAAGCAACGCCAAAAACGAACGCAAAGCGAACCAACCATTTTTGAGATACTGCCTTCCATGTTAACAGGGAAATGTAAGTAAGTGTCAGTAAATGAAGTGGATACAAACTATACCGACTCGTAAACACGGAATACACATCGCGCCCACCACGCGACACTGCAATAATGCCAATCGTCATCACTGAGAATAAGAATATTCCTACCCAAAAGTAAATCTGGCTTGGACGAGGTTTGGAAGTAGTAAAAAAAACTTGACCCAGCAGCCAGATTGTCAACCCAAGCAAACAAACAAACCCGACCGAAAAAGCTCCCCAAAGCAACCATGTTTGGCTATTTCCCTTAAATGCGGCGACCCACCCACCTGACAATGCGGCAAAACTGACGAAAAGATTTTGGATAAATGGTCCCGAAATAGTCACTTTGGTGGCTTGCCCTACACTATAATTTAGAAAATAAGCCAATAGCGCTACCACCATTCCAAGACTCCACCAAGCACTTTTTTCCCAGTCTTTGGACAATAAAAGGATAGTAAGCCCCGCAGGAAAAACCAAAAAACCGTTGCCATTGGTGAAGGTAGCGGCAAAAGCGAGTAGTAAAGCTAAGACAGTAGGAAATAATTTGGGATAAGTGGCCAACAAGTACAGCGAAGCAAATACCAGTAGGTTGAGCGTGGTATGTTGCATTCCGTTGATTCCCCAAAGGGTAACATCAAACACAAAAGGATTAAGATACCAAAGTAAAATCGGAATGAAATACCAAGGATGCAGACCTTTTTTGGAAAAACTAATCCACCAGAACCCTAAAATACCTAATAAGCTACCATTGACAATCCAGATAAGTGTACGGTAGTTGATGAATCCTTCAAGCGCGAAATCAATAAGAGCAATGGAGCGGGGGAGGAGGATTCGATGGTCATTTTCGGGCTCTAAAAGGAGCTGTATCTTTTGCCACCAGCTAAACTCTTGCGTCATCAACGTGTATTTGACGCGTACGAGGTCGTAATCGTCTGAAATAGGGATATTGAGAGCATAGAGGTGGATATAGTATAAATAACATCCAATGATGACAAAAGCAAAAAGCCAGAAAATCAGCCCAAGGCGTTGATTGTTCACAAGAGATAGGATTGATTTGGGATAAATGACAGCAATACTCTTGAGTTATTCGCCGTAATATTCGACGTAATTCTTGGGAGTTTCGATGAGTTTGAGGTAGTGCAATTGAGTGTGTGGAGCCAATTCTACCAGTCCTTTTTCTAAAATTTTCCAGATTTCAATCACAAAATTTTCACAACTTGGAATAACGCCCTGCATAAAGTCCACGTCCAAATTGAGGTTACGGTGATCTACTTTGTCAATCACGGTATCTTTCATCATTTTGCCGAGTTGCTTCATATCCACTACAAACCCTGTATCGGGATTAATAGGACCTTTGACGGTCACAATCAGCTCAAAATTGTGGCCGTGGAAGTTGGGATTGGCACAAATGCCGAATACTTCCCCATTTTTTTCGTCCGACCAGCTGGGGTTATATACCCGATGCGCAGCATTAAAATGTTCTTTTCTTGTTACGTAAACCATATTTTAGTCCACAGTCAAATAGTCCACAGTCAACAGTATATCGTACTTAATGAGAGATTTATGAATGCTATCAACCGTTCAATAATTTTTGACAAAATTACGACCAAAAAACGGTATCAAAAAACGCATCTAAAATAAGCTATTAATCTTGGAAAAATTAAATTTTTTCTAAAAATCTTAGATGGTTTGGTATGTAAATTAATACCTACCTTTGTGGTTACTTTTCTAAGTAATTTTACTGTGCCAATCATTTGAAAACCCACTATTTAAACGCGTTATCATAAACTATTTCTATGATTATTGTTACTGGAGCTGCGGGCTTTATCGGAAGCTGCCTTATAGGCAAGTTGAACGAAGAAAATTTCAATTTTATTATTGCGGTTGATGATTTCTCAAAAATTGAGAAAACGCCCAATTTAGAAGGGAAAAAGATTCAAGAGCGGGTGGAAAGAACGGAGTTTTTTGAATGGTTGGATCAGAACTACTACGAGGTGGAGTTTATTTTTCACATTGGGGCCCGTACCGATACCACCGAGTTTGACCATACCATCTTTGATGAATTAAATGTACGTTATTCTCAACAAATCTGGCAAAAGTGCATTGATTACCAAATTCCATTGGTGTATGCTTCATCGGCAGCTACTTATGGTTTGGGAGAACTCGGCTACGATGACAATGAGCTGACTATTCCTCAACTCAAACCGCTTAACCCCTACGGAGAATCAAAGAATGACTTCGATATTTGGGCTTTACAGCAAGAGAAAAAACCATTTTTCTGGGCAGGATTGAAGTTTTTTAATGTATATGGCCCCAACGAATACCACAAAGGCCGTATGGCATCGGTGATTTTTCATGCTTATCACCAAATCAAAGCTACAGGCCAAATGCGTTTGTTTCGTTCACACCATCCTGATTTTAAAGATGGTGAACAGATGCGTGATTTTGTTTATGTAAAAGATGTGGTAGAAGTTTGCTCTTTTTTGATGCATCATCGCCGCAATTCTGGTATTTATAATTTAGGGAGTGGCAAAGCCCGTACGTTTGTAGATTTGGCTACCAATACATTCAAAGCGATGGGGTTAGAACCCAATATTAATTTTGTAGATACGCCAGCCGATATTCGTGATAAGTACCAGTATTTTACGCAGGCCAATATGAATAAGCTGCGCTCAATTGGATATACCAAACCTTTTCATACCCTTGAAGAGGGAGTAAAAGACTACGTTCAAAACTACTTATTGACCGAAAAATACTACTGATTAGGCTAAAATAGCAATTAGGTCATCTATCTTGTTGATAATTGAGCAGTTGCTGCCAACCTGAATATCTTGTCCAACTAC
>JBGAUP010000238.1:0-9630 GCA_044228585.1 Runella sp. | reverse complement strand
AGAGGCGATTATCACCGACACCAAAAAGGTGGTTTACACATTGAATTCGCTTTGTATCGAAATGGATAATCGCTACGACTTGCTCAAAGAAGGGGGCGTCCGCAACGTGAAAGAATACAACGCCAAGTTTATCCAAAGGCAGTTAAACCCCGAACGAGGTCACCGCTTCTTACCCTATATCGTGTTGGTGATTGACGAATTGGCCGATTTAATGATGACCGCAGGCAAAGAAGTAGAACAACCTATTGCGCGTTTGGCACAGTTGGCACGAGCTATCGGAATTCACTTGGTGGTAGCTACCCAACGCCCTTCTGTCAACGTAATTACGGGACTTATCAAAGCCAACTTTCCCGCCCGACTGTCGTTTAGGGTTACCTCTAAGATAGACTCCCGCACTATTTTGGATACAGGCGGAGCCGAACAACTCGTAGGAATGGGAGATATGCTCCTCTCGACGGGTTCCGACATGATTCGTTTGCAATGCGCTTTTGCGGATACCGATGAGATTGATGAAGTGTGTGATTTCATTGGAAATCAGCGAGGTTACCCCTCGGCTTATAACCTACCAGAGTTTACGGGTGACGATGAAGTGGGCGACAAGGAAGCCATTGATTTGGCCGACCGCGACCCCATGTTTGACGATGCCGCTCGGGTGATTGTGGTGAGTCAACAGGGAAGTACGTCACTCATCCAACGAAAACTCAAACTGGGCTATAACCGCGCTGGCCGCATCATGGACCAGCTCGAAGCAGCTGGCATTGTAGGCCCTTTTGAAGGAAGCAAAGCCCGCGAAGTACTCATTACCGATATAGCTTCGTTGGAACAAATGCTTAAAAATATGAATTAACAATCTTCCCATCCGACATCTCAATAATTCTGTCCCCGCCACGGGCAAAATCAGGGTCGTGCGTAACGGTGATGATGGTTTGACCATTTTCGTGGGAGATTTTACGAAAAATATCAAAAACAAGGTCGGAATTAGCTTTGTCGAGGTTACCCGTGGGTTCATCGCCCATAATGATGGTGGGGTCGTTGATGAGGGCGCGGGCAATGGCCACGCGCTGTTGCTGCCCTCCCGATAGTTTAGAAGATTGTTTACGAGCATAGTCTTCCATATTCACAAGTTTTAGCTTTTGGTAAGCCCGCTCTTCAACCTCTTTGGTACTGTATTTTCCCAGTTTTTGGGCAGGTAGCATCACGTTTTGTAACACCGTAAACTCTGGTAACAGAAAGTGAAACTGAAACACAAATCCAAGGTGTTCATTTCTAAAATCGGCCAAGCGGTCTTGGCTCAAACCCGTAAGGCGTTGTAGATTTACCACAGCCTGACTTGCCGATGATAGACAAAAATTCGCCTTTTTTGACTTCAAAATTCACATTCTGCAACACCTGAAACTTTTCGGGTTCGTAGAAGTATTTGTTGATATGAGCGGCTTGAAGAACTGTATCATTCATTTTTAGTATTGGCATTTCTGATTATTTTTGTAAAAAAACAGACACTTATGACAGCTGCATTATTTGAAAGTGAGTCAAAAAATGATTTAAAAATCCTTATGGAACTTGCTAAAAAATTAGGCATCCGTGCCCGTTATTTAAATTCCCAAGAGTTAGAAGAACACGTCATTGCCCATACTATTTCGGAAGGGATGAAAACTCCTAATGTAAGTCGTGACGAAATCATGAAAGCACTTGGTAAATGAAAATTGAATTCAAAGCCAGTTTTTTAAAACAACTTCAAAAGCTCAAAGACGAGGCTTTACAAGATGCTATCTACAAGGTTATTCTTTCTGCTGAAGACGCAAACAATATCAAGGACATTCCTAAAATAAAAAAACTGACTGGTTACACCTCTTATTATCGAATTAGGGTTGGCGATTATCGCATTGGAATAAATCTGGTTGATGACACCATTTATTTTGTTTCTTTTGACCATCGAAAAGACATTTATAAACATTTTCCTTAATTCGTCATTTCCCCTTACCCTCTCAATATAGCAACAGGGTCAATTTTGGCCGCTTTTTTGGATGGAAAATAACCCGCCAAAACGGTGGTAATCAATCCAAAAGCCAGGCCCATTAGGTAATATTCTACTCGAAAAATAACTGGAAATGTCTTGAGACTAATCATGTCTCCCGTATCAAAAGGGGTCATTGACAACAGATAACTAATCCCAAAGCCAATTACCAAACCCAACAAACCTCCCGCCAAGCCAATGATAATGGCCTGAAGCAAAAATACCGCTACCACGTCTTTTCCGCCAAAGCCCGTGGCTTTTAGAATAGCAATGTCTTTGAGTTTGTTAATGACGTTCATGTTCATGATGTTATAAATCCCGAATCCTGCCACAACTAAGAGCGTCATGGACACTACAAAAGTCATCACATTACGGATTTTTTCGCCCGCTAAAATCGCCTGATTGGCCGTTGACCAGTCTTCGGTATGCGTATTAAATTGTTTACTTAGGTTTTTACCAAAAGAGAGGGCTTGCAGTGGGTCGTTCATTTTGATGTGAATATCCGTAATGTAGCTGGCATCTTTACCGAGCATTTCTTGAACAGTGCTGATGCTGGTATAGCAACGAATATTGTCAATAGTACCTATCCCAAAACCAAAAGTACCTACTACGCGTAGGGTGATATTTCCACCAAGGGGAGTCGTGACACTTACTTTATCACCTACGCCTACGTTGAGCTTCCGAGCAAGCGTTGCGCCCACTACAATTCCGTTAGGGTTGACCAAAAGTGATTTAAAACTGCCCGATTTGATACGATTATCTAAGTTGTAAAGGCGATTTTCGCGGGGATAATCAATTCCTGCAATGACACCCGAAATCTGAATGGGGCCATTGTTGAAAAAAGCCTGCGAACTTACCTCGGGCGAAACGCCCAAAACACTTGGCATTTGCTCAATCATGCGTACCATTTGTAGGCCGTTTTTGATACGGGCGAGTTGCTGTTTGGGTTTTTGGTGATAGACAATGTTTATTTGGTCATCGCTTTTCTGGCTTGCGTCAAGAATACTGGGTCGCTGGGTGTTGACTTCGTTATAAATACGGACGTGGGGGCTGGCATCAAGTGCAGAGTCTTCCAGAAATTGGTTCACTCCCTGCATGAAGCTAATCATGACGATAAACATCGCTATCCCGAAAGTAACCCCCAGCATAGCCACCAAGGTTTGACGTTTTTTGGATAGAAGATGGGTCTTAGCGATTTGAAATGAGAGACTGAGGTTCATATTTATTGTTTGCGCTTTGTCATGCCGTATTTTTGTCATGCCTGAGGCATCTATTGTATTCTCATTTGGTTGTTTCGCGCCCGGCCGCTGGGCCTCGCTTTCTTATTCGATGCTGGAAAAGTTAAAAATCAGAGATTTTGTTTGTCCCCTTTCTCCATTTTACATTTTTCAGTTTTGCTGTTTTACAGTTCTTACTCTTTCACCAAAACCGACTTCTCTGTCAATCCTCCTCTTACTTCTACCAATTCAAAGTTTTCAGCGCCTTTTTGGAGTTTGATTTTTTTCTTTTCTTTGCCTTCTTCAATCCAAACACTATCGTTTCCAACCAAGTATGATTTGGGAATCGTAAGGGCTTTGGGGTTTTCGGAAATAATGATGTTGGCTTCGACCGTGAGACCATAATAGGCTTCGGGAACTTCTCCCACAAAATCAGCATCTACCCGAAAGGACTGGTCAACTTTATTGAGTTTAGGATATATCTTGGTAACTTTTGCTTTGAAAATTTTGTCGCCGTAGGCATCCATTTTAAGTACGATTTCTTGATTTACCTTTAGTTTCGCAAAATCGGTTTCGTCCACCGCGAGTTGTAAATATACGTTGTTAGGATTGCCCAAAAGTGCCACGGCTTCGCCGCGCCGTACCAACTCGCCCACTTTTTTATAGACTTCATAGACCCGTGCCGCTTCAATGCTCCGAATGCGATAATTGTCGCCCTCGCGTAGATTTACCTTAAAATTTGAACGGGTGTTTTGCAAGTCCACGTACAACTGGTTTTTGGTCCGCGCCCACGCTTTTTGGCGAGCCGCTACATCATTTTTTGAGGTTCGATAGGCCAATTCAGTACGTTCTAAATCAGCTTTAGCCGCCGCATTTTGCTCATATAAGGCTTTGTAACGAAAGTAATTGACCGAGTCATTTTCGAGTTTGGTACGAGCATTACGAAGTGCCACTTCGAGTTCGGTCAACACGGGCGAATTATCAGCATAATTGGCTTCTGACTGACGGTAAATATTGGCAGCAGCTTCGGCACGGGCATCTTGCGAGAGACTTTCCAGCGAGAACATCAGTTGGCCTGCCTTCACCACGTCACCTTCGTTGACCAATTGCTGCTGCAAATAGCCATCGGCATTGGCCACTACTTTGTATTCGTTTTTGGGAAATACATTGCCCGACGCATAGACGGCTTCGGTGAGGTTTTTGTAGGTGGGCGAAGTCGTTTCGGATTGTTGTTTGCACGAAAAAGTAGAAAAAAATAAAAGCCCATAAGCCCACAAAGGTAACATCACTCTTTTCATATTTTGGCGAATTTGTAGCATTACAATCAAAGGTATTTTTCTAAGTTATTTATACGAACTTCTGATTTCCAACAACTTACCATTAATCATTACATCGGCAAGGGTACGGAGATATTTGTTTTGGGCGTTGAGCGTTTCGTTGAAAACATTGAGGTATTGGTCATAACCAAGAATACCTCCTTTGTATTTTATAAGCACCAATTTCATGTTTTCTTCGCTCAACTGATACGCTTCTTGGTTGATTTTAAGCGAGTTTAGTGCCTGCTGATAGGCAAGGCGAATGTCTTCATTGTCGGTTTGAAGTTTTCGTTTTTCATTTTCCAGTTGCATTTGGGCAATATCAGCGTTGGCTTTGGCACGCGCTATGCCGCTTTCGCGGATACGGGCGGTGTAAATAGGCACTTCAAAACGAAGCCCAGTTACGCCAATCCCAAACCATTTTTCGTTGAAATTCAAAAAATTAAAAGTAGAACGTTGGGCTTGTTCTTGGTAGCGAGCAAAGGCCGAAAGCGTTGGCAATTTCAACAGCTTTTCTTTTTTGAATTGCTCTTGCGCCAGTATCATTTGATTGACCCTTAATTGTAGTTTGGGGTGCGCTTCGGTATTTATTTCAGCTGGCAAAGCAAGTGGAGCAGCAGTCGGAACGGTGAAAGGTGCTAAAGTCAGTTCTTGTACATTGAGTAGTAATCGCAGTTGATTTAAGTTTTTAGCGTAGGCCAGTTCATTTTGTTTTAGTACATCTTCCACCGAAAATCTTGTATTTCGACTACGGTTGTACTCAAGTTGGTCAATTAAGCCTTTGTCTTTTCGCTCCCACGCAATACGAACGATACTATCGGCATTAGCGAGGTTTTGTTTGGTAATGTCAATGTATAATTGGGTAAAAACCGTAGCGAAATAGAGCCGTGATACTTGAGTACTGAGGTCATCGGTTAAGACAAGGCTTTGTAAGTCAGACAGTTTTTGATTTTGTTGTACAATTTTTAATTCCTGCTTTAGGCCCGCATTCCAAAGCGGTGCGGTGGCTTCCAGTCCTGCCGTGAGATTGAACGGAACACCAAATTGAACACCGCGATACTCACCCTCTTTTCCGCCAAAAAACTGGGCAGGAATCAACTGCGTAGGCAACACAAAATTGTAATCCAACGCCGTGGTAAATTTCACCTGTGGCATTCGTGTGCCTTTGGCCGCTGCTACATTCCAAGATTGTGCTTGGGTATTTTGGTGGGCTATCTGTACATCAGTGTTTTGCTTTTTGGCTAACTCTATGGCTTCGTTGACATCACGCAGTACAGTTTGTGCTTGGAGCAAGTGAGCAAAAAAGTAAATCAATAAATAAATGAGAATGAGCTTTTTCATTGTGCTCGAAGTTTCAGTATCTTGGAGGGGGTGATTACATTTGGTGAAAATCACACTACAAAGCAACACTATCTATGATTAATGTCAACTACGAAGGTTGACGAAACGGAAGAAAATCAGCAGAAAGCGGAAATATTGCCCTAAAACCCAGCTCCTCAATGAATTCACTCTACATTCTTACCCTCCTTTGTGCCAACGTAGTACTGGCTGAATGGCTCGCCAAGTTTCCATTTTTTCGACCCATGGGTGCGGCACTCATCGTTATCATCACCACTGCCATTACGGCCAACCTCGGAATTATTCCTTCTTCCAGTGTACCAGTACCCATGTATGATGGCATTTTTTCCTATTTGGCTCCCCTTTCTATCTTTTTTTTGATGCTCAAGGCCAATCTGCGGAGTTTACGAAAGGCAGGCGGTACCATGTTGTCACTGTTTTTGTTGGGTTCGGTTGGAACCATTGTGGGGGTGGTAGTGAGCATGAAAGTTTTCAATGCGCCACAAACACTTGGGGAACTTCATTATGCACTCGCAGGAATGTTTACGGGGACGTACATTGGCGGGAGTGTGAATTTCAACGCCGTTGCCTTGCATTACGGCGTTTCAAAAGAAGGGACGCTTTATGCCGCTACCACTGCTGCCGACAACATCATTACGGCGCTGTGGATGATTGTGACTTTGGCCCTTCCAAAGTTTTTTAACCGCCTTTATCCTCGCCACAAAAAACAAAGTACAGCTTCTGATGCTGACCTCAACGAACACTTAAACGAAAGTGAAGCTGTCAGTCCAATGGACGTAGCTTTGCTGCTGGGGTTAGGAGTTTTCAGTATTTATTTGTCGCAACAAGTAGCTTCTGCCATCAAGGGAATTCCTGCGGTGTTGGTTCAAACTACCTTTGCGCTGTTGTTGGCGCAGTTTCCAGCTATCAATCGCCTGCCTGGGTCACGGATGTTGGGGCTATTTTGTGTTTACATGTTTTTGGCGGTCATTGGTGCTTACTGCGATATTCCCGCGCTGATTCACGATGGCCAACTGGCTTTTACACTTCTCGGAGTCATTACAGTCATTGTACTTATTCATGCCACAATCTTATTTGGGTTTGGGGCGTTGCTAAAACAAGATTGGGATATGTTGAGCATTGCGTCGCAAGCCAATGTAGGTGGCGCGAGTTCGGCACTGGCCTTAGCTAAAAGCCTCAATCGCACCGATTTACAACTTCCTGCGGTTTTGGTGGGCGTACTGGGCAATGCCATCGGGACGTATTTAGGAATTTGGGTAGCGGAATGGTTAAGGTAATTTAGGACTTTGACTAAAAATCAGTTGTAAAGCTAATACGAATGAAAGAATTATTACCAGTTGCTTTTTCAAAACAGTACCTAAGAAACCTCCTCATTTTAGCAGGATTTTCTATTTTATTGGTATTACTTACCTTCATTGAGGGAAAATATACCTTGCCGATTTTCATTGTAGCTATCGTTTGTGCTATGGCTTCAATGTTTAGCGTACCGTTAGGTTTTTTATTATTCGTCGTCGTTTCTATTAGGCGATTGTTCAATCAAAACTACCGACCTTTAACAGAAATAAGACTGATAGCGTTAATGGTAGGTTTGCCATTTGTGGCATGGAGCACTTATTTTTTGGCTAACGAAGTCAGCCTTTCTGTACGAACAAAAATACGCTATCAAGCCGCAGAAGAGCTGATTGCTGAATTGGAGCAGTATAAAAAGAAAGAAGGAAGATATCCCCTTTCAACGGGCAGAGTTCCAGCAGGTTTTGCGTCAACAGCAAACTGTTACAATCACCATATAGGGTATTATAGTCAAGGAGATACCTTCAGAATGTACTTTGGGCTTTCCTCTTATTTATTCACCTATCACAATTACACCTACTGCTCCGATTGGTCGAAATTACCCAAAGAATCACAACGTGGAAAAGCTATCGAGAGAGCCAATTGGCGAGTAGAAACGGGGGTAGATTAAAATAGCCTAAGAATGCAGGTCTGACGATAGTCTGACCCCAAGAGAAGTACTGGGTAAAGCCCATTGGGACATATTTGGAAATTTAGGTAGCGGAATGGCTGCGATAAGTTGTAAATTTGACCCAAAATCTACCCTGTAAATGCACGTCACTGGTTTTACTTTTATTCGCAACGCCGTCAAATTCGATTTTCCTATTGTAGAAGCTATCACTTCTATTTTGCCTATTTGCGATGAGTTTGTGGTGGCCGTAGGCAAAAGCGAAGACGCTACGCTCGAACTTATTCGACAGATAAACCCTCAAAAAGTCCGTATTCTCGAAACCATCTGGGACGAGTCTCTCCAAGACGGCGGCGTTGTCTATGCCAAAGAAACCGACAAGGCTTTTCGGGCTATTTCCGAACAGTCAGATTGGGCGTTTTACATTCAAGGCGACGAAGTAGTTCACGAAAAAGACCTGCCTATCATCAAAGCGGCTATGCAGCAATGGAAGGACGATACCTCGGTGGATGGACTTTTGTTTAAGTACATTCACTTTTATGGCTCTTACGATTACGTGGGCGACTCTCCAAAGTGGTATCGTAATGAAATACGAATTGTCAAAAACAACAAGAACATCTACTCCTACCGCGATGCGCAAGGATTCCGAAAAAATGACAACCAAAAACTACGAGTAAAGCCTGTAGAAGCAAGTATTTATCACTATGGGTGGGTCAAAGACCCACGAGTGATGCAAGAGAAGCACCTGCATATTCACAAATATTGGTACGGCGATGAAGCCGAAAAACACGTAAAAGTGTCGCCCGAAGGTTTTGATTATTCACAAATTGACTCGTTGGCCAAATTTGACGGAACGCATCCGCAAGTGATGAAAAAGCGCTTACAGCATCAAAATTGGACATTTAGCCACGATATTTCCCGAAAAAATCTAAGCCTCAAATATCGCCTCAAAATATGGATAGCTAAACTAACGGGTTATTATATTGGTGAGTATCGAAACTATAAAATGTAGTTATCACTATTTGAATCCACATTTTGTTGGAGTACCGATGCTAAAAGGTGAGCCTCCTATCTGTACATTTTGTTGAAAACTTCACCTGCTATGTGACAGGTTATTTACGTAGATTTGCATCAAACTTACAGGTACGATGCAAGTCTTCCATACAATCGCAGACCTCCGACACTACTTACTTTTACAACGCCTACAAGGCAAATCCATCGGTTTTGTACCCACAATGGGGGCCTTACACCAAGGGCATTTATCGCTTATAGAAGCTTCAAGGCGTGACAACGACCTTACAGTATGTAGTATTTTTGTCAATCCGATTCAATTCAATAACCCCGATGACCTCGCTCGTTATCCGCGTACGCTTGAAGCAGATTGCGCTATGCTCGATACCGCCCGTTGTGATGTGGTTTTTGCCCCTTCTGCCGAGGAAATGTACGGCAAAGCCAAAGCGTCAGTCGGTTTTGAACCGACCGACGCTTTACCGCATCCCAATCATTCAAAACAGCAGACGCCCAGTCCGACTGACGCTTATAGTCAACCAATCTTAAAATTTGATTTTGGTGATTTAGAGCGCGTCATGGAAGGGGCGTTTCGCCCAGGCCATTTCAATGGTGTTGGGATTGTGGTATCCAAACTCTTCAATATTGTTCAGCCCGACCGTACCTATTTTGGGCAAAAAGACCTACAACAAGTGGCCGTAGTACGACGTATGATGATTGATTTAGGATTTCAAATAGAATTACACCCTTGCCCTACCC
>JBGAUP010000005.1:0-59000 GCA_044228585.1 Runella sp. | reverse complement strand
CAGTTTTTTAATTTATAGCTATCTTTGCTTGGGGTTGTTAGCTGAGTGGTTTCCATTTGCTTTTATAGTTTTGTCGCTACAAAGCTAACCTAACAACCCCTTTTTTCTTATATTATTCCTCCGTTGCAACAAAGCCATTTCTTTATCTAAAATCCTATTCTTTGCCTTTCGGAAGAAGAATCAGCTTTTTCACGAATCAAATCTATGATTATTCTCCCCGCTAACTTTTCTCGTAAGTACTGATTTTCAAGGCGTAGTTTGTCATTTTCAATTTGCAGTTTTTCCAACTCAAGTTGCTGCCTCTCTTGTTGTAGAGAAGAGTTTTCACCCATAAGAATAGCTATATTGACTTCGAGTATTTGGGCAATTTGCTGCAATCTTGAAAGCGTTAGGTCGGTTTTCCCACGTTCAATGTCTCCATACGAGGTCGTAGATATTCCTAACGAATCGGCCATATTCTCTTGAGATAGGCCATGTTGTAAGCGTAGCAGCCGTATTTTGTCGGTAATAGTTCTCATAATGACCTAAAAACGACAAAAGCCCTGCGAAGGTTCGCAGGGCTTTCATTTGTTGTACTCGTTTGTTGAGGCGAATTATTTCGCAGCAGCAGTATCAACAGCAGCAGCAGTATCAACAGCAGCAGCAGTATCAACAGCAGCAGTAGTGTCAACAGCAACAGCTGTAGAATCAGTAGTAGCAGCTTCTTCAGTTTTACCGCCACAAGCTGCCAACGTTACCATGCCAGCAACAAATAAGAATGCAAATGCCTTTTTCATTTTTTGTGATGTTTTTAAGGTTTCCGTGACAAAGGTAAATGCTTTTTTAATATTTACAATGCTTTTCTTAAAAAAAAATTAAAAAATCATTAAAAGTAAAATTGTTTCTTGAAAAACTACCATTTATACGATTGTTTGGGGTAAAGTGAAGGTTATTTCGATGTGTTTTTTTAATAAATGGTTTTATACCCAACGGCATCTACTACAATTTTGGCAATAATTTCTCGCATAATTTCGGAAGTCCCGCCTGCAATGGTTCCGACACGTACATCACGATAAGCACGACAGATTGGGTAATCTTCCATGTAGCCATATCCTCCAAAAAATTGTAGGCACTGATCTACTACTCGTTTTTGCATTTCAGCAGTAAAAAGCTTGGCCATTGAACATTCTTTGACGGCCACTTCACCTTGCGTAAATTTCCAGCAGGTGCTGTAAACAAATTCTCTGGCTATCTCAATTTCCGTGGCCATGTCGGCTATTTTGTGCCGAATGGCCTGAAACTTGCCAATTTTTCGCCCAAAAGCTTCACGCTCATTGAGGTATTGTAAGGTATGGTCGAGTATCCATTCCGAACCCGAAACGGCCATGATTGCTGCAACCAAACGTTCTACTTGGAGGCTTTCCATGAGGTAGTAAAACCCAAAGTTTTCCATACCAATCAGATTTTCGACGGGTACGCGTACTTCGTCAAATTTTATCTCGGCAGTATCTGAGCTGTGCCAGCCCATTTTATTGAGTTTGGTTCGTGAAACACCTTCTGTATTCAAATCTACTACAATCAAGCTAATTCCATTTTGGGCAGCCTCAGGTTTGGTTTTGACGGCCAAAGTGATGAAGTCGCCGTAAGTGCCGTTGCTGATAAAGGTTTTTGAGCCATTGATTACAAATTCATTCCCGTCTCGCAAGGCAGTAGTTCGAATAGACGATACATCGGAGCCTGTATTGGGTTCAGTAATACCCAAAGCCGCGACTTTTTCTCCTGCGATGGCTGGAGCGAGGTATTTTTGTTTAAGGTCGGCACTTCCTGCTTTGGCAATATGATTGATGGCCATAAACTGGTGCACGCTAATGGCCGTAGCAAAACCGCCCATACCACACTTTGCCAACTCTTCTAAAAACACCACCGAAAACCAAAAATCGGCATTACTACCACCGTACTCTTCGGAATAAAGTAATCCCAAAAAGCCCAATTCCCCCATGCGTTTGAAGATGGCAGAAGGAATCCGCCGTTCGGTTTCCCATTCTTCGGTATGGGGTACAACTTCTTTTTCTATAAACTGCCGTACGCTTTGTCGAAACAATTCATGGTCTCCGTGGAAATATTGAGATTTGGGTTTCATGGGTTATGAATTTTATAGCTATTGCTTATTTGCCTCTAACACCTTCAGAGCAGCCTCCAGATACATCTCCGAATCTTGTTTGAAATACGGCCCCACTTTTTGAGGGGACTCTTTGTGGCCAAGACGCACCACAACCGCATTTTTGGAAGGAATCGCCCAAATCAATTGCCCCAAAAGCCCTCTCATACTGACGGTTTGGAGGTCTTTGTAAGGTTGCATCCAAAACTGAAATCCATACACTTGAAGGGCTTTGTCGGTTTTGGGGTCTTTGAGATATGAAGCGGGACTCAATGCTTCGTTGATGTATTTCTCGGAGATGATTTGTCTTCCTTTCCAATTGCCTTTCCAAAGCATCAAATGCCCAAAACGAGCATAGTCGCGGGCAGTGGGAGCAAAACAGCAAAATGCTTTTTCACGCCCTTTGGGTTTGTCCAACATCCACAATGCGTCGGTTTCGCTACCAATGAGTTGAAATATTTTTTCAGAAGCCAAGTCCGCAATTTTTTTGTTATAGGCTTTTTCCAAAATCAGCCCCAGTATTTGCGTATCGCCACTTCGGTACTCAAATTCTTTGCCTGCGGGTTTTTCAACCTTGAGTTCATCAATCACATCGGCAATATTTTCCCCATAATAACCGTACGCATTGTTACTAAAAACGCCTCGGTCTTTCTCGTGCCAGTTGAGTCCACTACTCATTGTCAGGCAATTACGAACTGTGATTTTATTTTTTTCGCCTTCTGAAAATGAGCCGATGTAATGGGCAACGGGTTCATCTAACCCTTTGATTTTATTTTCATTGAGCGCAATCCCTACTAACATCGAAATAATACTTTTGGAGGCGGAAAAGGATTGACTTAGGGTTTTAACATCGTATTTTTCCCAATAACGCTCGTATTTGAGTTTCCCATTCTGAAACACCAAAAAAGCCGTTGTCTGGTATTTTTCCATGGTGTCCAATAAGTTTTGGGGAACGACAGCCTTATTAAAAAGAGAGTCTAAGGGCCAAGGTTCGGGGCGAGTTGAGGCCAAAACCTGACGAGTAGGGTGCTGTTTGTAATCTAAAACATCAACCTCACCTCGTTGTACATAATTACGAATGTGAACAAAGGGCGGCGTATAGGTCAGTCCCGTTCCAAAGAGAATAATTCCTACTAAACCAAAAAGCGAATGGCGGAATAGTCTTTTCATGTAAGCTAAAAGTAAGTAGAAGGGGCAAGTTTTCCCATTTATTAGGTAAAATTTAAAAGTACAAGACCGTAGGAAAGCAAATATAACCGCTGTTGTTTATGAAATATCTTTTCTTTGTTACGTTAGCAACTCTTTTTAACTACAAAAGTTTGGCACAAGAAACCTACGCTGAAAAACTGGGTTATCCCAAAGGCAAGAAAGTCATCATTTTTCACATTGACGACGCTGGAATGTCTTACGAGGCCAATCAAGGAACGATTTTGGCAATGGAGAAAGGCGTAGCCAATTCTACCAGTGTGATGATGCCTTGCGGATGGGTACCTGCCTACATGAAATACCTTCAGCAACACCCTACAACCGACGCAGGTGTACACCTGACACTTACCTCAGAGTGGAAAGGTTATCGCTGGTATCCGATTTCGGGAAAAGAAAAAGTACCAGGTTTGTTTGATAAAGAAGGGGCGATGTGGTCGAATGTACCTGATGTAGTAAAACATGCCACTGCCGACGAGGTCGAGACAGAAATTCGTGCCCAAGTTGCTCGTTTTCGCAGCTTCGGTGTTGAACCTTCGCATATTGACTCGCACATGGGGACGCTGTTTGGCTCGCCTGCTTTTACAGAGCGCTATATCAAAGTAGGTATCCAAGAAAAAATCCCTGTGATGCTTCCTGGAGGACATGCTACGTTGATTGCCAAAGAACGCAACAGTCCTGCGCAGGAAATTCAACAGTTTCAGCAAGTAGGAAAAATGCTTTGGAACGCTGGCTTGCCCGTTTTAGATGATTTGTTTGCTGATACCTACGGCTGGAAACTTCCCGCTGGGACGCCCAATACCGAAGAAAATCTGCGGAAAATGAAGACACAGAAATACATCGAACTTTTGAAAGAAGCCAAACCTGGTATCACAATGGTCATCATGCACTGCGCTGCTCCAAGCGATAATTTCAAAGAAATTACCGATTCTTGGCCCACGCGGTACGGTGATTTTTGGGCGATGCTCGACCCCGAACTCAAGACATTTCTTGACAAAGAAGGCATTATCTTGACTACTTGGCGCGAAATGCGCGAGCGACGGATGAAGGTGAAATAGTTCTAAGTTGGCAATGAGCAGTCTTCAGTAGGCACTAAAAAAGAAATTCTACTGAATACTGCCTACAGCTTTGTTACGATACGTTTGCACTTTTCCATCATTTGCGCTAAAAATCAGCTGATTACCTATCTGTTGTACATCCCGAACGTCGCCTGTGAGGTGCAAGCCCGATTGATATTGGGGGAGATATTCAAAATCACCTTTGCCATTTGCCCGCAATAATAGGCCATAATTGGCGTCGGTTTTACCGATACGAATACGGAATTTGGATTGATTTCCCGCTAAAAGGATGTCCATTTTTCCATCCCTGTCAAAATCACCCGTGGAGATAGCATAAACGGGGGAAATCTGTGCCGCCAAGGGGAGTGGTTTAAACGTCAATTTTCCTTTATCATTCCACAAAATACCCGATTGAGTTTCGGTTACGGTTAATTTAGTAGCTCGCGCTGACCAATCTTTCCCCAACACTTCTTCGGCTGTGGCAGTGGAGTAGGATTTGTAATCAGTAAAAATTTTACGGAGTGGTACTAATTGCTCTAAAGCTTCATCGCGCCCTGCCAAAGGATAGGCTTTTCCTTGATTGAAATAAGCGATAAAAGGGTCGAAGCGGCCATTTTGGTCAAAATCGTCGTAGTAGAGCGTAATGGGTTGCTCGGTGGTTGCTTTCAGCGGGGTATTTAATCCCAAGTTTCCTACCACAAAGTCAGTGTCACCGTCTCCGTCCAAATCAGCAGAAGCAATACGATTCCAAAGACCAGAAAAGGAGTTGACGGTTTGCAGTTTATAGTTTACAGTTAATTGTTTGGCTTGACTTTCCAATACTTGGATGGGTTTCCATTCGGCCGCAACGATAATTTCGGGGTGTTTATCACTGTTCAAGTCAGCGGCTACTACGTCAGTAACCAAGCCTAAATCCCATTTTTCGGCAATCTCAAAATATCCTTTTCCGTTGTTGCGTAACAAATGACTTTCAGTGGCGTAATCAAACTGCGGCTAAATTTTCCCTTGCCGTCGTTTAAATACAATCGGTCTTGCAGTAAGGCGTACTCAGCATTGTATTCACCACTGACGACGTACAAATCTAAATCGCGGTCGCCATCAACGTCAAAAAATATAACATCGCGGTCTTCAAACGCTTTATCTGTTTCAAAAATAGGCTGGGGATTGGGTTTGAAATCTCCGTTTTTTGCCTGTAAAAACAATTGCCCCGCCTGATTTGCGGCCCCACCGATGTACAGGTCCTCCAATCCGTCGCCGTTTACATCGCCTTTGGCCATGCGTGGCCCACCGTAGGAATAAAGATAAGGCAGAAGAATTTGGGTGTTGAAGTCAATTAATGGATTCTCGTGGTGGACAAAATCAAGGGTATTAGTTTCTTCAAAAATAGATTCGGCTTTGGGCAAAAGTAGTAAAGGGTCGAAAGGCGTCGCCTTTTTTTCTTCGACCAACTGCGTTTTGTTCAATACGACGTTTGTTATCAACTGACTTTTATTGCTCGGCCAAAGCACTCGAATTGAATCTATTTTGGTCGTTTTTCCCAATCCAAAATGGAGGTCATCGTACATACAAGACTGAAAGCCACGCGTAGGCGTAAACTCCTGATATTGTGTTTGGCCGTTGGCGTACAGATACACTTTAGCACCTACCCCAAACGTATTTCTTCCTTGACCTTTCAGCTTGATTTTGACAAAATTTTGTGGGTCGCGTTCTTGTTGGCGATTTTGATAAAGGGTTGCAGGTCCGTTAGTGTTGCAGGTAATCAGGTCAAGGTCACCATCTTTGTCAAAGTCAGCGTAAGCGGCGCCACAGGCAATGGTATTATGCTCAAACCCCCATTCTTTGACTTTGTTGGAAAATTGAACTCCTATTGCGGTTGATTGTGGCTGAGTTGGAAGGACTGTTTCATTTTTAAAGATATAATGATGCGTGGGTGTAGCAGGCATTTTTTTGAGGTGTTCCAACAACGATTTGGTGGATTTTTGGCCTTCGCCGTTCATCTGTTCATCGGCGTAGTATTTCACAAAATCCAAATCGGTGTAATCACGCACAAAGCCATTGGAAACAAACAAATCTTTGAGGCCATCATTGTCAAAATCGGCTAACAAGCCCGCCCAACTCCAATCGGTAGCCTGAACACCAGCGAGTTGACCGATTTCGGAGAACCTCACCCTGCCCTCTCCTTTCTGGAGAGGGTTCAATTCTCCTTCTCCTGTAAGGAGAGGGGGATGGGGGGTGAGGTTCAACTGCAACATGTTCCGCATATTTTGCCAATGAAAACCATTTTCGAGCATGGCTTGCTGTACGTTCCAATTGTCGGGCCAAGAAAGTAATTTTTGGCGACGATTATCTTCGGGCAACATATCGGTGGTGAAAATATCGGGAAAGGCATCATTGTTGACATCGGCAATATCCACCCCCATTGTAGAGTATGAAAAATGCCCCATCATCTCCTTCCCTCGTTCCGAAAACGTACCATCACCATTGTTGAGATAGGCATAGTCTTCTTCTACATAGTCGTTGCAGACATACAAATCAGGTTTATTATCTCCGTTGAAATCGCCCGTCGCAATACCCAAACCAAACCCAAGTGCATTGCTGATGATACCTGCCTCGCGAGTGACGTCCACAAAAAGCTCCCTCCCCAATGGGGGAATAACTGTTCCCCCATTGGGGGAGAGGGAGTATCATTTCTATACAACCTATCCCCCGCATCGGGATCAAATTCTTTTTTGAGATAGGCTGCTTCTTTGCGCTGATAGCCGCGCAGGTTGTGATTGAGTACAAATAAATCTAAGTCGCCGTCGGTATCGTAATCGAAGAATAGCCCTTGGGTGGAATAACCCGCATCTGCGATTCCATAAGCTTCGGCCTGTTCGGTAAATTCTATTTGTTTGCCGCTCTTCAGTCCATAGTTGATAAACAATTGATTTTTACGTTTCTCGGCTGGAACGTTGCCAGAGTAACATACGTAAATATCTAACCAACCATCCGCATTTACATCGGCAAAGGTGACGCCCGTTTTCCAGCCATCGGCTCGGCCTGCTACACCCGCTTGCTGGGTAATGTCTTCAAACTGTACATTTCCTTTGTTGAGATATAGCTTATTGGCAACTTGGTTTCCTGTAAAATAGACATCGGGTAAGCCATCATTGTTAAAATCACCTACTGCTACACCGCCACCATTATAGAAATATTCGTAGGCCAGAATATTAGACGATTCAGTCTCAGTTAGAAGATTTTCAAAGGAAATTCCTGTTTGAGAAGCTTCAAGCTTTTCAAACAGTTTGGGTTCTGACTGGCAACTTCCTAAAAATAGCAAAGCTACCATTCCAATGCCCCAGTGGTGTTTCATCATTAGGTTTGTGTTTTGGAACCCAAAAATACGATACTCTTTAAGATATTCTGCGTAATCTATTTTGCTAAATTAATGCCATTAAATAATCAAAAATGTTCTTTGTCAGTCCGAAACTCAAAAGAAGCGTTTATTTTTGCCAGAAATCTACTGTTTCTCTAATGCGTCTTGCATTTACCATCTGTACCCTCAGTCATTTAGCACAGGCCAAAACCATGGCTGATAGTTTGGTCAAGTACAATCCCGATTATAAAGTCGTTATTGGACTTTTTGATAAGATAGCTAACCGAAATGTTTCTTCGGTCAAAAATTATACACTTATTGAAATTAATAGCGCGCAAATTCCTGATTTTGAACAATTATTTGACCGCTATACCCCCTTTGAGTTAAGTTGTTTGGCTAAACCTTACTTGGCTGAATGGTTATTAAATCAATACCCTCACGTTCAAAAACTTCTTTATTTCGACTCTGATATTCTATTTTTTAACCAAGTCACTCCAATAGAAGAGGATTTAGATAATCATAGTATTGTCCTCACACCTCATGTTACGACCCCTATCACTGACGAGGGGCGTCCAAGCCTTCGTAACTTTCTCAATGCGGGTCTTTATAATGGTGGTTTTTTTGCGGTTCGTCGAAGCGATGAAGCTCTGAGTTTTTTAAAATGGTGGCAAGACCGAGTTTGGCACGAAGGTTACCATAATTTTGCCGAAGGAATGTTTGTAGATCAGCTATGGCTCAATTATGTCCCATTGTTTTATCCTAATGCGCTTATTAGTAGGCATCTTGGCTATAATTTGGCGTATTGGAATATGCACGAAAGGCAAGTGGGTTTGAAAGACGGGCGTTTTTGGGTGAATGAAAGTTATCCGTTGGTATTTTTTCACTTTAGTGGGTATCAGCTTACAAATGCTGACCATTTGTCTGTCCACCAAGACAGATACACTTTTAACAATAGACCCGATGTGAAGCCACTCTATGACATTTACCAGCAAGTGCTACTCGGCAACAACGACGCCGAATTTAAAAGTTTGCCTAACGCATATCATAATCCTTCGTATTTTTACCAAAAAAACAAAGCACTAAGGCGGGTTTTGATAGCAGGTTGTCGGCGTGTGTTACGATTGCTCAACGCATAATTTTTATTTCATTAAATTTCCTCCAGTAGTATGTCCACCAATAAAGCACTGATTTCCGTAGCACTTTGCACCTACAATGGAGAGCAGTTTTTATCGGAACAATTAGAAAGCCTACAACACCAAACACAACTCCCAGACGAATTGGTTGTCTGCGACGATGGTTCAACCGATAACACCATCAGTTTGGTTGAAAAATTTGCTAAAAGTGCTCCTTTCAAAGTTCGGATTTTAGTCAATAAAAACAACTTAGGGGTTACCAGAAATTTTGAGAAAGCCCTCTCTAATTGCGAAGGGGAGTTTTTGTTTTTGTGTGATCAAGACGACATTTGGGAACCCGAAAAAATTGCTACGATGACTGATTTTTTGGAGAAAAATCCTTCGGTAAGCGTGGTGTTTTCAGACGCTTTTTTGGTCAACGAACAAGCAACGTTACTTCAACAACGGCTTTGGGATGTGGTCAGGTTATACCCCGCACAGTTGGATCAATGGAGCAGAGGAGAAAGTATCAGGTTGATGTTGATTGGCAACCGAGTGGCGGGATGTACGATGGCAGTTCGTCGTTCGTTTTTGCGAAAAATCCTCCCTTTCCCTACGGATATTCCTGACTTCTTACACGATACTTGGATTGCTTTTGTGGCTTCTGTATTAAACCAAATTCAGTTTCTTGCTATACCGTTGGTCAAATACCGACAACATCCATTGCAACAAGTAGGTACACGTCCTAAAAACCTAATAGCATTGACTTTGCGAGAGCGTTTATCGCGACCTCACGAGGAAAAATTAGCTCCTTTTCAAAAACAAGGAGAAGAACTATCTAAACTTTATGGCCACCTTCAAACAGTAATTCCAGCGGGTAATACGAATTTGAACCTTGTTGCCGAAAAATTGCATTTTCTTTCAATGAGAGCTTCTTTGCCCAACAACCGACTATTACGGATGAGTCCAATCATCAAAGAATGGCTAAAAGGCAATTATCACCGTTTTGCTGACCAAGATACCACTGACACTGGAATCTTTTTGACCGCTTTAGGCGATGTTTTAGAGTAATTTTATTGGTAATTTTCTATATTCGTCAATCACCAAAACATCAACAACCTTGAAAAAATCTATTTTCCTCTTCCTCTTCATCACAACCGCCTCCTTTTCCCAAACCCGCGAAGACTCAGTGATGATTCGTAAAATTTATGACGAAGCCCTTAGTAATGGTCAGGGTTACGAATGGCTACGCTATCTGTGCAAACAAATCGGCCCGCGTCTCAGCGGCTCGGTGGGTGCGCAAAAAGCTGTCACATGGACCAAACAGGTCATGGAACAACAGCAGTTTGACCGCGTGTTTTTGCAAGACGTAAAAGTACCTCATTGGGTACGTGGCACTAAAGAAGAGGCATATATCAAAGTAGGTAAGCAAAAAATCAAAGTTCCGATTGCTGCTTTGGGAGGCTCCGTAGCTACTGCACCAAAAGGGATAGAAGCGGAGGTGATTGAGGTTAAGAGTTTTCAACAACTTCGCGAGTTGGGTAAGGAAAAAGTAAAAGGGAAGATTGTGTTTTTCAATCGCCCCATGGATCCTACGAAGCTCAACACTTTTGAAGCTTACGGAGGAGCAGTTGAGCAACGTGCTAACGGAGCTACCGAAGCAAGCAATTTGGGCGCTGTGGGGGCAATTGTACGTTCGATGAGTACTTCACAGGATGATTTTCCCCATACGGGGAGTATGCGGTATGGCACGGGTGTCCCGCTTATCCCGACGGCTGCAATCAGTACCAATGGTGCTAATTTGCTTAGTCAGCAGTTAAAAACAAATCCAAACCTTACGTTTTATTTTCGCCAAAACTGCGAAACGTTACCCGATGCCGATTCACACAATGTAGTGGGTGAATTGAAAGGAAGTGAAAAACCCGACGAAATTATTGTCGTAGGAGGGCACTTGGATTCGTGGGATTTGGCCGAAGGTGCACACGACGACGGTGCGGGTTGCGTACAATCTATTGAAGTACTACGCATCTTGAAAGCTTTGGGCTACAAACCAAAGCGGACAATTCGGGCAGTGATGTTTATGAACGAAGAAAACGGCCTACGTGGTGGAGTGAAATATGCTGATTTGGCCAAACAAAATAAAGAAAACCACATAGCGGCTGTTGAATCGGATAATGGGGGATTTACCCCAAAAGGATTTGGGGTAGTAGGAAAAGCGGAACAAAAGGTTAAAATACAGACGTGGAAAAACCTACTTATGCCTTATAGTTTGTACGAAATTGGTCCTGGAGGAGGTGGTGCTGACATTGGCCCTCTGGCTCAAACAGGGACTGTTCTGTTGGGTTTTAAGCCAGACTCGCAGCGTTATTTTGATATTCACCATGCGCCTAATGATAACTTTGAAACAGTAAATAAACGCGAACTTGATTTGGGTGCCGCTTCTATGGCTGCGATGATTTATTTATTGGATAAGTATGGGATTTGAAGAAGTCAAACCTGTAAGGTTTTCAAAACCTTATAGGTTTGATTATTAAGCCAAAATAGGTCGAATTACTTTCCCCGCTACATCTGTCAAACGAAAATTGCGTCCTTGAAAGGGATACGTAAATTTTTCGTGGTTGAAACCCATCAAATGTAAAATGGTCGCCTGTAAATCGTGGACGTGTGTACGGTCTTTGATGCCAGAGTACCCCAGTGGGTCAGTTTCTCCTAAAGAAAAACCTTTTTTGACACCACCACCCGCCATCCACATAGTAAAGGCTTCTAAGTGATGGTCACGTCCCGAATAAGGCAACACCTGCCCATCGCGGTTTTCTTGCATGGGTGTACGGCCAAACTCACCACCCCACACCACGAGTGTTTCGTCGAGCAATCCCCTCATTTTTAGATCTTTCAACAACGCACTCACCGCTTGGTCTGACGCCTTACACTTTTTATGAAGGCCAATTTCTACCGAGCCATCTTCGCTTGTGCCGTGGGTATCCCAACCCCAATCAAACAACTGAACGAAACGAACCCCATTTTCAACTAACTTTCGGGCTAAGAGGCAGTTCATGGCAAATGTCCCCTCGCCAGGCTTAACGCCGTACATATCCAAAATATACTGAGGCTCTTTGCTCACATCCATTACTTCGGGTACCGACATTTGCATCCTGAATGCCATTTCGTATTGACTGATACGGGTTAAGATTTCGGGGTCTTTGACTTCTTCGTAGGTTTGTTTGTTGATTTCGTTGATGGCCTCAATCGTTTGCTTCCGAATATCACGGTTCATCCCTTGCGGGTCTGACACGTACAAAACTGGGTCGCCGCCCGTGCGACACTGAACGCCTTGATATACACTGGGTAAAAAACCACTTCCCCAAACTGATTTGCCCGCATCGGGCTGTTTGCCACCCGATGCCAAAACGATAAAACCTGGTAAATTTCTATTCTCCGACCCCAATCCATATACTGTCCAAGCCCCGATACTTGGCCGACCTAACCGTGCGCTTCCCGTGTGCATCAGCAGCTGCGCTGGTGCGTGGTTAAACTGGTCGGTGTACATGGCTTTTACAAAAGTTACTTCGTCGGCAACGGTCTGTAAATAAGGTAAATAATCGGAAATCCACGCGCCTGATTGGCCGTGTTGGGCAAATTTGCCTTTGGGGCCAAGCATTTTTGGGACTCCTTTGATAAACGCAAACTTTTTTCCTTCCAAAAACTCCGCAGGACAGTCTTTTCCGTGGTACTTTTCGAGTTCGGGTTTATAGTCAAACAACTCCAACTGCGAGGGTGCTCCTGCCATGTGAATATAAATCACCTGCTTGGCCTTAGGAGTAAATTGGGGCATTCGCACGCTCATTGGGTTAGCTGACTGGAGCGGAGCATTAGCCATAGATTCCTCTTTGCTAAAATACCCACAACTACCGAGCATTGACCCCAATCCCAATGCCCCAAGCCCTGTTCCGAGCGTTTGCAAAAAATACCGTCGCGTTTGACGTTCTAAATCGGCTTGTTGAAGTTCTTTGAGTAGCTTTTCCATAATAGAAAAAGAAAAAATTCTGATAAAGTTACCCAAAAATTATAATTTGCGTGAGTGTAGTAACTGGACTCGGCTAAACTTTTCAGAACCATGGACAAAATGACGATTGGAGCATTGACCTGGTTGGTAATTTTTAGTGTAATTCTGCAAACAACGGCCCAAACTAAGCCGCAAATTTTGTCTGTCACATCAAATGCGGGGAAAAAAAATATTCCCATTAGCAAAGTTTTAAAATTAGCAGCACTTAATGATGATTTGGTAATTGAATGGAAACCCTGTAATTGTACTTATCGGTATCAATTACAAGGAGTGGATCTGGACACGGTTATGTGGGACTACCCCGTAGCTCGTTATACCAATCTTGAAGGAGGTAACTATATTTTTTGGGTGCAAGCCCAACAAAATGGAAAATGGTCAAAACCCGTTAAGCTCATATTTCAAGTAGAAGAAAGCCTTACTGAAACCTCATGGTTTTGGCCAATGGTTGCTATCTATGTTCTGCTACTGGTAGGAGCCGCGATTTACTTCTTTTTGTTGTATAATTTCCGCCAAAAACTCAAAGTAGAACACCTACGCAACCGAATTGCAGCTGACTTACACGACGAAGTAGGTGCTACCTTGAGTAGTATAGCTATTGCAGCGAGGGTAGTAGAAAAGAAATTAGATAAACAATCGCCTGACTTACAGCTAATTTTAGATCAAATTAAATCCGATTCCAACAACACCATTCAAACCATTCGTGACACAGTATGGACACTCAATCCCCACAATGATTCTCTCCCACAGTTAGTTGAAAAAATGCACTCTTTCGCAGCCCAAATCCTGACCGCCAAAGATGTGGCCTTACAATTTGAGAATCACTTGGAAGAAACTTCTTCGGCCAAAATAAGTATGGAGCAACGCCAAAATGTGTATTTGATATTTAAGGAAGCCATTAACAACATCGCCAAACACGCCGAAGCAACGAAAGTAAATGTAGAATTGGGGGTAGAAAATGGTGAATTACGAATGCGTATAACTGACAACGGTAAAGGTTTTGACGCCACCCAAACCCACGAAGGCAATGGCCTCAAAAACTTTAAAAAACGTGCAGAAGCCAGTTTTATAGACTTTACAATGGCTTCTGAAATCGGCAAAGGCACCCAAATCATTCTCATTGTGCCCGAAATGTAATCCCACCCGAATTGGGGGGATGACCGTTTGATAACTTTCCAGACTTTTGTATGGAAATGTTAAAATAAAATGCTAAAATTTGCGAAGATTAAGTCCGAATCCATTCTCGTTTTTACCTCTCCGCCCCTAATTCCTACCACAATGATACGTGTTGTGTTATTTGAGGATAACAAAAGCTTTCGGCAAAACTTAGCCTTGTACTTGGCGAGTTCGGAAGATATTTATCTTTCAGGAAGCTACGGCGACGCCGAAGATGTAGTAAGACGAATACAAAAGCACAAGCCTGATGTAGTTTTGATGGATATTCAAATGCCAGGTATATCGGGAATTGAAGCACTACAAGCAATTAAAGCTGCGCTGCCCGACACTAAAGTACTGATGCAGACAATTTTTGACGACGACCACCGCGTATTTGCGGCGATTTGTGCAGGGGCCAACGGATACGTACTCAAAAACCCCGACCCTGATGTGATGCTGCAAGCAGTAATAGATGTCCACAACGGCGGCGCTTGGATGTCGCCAGCCATAGCGGCAAAGGTGCTACGGATGTTTCAAAACCAGTTTGTAAAAAAGCAACCTACTTACATCTCCCTCACCGACCGTGAGCGTGAAATTTTGGGTTGCATGGTCAAAGGCATGAGTTACAAAATGATAGCCGACGCCTGCTGTTTGAGTTTTCATACGGTGCATTGGCACGTAAAAAATATTTACGAAAAACTCCACGTCAACTCTGCCCCCGAGGCAGTCGCTAAGGCGATAGAGGGGAGGTTGGTTGCATAACCTTGTCTAAACTTACTAAACAACTACTACCATGAATGTATTATTTGATGACGGTTCTACCATTGACCGAAGACTACGGTTTGAGGATAGAAGCCCAGATTTTGTCACAGGCTACTTAGGCCGCTATGGCCCCTACTCAGAAGCATTTCAATATTTTAGGTTTGTAGATAACATTTGGGGAGATTTTATGTCCAGAGATTTTGAGGAAATAAGGTATGCCCGTGAGCAGTTAGGGGAAGAAGGAGAAGACCTTGATGAAAACCACCCAAAGTTGAAAGCCCCCAAGGTCAAATTCAAAGAAAAGTATTACTTAAAACGAATTACCAATATTGAACGACTAAACGACCCAACCGATATAACTTGGCAAAGTTTAAAGACAGAAGTAGCTGATATTGCAGCATTATTTCCGCCAAAAGAAGGCATTTTTTATAATAATTTGGTTGTAGGGGTGGCTTTTAGTATCTATAGACGAGAAGCTTTTAGCCCATTGGATGAGTATAATCGCAAAAAAACATCCGCCTATTATTTAGATATCAGGCTTGTAGTCAATGACAATGATGCTATGAATAGGGCTGATTATCCAACTACTTTTGAGGAAAAAAAAATAGTATCTATCAAAGTATCAGAAATAATTAATGAAAAGTGGAATCCTCGAAAAGATTTATTGCCGCCCGAAAATGACAGCGAAAACTTGTACCGCGTAGGACCTATCTTAGTGCTTAATAAAGAGACGATTCGTAATAATCGAAATTATACAGGTGGTCCTTGGAATGAGCCTACCGACTGGAAGAAAATGACTGTAGAAAACCCAAACAATTGGGAAATAAACAAAGGGAAAGACATTGCTTTTGTGCCTCATAAATATTGGGAATTTATAGAAGGATATCCTCCTACTCCCAAAATGGTCGTTCGTATTGGATTAGAAGGTGCAAGGCATATCTTGTTTTTGCACGGAGATCAAGAAGCTGGTTGTCCTATCCGTATCCCAACAGACGAATAAAAAGTTATGACTATACCTGATTTAAAAACGTATTTGACATATATCTTTTATGTCTTGGTGTTTGTTAATGTAGTGGCGGGGTTAGTTGCATGGCAAAAAAGAAAGGGCTTTGCAAATTCATCTATCGTTTGGTTAGCCCAAATGGTATGGTACTTGGCGATATTAGCTGTTATGGAGTGGTTACTGCTTAAATATGTCTTCAAAAAATCATTTATATTTTTTGGAGACATAAGCCCTATTTTAAAAGAGTTACAAATTCAAGACACGAGCTTTATCGGGTCAGTTTCCTACTTTGTTCGATTCATTTTTTTAGGGCTTTTCTTCCGAGATGCGATAGGAGATGCTTTTACTAAGAAATTTTTTCAAACCGCTATCTTTTTGTTGATAATTTTTGAATTGATACAAATATTCGTTTTCAAAAGTTATCAAGGATATGATTCTCTTTCATCAACTATCAAAAATATATTGATTATTGGTGGAGTAGGCTTATTTTTATACAAGTTTTATCATACTTATGTTGGTCAAGTTTCGTTTGTCCAAAATCCTTATTTTTGGATTAGCCTCGGCTTATTATTCCCTGCTTTTTGTGAAATCTTTTTAGAATTTATTTTCAGTAAACTTTACAATACTGATGAAGCAATGTTTTATAAATGGTATATAGTCAGAAATATTAGCCAAGTTTTAGGGTTTGTATTATTAATTATAGGGTTTTGGAAAGTCAAATACCTGCGCTTTTTGCCCAAAGAGTTTTAATGCCGATTCTTCCCTTTTCCAAAGCCACTTCTTCGGGAGTGGCTTTTTTATTTTATGAACCATCAAGACCACCCAAATTGGTGGGAACTAAGAGCCTATAATCTACCGAAATTTGAGATGTGAAACCGATATCCTAAGCGGGTTGCGCGGAACACACTTTCTCTACTTTATTAATTCATCCTTTAAACAACAAAAACATGAAAACGTCCCTGTTAACCATTCTGCTCTTTTGTGGAATGACCGTTTGTAAGAATGCTGCGGCTCAGTCAACCGTAGAAACGCCCTCCTTTAAGGCTTCTATTTATCCCGTACCCAACACCTCCAAAGTTCGGGTAATAGTCAGCAAGGAGCATGGAAAGAAATTTTCTCTGTCGGTTATTGATGAACACCAAAACCTGCTTTGTCACGAGCAAATGGCGAAGAATTCAACCCAGCATCGTTTCGATTTGAATCTGGCTGATTTAGCCCATGGCAAGTACTACATTAACTTATCGGATGGCAAGCAACCTATGGTGACCAAAATCCTCGTGAAAGAGCAGGCTGTTTTGGCAAAACCAATTTTGTCGGATCAAATTTTATGTTTGGATTGGCCGAAAGCAGAAGGTCGAAAAAACAAGGAATAATAGACAATGGACGATGAGGCTGAAACCAAAGAATATTTGGACAGCCTCGTCGTCCGTTGTTTGTTATTGGATAATTATATCATTTCTCTTACTACTTCTGCTATATGTTTAGCATCATACGCATGGGTTTGCCATTGTTCCAAACGTTTGTCCATTACCCAAAACCACAGCGGTGGTACAGAAGCCATCAAAATCATCAAAGGATAGCCAAAGGGCAATTGGGGGCTTTCTTCGAAATGTCGTAATATTTGGTAAGGCCGTGAGGCATAGGCGTGGTGGTCGGAGTGGCGTTGGAGTTGGAAAAGGATGAGATTGCTAAACAAATGATTGGCGTTCCAAGAATGTAAGGGGTTGACTCGCTCGTACTTACCTGGCGCAATCTCACGGCGAAGGATGCCATAATGCTCAATGTAATTGACACTTTCCAATAACAAAAACGCTACGATGCTTTGCCCGAAGAAAAAGGGAATTACTTCCCAGGCAAAACGACCTACGAGGAGGCTTCCAAAAACTACCAATGCCCCACAAAAAAATAGCGGTAAGATGACAGCCCAAATCATGCTGTTGTTCAAACTCCACACGCTGGCATTGGCTTTCTCTAACAACTGCTTCTCAATATTCCACGCACTCCGAAAACTCCCCGTGATACTTTGCCACCAAAACGCGTACAATGATTGGCCTTTGCGGGCAGTGGCGGGGTCTTGGGGCGTAGCTACCCATACGTGATGCCCTCGGTTGTGTTCGATAAAAAAGTGCATGTAGCAAACGGTCATCAGCGTGAGTTTGGCATGAAACTGAGCAATTTTACTACTTCGGTGGCCTAATTCATGCGCCACGTTTATCATGGTTCCTCCAAAAATTCCCAACGAGAGTACATAGCCTATCCACTGAAACAGGTTCATTGGGTAGGTCAAAATAGCTATAACTGCCAAACCCAACTGGAGTAAATGGACATAGACCAATGACAAAATTCTCTTTGGCGACATTACTCCTGTCTTTACCTATGAGCGCATCTATCAAAGGGACAAGTCCATAGGCAAACAAAACCCCCGTCCAAGTAAATTGTCCATGGGTGAGGATAAATACCCCGTTTGACAACAAAATCATCAGATAGATGGACAAAAAGCCAAGTTTTTTGAGTGGTTTCATGGACACCTTTGAGTTTAACTTACTCAAAAATAGTGCTTTACTTCCAATTTAGCAAAACTCAAGATTTGAGGGCTTTCTGATACGCTGCCAAGCACCGTTCCCGCGCAAAAGCGTGGTCAACGATGGGACGAGGGTAGTCAAAACTATTGATTTCGAGAACCCATTTTTTGATATAAACAAGCTGAGGGTCAAACTTTTGGGTTTGAGAAGTAGGATTAAAAATCCGAAAATAAGGGGCGGCATCCGTTCCCGAACCCGATGCCCACTGCCAGCCGCCGTTGTTGGCCGAAAGGTCAAAATCCAATAATTTTTGGGCAAAATAGGCTTCTCCCCACCGCCAATCAATGAGCAAGTGTTTGGTCAAAAAACTCGCCACAATCATCCTGACGCGGTTGTGCATAAAACCCGTGGCGTTGAGTTCGCGCATACCCGCATCCACAATAGGATAGCCTGTGCGGCCTTCACACCACTTTTTGAATTGGGCTTCATCGTGCCGCCACTCAATACGATCATAATCAGCACGGAAAGCTTTGCCTTCTCCTACGTGCGGAAAATGCCAGAGGATTTGCATATAAAAATCTCGCCAAATCAGTTCATTCAGAAAGGTTTCGTTCAGTTTTTGCGCCTCTCGTGCCAATTCCCTAATCGAAATTGTCCCAAAACGTAAATGTACACTCAACCGAGAAGTGCCTGGAATAGAAGGAATATCGCGTCGTTCTTTGTAGTTTTTAATCAATTCGTCTCGCACAAGTTTCGAGGGAAAAGGCTGTCCAACGGCCTCAAATCCCATACTTTGAAGCGACGGAATCTCTCGCGGGGTTGTTTTCAAAAATTGACTAAAATAAGCTTCATTAGGATATGACTTTAAATAAAACTCATTCACCGTTTCTTTCCACTTGCGGCTGTAAGGTGTAAAAACGGTATAAGGTGTTCCTGCCCCGCTCAATACTTCATTTTTCTCAAAAATACACTGGTCTTTATGGGTATAAAAGGCTATTCCTTTTGAATTGAGCAACTCCCCCACGGCCTTGTCGCGGGCAATAGCGTAAGGTTCGTAGTCGTGGTTGGTATAAACTTCGGTGATGTTATGTTCTTCTGTGAGCTGTTTCCAAACTTCTACGGGAGAACCATATTTGACAATCAAGGTACTGCCCAGTGGCATTAATTGAGTTTGGAGTTCTTCGAGCGACTGGTGAATAAACTCTACGCGGCGGTCTCGCTTATCGGCGAGTTGGTCTAAAATTTGGGTATCAAAAATAAAAATAGGTAAAACGGGGTTTCCTGATTTGAGTGCATGGTAAAGTCCTGCGTTGTCGTGTAAGCGTAAATCGCGACGAAACCAAAAAAGCGTAATTGGTTGGTTCATAAAAACGAGATAATCTGTTTTCAACAAACTGCACGGGTTCAAAAAATGTTTTAAGAAGTAAAAAAATAGCTTCTGACACTTATTGATAAAAATCACATTTCCAAAACCATGAATCTTTCTAACTCTCGCCGCGATTTTGTCAAAACTGCCGCTGCTACTTTGCTTGCGCCTTCCATTATTTCTTCGGCTAAGTCTCAACCTGCCGATGGCGATATCATCGGTCATGGCTCGCACCGCTATAAAATTCAGGCCAATTGGGGAAAATTAGATGCTTCCAAGTTTCCCGTCAAAAACTGCCACGAAATGGTGATGGACAGCAAAGGGCGTCTTATTATGGTGACTGACGAAACAAAAAACAATATTTTGGTGTATGACCGGTCGGGGAAACTGTTGGATAGTTGGGGACACGAGTATCCAGGGGGGCATGGTCTTACGCTTTGGAACGCCAACGGTGAGGAGTTTTTGTTTATTTGCGACCCCAATTCTAATAAAGTGACCAAAACCGACATGAATGGGAAGCCACTTTTTACGATTGAACACCCTTCTAAAGTAGGGGCATACAAACCCGAAGATAAATTTTTGCCTACCGAAACAGCCATTGGCCCTAATGGGGATATTTATGTAGCGGATGGGTACGGGTCTCAATGGATTTTGCAGTATTCTTCTAAGGGAGAGTTTATCCGTAAATTTGGCGGAGCGGGCGATGCCGATGAGCAATTTTCAACAGCGCATGGTATTACAGTTGATTATCGCAACAAAGCCAATCCAACCTTAATCATTACTTCGCGAGCGCACAATGCCTTCAAAAGATTTACTTTAGACGGCAAATATCTTTCTACTATCTTTATGCCAGGTGCGTTTGTATGCCGTCCTGTCATTCATGGCGACCATTTATTTGCGGGAGTATGCTGGTCACGTTTACGGTATTTGAACCAAACCAACAATTCTGGTTTTGTAACGATTTTGGATAAAAATGACAAAGTCGTTTCCAACCCTGGTGGTACCAAGCCAGAATACCGCAACGGTCAACTTCAGTTGATGGTACAGGACAAAGCTGCCGTAGATGGGATTTTTATGCACTGTCACGATGTATGCGTTGACAATGACGAAAATATCTATATCTGTCAGTGGAATGCCAAGCAAACCTATCCAGTTAAATTAGCAAGAATATAAAGATGAAAATTCTGTTTACTACCTTGTTTGTCTGCGTTGTGATTGTGGGACAGTCGCAATGCCGCCCTGCTACTGCTCAAGAAAACCAAGCCTATGAACAGGTAGTGAAAGAACTTCAACGTCAATTTACTTCCAAGACGCCTAATGGTAGTTGGAAGATTTTTGACGAAAAACACTCAATAGGTAGTTTAGAGGTAACTTCAGAATGGGGAGGATTTGTACATATTTGTACCGACCGTTATGACCTTATCATGGAGCGTACCGAAGTAGCTACCGCCCGAAAGGCGGAGTTGGATACCTTATCCCCCCCTAAAAGACAAGAGCCGTCGCTTTATGTACCGCGTGATGCGATGTATCGTAAAAACGCCAACACCGTTTCACAAAGTACGAATAATACCTATTCTATTAGTGTAGAAATGAACTTGGGTAACTACCGCCTTCAAGATGTCGAAAGTGCTCGTTTGGTAGAGAACTCACAAATAATATCAGTGCCTGGTAGTGCCTTGGCCTTAGAAGTGCGCCTAAAGCCTGACCTTGAAGGAGCTGATGGCCGTCAGGAAACGGTGGTTTTGTTGGGTGGGTGGAATGTCAAACCTGTGCAGAAAGGACAGGACATCCGTTATCAGCCCCAATTTAGAAAAGGAGGTAAATTATTTGAGAACTTAGTTGTGACTATTACTGCCCCCTTTGATATCGCACGTCAGATAGTGAAACAGATGGACTGGAAAGCTATTAATGCGGTTTTGTTGAAGTAAACCTTAATAACTCCTCTGTATCAGGAAGCCTGAGTGAGAATCTCTCCTAAATCTTAAAAATCGAATAAGCTAAGTTTCGAGTAGAGGACAAATCAAAAGTGTAAGTAGTGGAAGTATTAGGTATTTTGACCCGAACTTTGTAGTTGAGTGAACCCGTAGGCAACATTCCAGCCAGATGTGCAAACAAAAAAGTTTGCTGCTGCGCATTGTAAGAGCCTAAAACCATGGGATATGGTTGATTATTTTGGTAGAATCCGCCCATCCACCAACCATTGTAGTGAGCGTCAAAAGGGGTTTGAGGATAGCCTCCCGTAATCCACGTTTCGCCTCCATCGGTACTTACATCGGTAAAAATTAAAGTTTGATTTTCGATGTGGGTTTTATAGGGAGCGATTTTTTTCTGCGCCAAAATAATACTTTCTCTTACCATGGGATTGACTTTTCCAATCGTATTGGCTTCCCAGTTTACTACGCCGTAGTTTTGTAAGTTGGCAAAGCCCACAATGGCATCATAAATCCGTTGTTCAAAAATATCGGTAGTAGCCAGTGAATAAGGGCTAAAATTGTAAGTGCGTGGCGTAGGTTCCCAATTGATAAAGCCCAGCTTGGTGGGTTCGTGGTAACGAGCACAATAAAGTGTACTCCAAATGATTAATAAGAAGTGATCGTCGGTTTGCCACACAAGTTCGGGTGAAGTAGTGGTTATTTCTACGCTATGTGTGCCAGCGGGAATGGTTACTTCTGCAAAGCCTCGCCAATGTTGAAAAGTTACGCGGTATTCTCGGTCGGCAAGTCGAAGGCTACCGTCTTGGGCATGGAGTGAAATGCGCGCTCGACGGTTGCCAGTTGTGGCATCAGCCCCTATATCTACGACATGGTAGCGAGTCGGCGGGCCACTGGTTACATTGTTTTTAGGAGTATCCTTTAACCTAATGATGTCGGTATTTCCCCAATAATTGTTTGCTGAATCATATTGAAGAATCGCCCACATGGCAAATTGTTGTACAAAATCCCAACTTTCCATGTAGTTTAATTCCTCATTCACAGCACGATTATTAAAACTATTCCTAAGTTTCCAAATCGGGTTATTAGGACTCCCCCAGTTGGAGTTTATATTACCATTGTCGTCAAATTGTTGGAATATAAAAGGGTCTAATTGGTTGATGGGACCTGCTCCATACTGCCATATTTTTGCGTTTTTGCTGTACAATTTCGTTTTGTAAAACAACTCCGTAAAAACGTAACTCCAACGGTGCTGAACATAATTAAAAAACTGACTATCATCTAAATACATAAAAGAAGAGTTGGTGCCGCCATTTAAATGATGGCGATATTTTCCGTTTTCCCATACTTGCCTTCCATGTAGAATTGACAGCCATTCGGCATTAGAAAAAGTTTCGATGTCCCAGCGCAAAAAGCCCATACGGGAGTCGCCCGCGTATTTAGCTCTTCGGTCTAACTCATGCTCAGTCAATAAAAACGGATTCCATTTTCCTGCTTCATCTACATTTTCAATGGTAATGGATACAAACGGAGCCTTAAAACACCGAAAAGTTTGTCCTTGTGCTGAAAGCAAGCGGTTGGGGTCGGGTAAGTAGATGGGGTTTTTACCAAATGACTCTCCGTCCACTGTAAATTCATCCCTAAAAGCTCCCTCGTTGATGTCAGAATAGCGGTTTTCTTTAGGTTTACCTTCACCAGTTGCCCCAAAAAATGCTTTAAAGCCAAAATCGCGGAAGTCAGTTATGTCATCCCAGACTACTTTTTGGGGTTCAAATAGCTTGAATAAATGCCGAAAAGGCTCGTTGGGGGCAGTGCTTGATAAATCAAATGTTCCTAATTTTGAAGCAGGCGTATAACCTTGAGGATACCCACCTTCGTCGGGTTCGTAGGTTACTTCCTGAGGTATCCCTTGTCCAAACAATATTCCTGATAGGAGTTGAATACAAAGAATGATGTAGAATCTGTTCTTCATTGGTGCTATCTTTTAAAACTTTACTCCCGAAAATAACCCGTTATTGATGCTCCAAAGAATTTTGTCAAGGGCATTCACTTCTCCGTCCATGTTGGTATCACCCGATAAGTAGCGAGCAAATAATCCATTCTGTCGTTGCCAAGCTGAAATATCGTTGGCATTTATTTCGCTACTGGCTGCTGATTTTTGGAAATCTCCCGCGTACATCATAAACCGAGTATCGGCATACTTCTGACCAACGGCGGGCATATTAGGTGGGATGTAAGACTGATTGATGGTGAAATCATAAAAGAATCCGCCGTTAATAAATAGAGTAGGGGTTGAAGAAACGATTCCGACATGGTTGCGATGCTCCACTACCACGTAATAATTTGTAAAGTCTTTTAAGCGACTTGGACAGCCAGTGATAGAACTGACCAAGCCATCGTTTTGTAGCAGGGCAGCTGCTTTAAACACCGTACTGGCAGGGTCGTTAGGGGTGGTTCGGAGTGATATTAATACCCAATCTGTGATATTTGACTTATAATTTCCTACTGTTTCATTGCCATTATAATACCACGGAAATCCTGAATACGGCTGTTTGGCAGGTGTCTTGAGTCCCAATGGATTGGTAGGGATTTGACCAGGTAAGAGTCCTTGTTCATTTAATTTGGTAGTCATTGTACCCACTCCGTATCGGTAAGGCCCTTCCAACATTACTCGGATACTTCCAACACTCTCTGGATATGGGATAGTTCGTACCGTAATTTGGGCTGTACTTGTACATCCTGAGCCCAATTGTGCCGTTAGGTAAAAATCGGTTTTTGTTGTATCCAGCATGACAGAAGTTGGGTTGGCTACAATAGGGCCATCAAAACCTCCTTTGCGCCAAACCTGATTGATAAAGCTGCCATAATTGGAAACCATTAAAGGAAGTGAAATAGGGCCAGTATGGCAAATGGTAGTATCAGAAGGGGCTTTTAACGGCAGACATGACTCAAGCTTCCAAATCTCAGCCCCTTTTTTGCCGTCATCAGCCGTAAAATATAAGGTATCTGCTACCGAGACAATGTTACTAATGCCACTGCTTCCTTCGCCTGCTTTAAGATCACTAACGAGCTTCGTTGCAGTTTCTTTTCCATCCGATTTCCACAATTCCTGACCACAATCTCCATTATTGGCGGTAAAATAGGCGACCCCCTTACTATCGTTGAACATACACGGTAAACTACCGGAGCTTTCTCCTCCAAGACGAATATTTTTTATCATGGAAGTCCCTACGGTTGTTCCGTCTGATTTCCAGAGTTCTTGTCCTGCTATTCCATTGGTTGCCGAAAAGTACAAAGTACCTTTTATGTTCTTCAAGTGGCGAGGCTCTCCACTTTTGCTGCCAAGCTGAATATCGGCGACTATTGTAGTATTTGAAGAAGTTCCATTCGATTTCCAGAGTTCAACGCCCGTCACGCCATCATTAGCAGCAAAATACAAAGTACCATTGACGTTCGTTAAAAAATGGGGCATTCCATTAAAACTACCCGACCAGATGTCTTTTACCATCACTGTTCCGCTGCTTGTTCCGTCCGATTTCCAAAGCTCATAGCCGTTGGTTCCGTTGTTGGCCGTAAAATAGAGTGTGCCGTTTACATTAGTGAGCCATTGAGGAGAACTATTGGCTATGCCAGGGTTGATGTCTTTTACGAGTATCGTTCCTGCCGAAGTGCCGTTGGTTTTCCAAAGTTCATATCCATTAACCCCATCGTTGGCCACAAAATACAGTGTTCCATTGATATTAGTAAGGTTCTGTGGATTACTACCTGTGCTTCCCCCAATAATATCTTTTACCAAGAGGGTGCCGTCTTCCGTTCCATTTGATTTCCAAAGCTCACTTCCATGGCTGGGGGTAGTTGCCACAAAATATAGCGTTCCGTTGGCGTTGGTAAGACCACTGGGCATACTACCGACGCTACCTTCATAAATATCTTTGACCCGAAGCGTGCCTGCTGCTGTTCCGTCTGACTTCCAAAGCTCAAAGCCAAAATTGGGTTGGTCTGCTACAAAATACAACCAATTTTCCGTACTGGTTAAGCCGTAGGCCGTTCCTGATAAATCACTAATTTTTATTGTTCCATTGGCTTTGCCAGTAGATTTCCCCAGACCTGTCGCTGTTCCATTCTGCTTTGCTGTGAAAAACAATGTACCGTTATGATTCGTCAAAAAACGAGGATCGCTTCCTAAGGTTGAATTCGTCAACAGAGGGTTAGCCTGTGTATTAATGTCTTTTAAAATAAGGGGAACCTGTGCTTGTGAGGTATTAACAAGCATTAGTAAAATCAAAGAAATAGAATACGCAATACGGGAACGGTTATGGTGAACAAGGAGCCGACAACAAACCCACTGCCATTTAATAATGGAGTGTAGTAAAATAAAAACTTGCGGACGATGTATTTTCACTGGTACTAAATTTTCTGAGTATCAAGAAAAGAGATACCCCAATGGGTAAAGTTTCTTGACTTACAGCAAAAAAAGTGCCAAAACGGGCAAAGGTTTAGCTAAATAGCCACTCTATGGCTTTAGGAAACTCTTTGCCCCAGCGGAGTTCGGTATGTTCTCCCTTAGGATCTAAAGAAAGTTTGAATTGTAGGCGATTAGGCGACCATCCTTGTCGTTCGACGGCTTCTTTCAATCGCTCCACACTTGGAATCATGTAGCGACCTTCTTTCCCTCCCGCATACACATAGACCTTGGTTTCTAAGGGGTTGAAAAATTCGATTGAATCAAAGTATATTTTGTCTGAGACCCAAAGTGAAGGCGAAAAAACCATTAAACGCCCGAGGATTTCGGGGTACATCAATCCCGCATAAATACTGATAAGTCCTCCCATCGAACTGCCACCTATTCCTGTAAATTGTCGTTCGGGGCGGGTACGATAATGTTTATCAATGTAGGGTTTAAGCGTTCTGACAATAAAGTTGGCATATTTTTTACCTGCCCCTTTGCCAAATTTAGGATTTGTGTAGGGAGCAAATTCGTGCAGGCGATCTTCGTCGGCATGGTCAATAGCCACAATAATGATGTCTCCTTTGCCTTGTCCAGCCAGAATTGCCATTTTTTTATCAATCTCCCAGTTGCCGTACACCGAACCTTCTCCGAATAGATTTTGACCATCTTGCAGATAAAGTACGGGGTAGGTTTTGGTAGAAGTATGATAATCGTGTGGTAATAAAATTCTTATTCGACGTTTGCGACCCAGCTGAGGAATTTCAAAAGCTTCAGCTACGGTCTCGATAGTAGGTACAAAACTTACATCAAAAGCCTGTCCATTTTTGCGCCAATGGGGTACAAAATCTCGCTGTAAGGTACTTTTGATACGAATTTTTCGATTTTGAGGCGTTTCGCCAAAAGCATCTAATTCTACCTGATCCCAGCCACCACGCGTATATTTATATTCAAGAGGTTGGTCAAAACGAAAATCGGGAGGAAACTGAAAGTGATATTTGCCTCACTTCCAATCTTTTGCATCCGAAAATGCGCTATATCGGGATACCACTCACAAAAATTACCAGAAACAAAAACGGGCCGCTCATCATCAACCGCAGTGGTTAATTCAAGCGACAAAGACGCATAACGATTACTCATTCCTCACAGATTAAATGTGTCACTTAAACACGTACAAAGATACGAAGGTTTAAAAAAAAATTTTAAAAATTGTAGTTATTTGTTATTTTTTTGAAGATTGCCGATACCAATATCTAATCACTACTTTTTGAAGTTCTCTTTTAATAATGAGTTCAGACAGTGATTTTAAATTGGAAGAAGGGGTGCCAGGAATCACTTTACGAATTTGTTTTTCAGTTAAATCTACCCGATTGAGTAGGTTTTTTAATGACCCAGCCTGTTTTAGGTGATTTTCGAGTACCCATTCAAGGCCATCGCGGAGTCCTTCAAAAGAATAATTTTCCTCAGGATTCAGTTGGAGGGGTATTTGTGCCGTTTGAAAATCTTTTGTTAATTGAAGAAGCAAATCTCGCAATAAATCAGGCATTTTGAGATAATGCTCAATCGCTTCGGGATGGGTTTGTACCAGATTGTTGGTTTCTTCCGACATAGCCTGCTTTGGTTAAGATTGGGCAAAATAAAACTTTTCCTCGAAACCTTCCGTTATTTGTAATCTACATTAATCATGTTCTTCACCATGCTTTACAAGCCTTTTCATACTACTTTATACTTTTTGGTTTTCTTTTCACTTTCTACGTTACACACACTACTTTGGGCGCAGCCCAAAGTAAACGTATCGCAATTAAAGGCCAAGTTCCCCAACGATGAAATGGCCTATATTAATCGTTCTGAGCATGTGAAAGTGGACTTGGTCAATGGCGAATTACAAATTGAAGTATTGCACCAAGAAGACCGCGTTTTTTTGGATGAACGAGCGAGCGTATGGGCCGACGAACGTATTTATTTCTCGGATACTTTTCAGGAAATCAAGGATTTAGAGGCCATTTCTTATGTCCCCGAAAAAGCGGGGTTTAAGCGTACGCCAGTCACTGATTTTAAAACCGAACGCCCAAGCCCAGGAGGAGGGATATTTTTTGACGATATGCAGGTGAAGAAGTTTACTTTTCCAGGTGCCAAACAAGGGGGAATTGGTACGGTTTCTTACCGCGAACAAATCAAAAATCCTTATATGCTTTCGGGGTTTATATTTGGCAACTATGTACCCGTTCTTAATAGTGAGTTTTCCGTAACTTTTCCCGCCTCGGTCAAGGTATCCTATAAAACCTATGGCGATATGAAAGGAATTGTTTTCAAACAAACTACTCAAAATGGGAAAACCACGTATAGCTGGAAAGCACAAAATCTCAAAGCATCACCCTTGGAATCAGAATCGCTCTCCTTGCGACACTATGTACCACAGGTCTTTTGTTTGTCGAAAGCTATACTGCCAATGGCCAAACCATAGAAGTACTGGGAGATGTGCAAAAGCTATTTAATTATTACAAAAGTTTGGTCAAAGACCTCAACAAAAAGCCCAACGCGCAGCTTCAAGTTTTGACCGACTCCCTTACTCGTGGCAAAACCGAACTGGAAAAAATAGAGCTATTTATTATTGGGTGCAAGACAATGTCAAATACATCGCTTTTGAAGAAGGCTTAGGTGGTTTTGTGCCGCGACAAGCCGCCGACGTGTGTCAAAAACGCTACGGTGATTGTAAAGACATGGCAAGTTTGACCTCAACTATGCTCAATTTGGCAGGAATAAAATCCCATTTGGTGTGGATTGGCACGCGTGTGATATTCCGTATCGTTATGTGGAAAACCTTCGATGAGTGTGGATAACCACATGATTGCGGCTATCAAATACAAGGGACAATGGCGGATTGGATGCTACCGACGATCGGATTGATTTTGGGTTACCTACGTCTCACATTCAAGGCAAAGAAGCGTTGGTGATGATTTCGGAAGATAAGTACGAAATCGTTCTCGTCCCCGTTGTTCCAGCATTACAAAATTTTAAACGAGATTCAATCGTACTTTCACTCGACGGCAAGACTTTGAAGGGGAAAGGGAAATTGTCGTTTGAGGGGTTGTGGAAAACCTCCGTAAAATCGGCAGTGCAATATCGTTCAGAACCCCAGCGTGACGAATATTACAAAGGTTTGCTGAGCCGTGGCTCCAATAAATCTACTTTAGAACAAAAAACCGTAACAGGTATCAATCAGCGCGACCTGCCTGTTGATTTGGAGTATAGTTTTCGTGTGCCTGATTATGTACAAGAAGCAGCGGGAGAGTTGTTTATCAATCCACATCTTACCCGACCTTGGGCCGACAAACGCCAAGAACCTACTCGTAAGAATGACTGGAAACATGAGTTTACTCATGCAGAAGAAAACGTCACCCTCTTACCTATTCCTGCGGGCTATGAAGTGACAAACCTGCCAACCAATGCCTCATTTTCGCATCCCGATTTTGGTTTTAAGTTGAGTTATGAACAAAAAAACGGACAGATTATCGTCCGTAGTAGTTTGATATTGAATACTTTATTGGTTAAAAAATCAAGTTTCCCAGAATGGAACAAAATGGTAGCGGCGCTCAATGAAGCTTACAGTGAAGTGATTTCGTTGAAGAAGATATAATAGGAAGTTTGCGATTTATTAAGCGTATGATGAATCGCAAACTCCAAACTATTTTTTCTTTTTTGCCAGTAATCTATCCGCCAAGTCAGGGCGTTTGAGTTTATGGAGGCGGTTTCGTATCAAATCTCTAAATTCGGGTTTATACCAAAAGAAAAAGCGGTTTTGGTTTTGTTTTTCTTCCCTTGTTTTGGCGGTATAAACAGGCTTCAAAGTATAAGGATGAACCCCCGAATAATAAATCACCTCAGCAACGGTCATCGGGGTAGGTGTAAAGTCCTGCACTTGCTCCAATTTAAAGCCTAAGTCTTTGGTTTCGGCGGCCAAGTTAGCCATATCGGCCTCTTCACAGCCAGGATGCGACGAAATAAAGTAGGGAATCAGGGGCTGATTGAGGTTGTGTTTGTCTTGAATTTTATCGTATTTCTGCTTGAAAAGCTTAAAGTATTTGAAAGAGGGTTTGCGCATGACGCGTAAGGTGTCGTCGGAAGTATGTTCGGGGGCTACTTTTAATCGCCCCGACACATGGCGTGTCACTAACTGCTCCATGTATTCGTCGTGGTTGCCGTCTTGGTTGTTCTTGTTGAAATCGTCCACCAGCAAATCGTACCGAATTCCAGAACCCACAAAGGCTTTTTTAACCTTAGGATGCGCATCTACTTTTCGATAAATTTCGGTAATGGGCTTGTGGGAAGTATCTAAATTGGAACAAATAACGGGATGAATACAACTGGGACTCGAACAGCGGGCACAAATAGACTCGTCTTTGCCCTTCATGCGGTACATATTGGCCGAAGGACCACCCAAATCGGAAATATAACCTTTGAATTCAGGATGCTTGGTCACTTCCTCTACTTCCTTCATAATAGACTTTTCGCTGCGGGAAGCGATAAATTTGCCTTGATGGGCCGAAATGGTACAAAAACTACACCCCCCAAAACAGCCTCGGTGCATGTTGATAGAGAACTTGATCATTTCATAGGCAGGAATCGTACCGCGGTTTTTGTATTTGGGATGTGGCAAACGTGTGTAAGGCAAATCGAAGGAGGCATCAATTTCCTGTTCGTCCATGATTTTGAACGGGGGATTAATCACCAAAGTTTGCTCTCCCACTTTCTGAATGATTCGATTAGCCTGCCACTTATTGGACTCTACCTCCACGATTTTAAAATTGGCAGCATATTTGATTTTATCTTCCAAACACACCTCATGGCTGGCCAATTCTACCGTTTCCCAGTTTTTATGGATAAGGAGTTCTTCATTTGAATCTTGTAAGTAGGCTACTTGATTAATATCGTGTAGCGATTCAAAGTTTTCGCCGTTTTTCAATCGCTGTAAAATTTCTCGCAAAGGCTGTTCGCCCATGCCATATACCAACAAATCTGCTTTTGAATCGGCCAGAATCGTGGGCATCAGTTTGTCTTGCCAATAATCATAGTGAGTGACTCGGCGGAGTGAAGCTTCAATTCCCCCAATCAATACGGGTACGTTGGGGTAGAGTTTTTTTAAGATATTAGAATAAACGGTGGTAGCATAATCAGGCCGAAAACCCGCTTCTCCACCTGGGGTGTAGGAGTCATTGGAACGAAGGCGTTTGTTGGCAGTGTAATGATTTACCATCGAGTCCATACAGCCTGCTGTTACACCAAAAAAATACTTAGGTTCTCCAAATTTCTTGAAATCTCTTAAATCGTCTTTCCAGTTGGGTTGGGCTACAATCGCTACCCGAAATCCTTCGCTTTCGATAATACGGCCAATGCCCGCCGTTCCAAAGGCTGGATGGTCAACATACGCATCCCCCGAAACAAGGACTACATCAACCTCCTCCCAACCTCTTTTTTCAACTTCCTTTTTGGTCAGAGGCAACCAGTCAGTAATGGGTCTCTCTATCATGATACGTTTAATTTGTCTTGCGAAAGGGAATTGATAAATGGTAATTTTAAACCAAAAATAAGTTGAAATAGTTTTAGTTACCCCAAAACTAAAACAGTTCACAATTTACAATACATAACATACTGTAAACTGTGAACCGTTAGGGTGCATCCTTGCTAATTTAAGCTATTATTTATCTGGCTACCTCAATGTTAACAGTTTTACCTTTGATGGTATTACCACTCATGGCTTCTACCACACGACGTGCATCGCGCTCAGGCACATCCACAAACGAATAGGCGTCAAAAATGTCAATTGAGCCAATGACGCGACCTGGAATCCCTGCTTCGCCAGCGATGGCCCCTACGATGTCACGTGGTTGTACGCGATCTTTTCTGCCCACACTCACAAATAGCCTTACCATGCCCGCATCATTGCGTTTAGGGCGGTCTCCGTCGCGTTCGCGGCCTCCTCTATCACCAAATCTGCCCGAGCCACGTTCTTCACCTCTTCCACCACGGTCTTCGTATCTACCGCGTTTTTCAAAACCTCTATCTGCGGGACGGCGGTCGGCATCCCAAGCCAAATCGTGGTCGGCAAATTCGCTTTTTTGAAGACCCATGTTGATTTTGACTAATGCTGCTACAATTTGTTCGGTAGTGAAGCCCGTTGTGTGGTGCAACATGCCCAACATGTCTTCGTACAAATCCAAATCGCCTGATGAAACGGCTTGCTCTACTTGCTCAATAAACCGAGCTTTGCGTACGCCTACGATATCTTCAAAAGTGGGGATAACACCTTTGTCAATTTTTACTTTGGTGTAGGTTTCAATTTGGCGAAGGCGGAATTTTTCGTCTTTTGCTACTAAGGTCAATGCTTTACCAGTTAAGCCCGCACGACCTGTACGACCAATACGGTGAACGTAGTATTCCTCATCCAAAGGCAAATCAAAGTTGATAACCGCATCAATGCCAGAGACGTCAATCCCACGAGCGGCTACGTCGGTAGCTACCAAGATATTAGCCGCCCCCGAACGGAATTTTGCCATTACCTGATTCCGTTGTGTTTGGCGCAAATCCCCGTGCAAACTCTCTACTGAGTAGCCTTTGGCCGAGAGTTCTTCGGTTACTTCATCTACTTTACGTTTGGTATTACAGAAAATGATGACCTGCTTCAAATCGTACGCATCCAACAAGCGGCATGTTACTTCAATTTTGGCACGTTGTTTTACTTCAAAATACGTTTGCTCAATGTTTTCGTTGGTTACTTCTTTCCGAGTGATTTTAATCATTACAGGATTTTCTTGGAATTTTTGCGCAATACTCATGATTGGCTTCGACATGGTGGCCGAAAACAATACGGTTTGACGTTCTTCGGGGACACTTTCCAAGATAGTTTCGATGTCTTCACGAAAACCCATGTCAAGCATTTCATCGGCCTCATCAAGTACTACATAATTGACAAAGTCTAATTTAAGTGCCTTACGTTCAATTAGATCCATGACACGGCCTGGTGTACCAACAACGATTTGGGCACCTATTTTTAAAGAACGAATTTGGCGTTCAATTGAATCTCCGCCGTAAACGGTTTCTACTTTTAAACCTTTTTTGTATTTGGCAATACGACGTAACTCTTCAGTGACCTGCACGGCCAGCTCACGGGTAGGACAAAGCATGAGTGCTTGCGTACGTTTGTCCGAAATATCAACTTGCTCAAGTGCGGGAATGCCAAATGCGGCGGTTTTTCCTGTTCCTGTTTGGGCTTGTCCCAATACATCACGGCCTTCCAAAAGGGATGGGATGGCTTCTGCCTGAATAGGGGAGGGTTTCGTAAAACCCATTTCTGTTACTGCTTTCAGAATTTCTTCCGAAAGTCCTAATGAATCAAAAAGTACTTCCATTGATTGTTTTTGCGTGCTTATGCACAAGTTAAACGGTTGTTAATGTCCCGTTAATTGTTCGAGCGGTAAGCACAGCGTTGGCACCGAATGAGGTTTCGCCAGCGAAAACCATTCGACGATTACCTCCACCTAATGAGTTCCATAACTCAATCTATCGGTGGATTACGATCAACAACAGGATTTTTAAAAATTGCCCATGCACGGAACACTCATGAAATCTCAATGAGCCGGTGCCAAATAATTCGAAGCGTGATTTTCTAACAGACAGAAATGGGGACTCCAATACCCCAGACGAAGAAAAAAACGCAGAGACGTTACGAAGCGCTCAGTGCAGTTATTTTTTGCAAAAGTAAGAAGAATATTCGATTTTACACAACAGAGGCGATAAATTTTGTATTTTTTTAATATTTACACCTCACTCACACTTCCATTCTCGCACTTCAGGACTCGGGCTGGATATTTTTTTAGGAAGTCATAATTGTGGGTAGCCATTAAAATTGCTGTGCCAGCAGTATTAATAGTTTGAAATACCTGCATAATTTGCTCACCTACTTCAGGGTCAAGATTGCCAGTGGGTTCATCGGCTAATAAGATTTGTGGTTCATTAAGCATTGCCCGGGCTATTACCACCCGCTGCTGTTCACCGCCAGATAGCTGATGGGGCATTTTTTTCTGTAAAATCCCTAAACCTACTTGCATAAGTACTTCTGAGATACGGTTTTTAATCAGTGCTTTGTCTGTCCACCCTGTCGCCCGTAATACAAATTCTAAGTTTTCTTCAACAGTTCGATCAAAAAACAATTGAAAATCTTGAAAAACAATTCCAATTTTTCGACGAAGAAAAGGGATATCGGCTCGTTTGAGTTTTTGAAGTTCATAACCAACAACAGTACCTTTTCCAGATTCAAGCCATAAGTCCCCGTAGAGCGTTTTTAATAATGAACTTTTTCCGCTGCCCGTTCGCCCAATTAGAAATACAAAATCGCCCTTGTTAATTTCAAAATTTACATCTGCCAGAATAAGCTTATTCCCGTTTTGGTAAATATCAACTCCTTCAAGTTGAATAATGGGTTCGGAAGAAAATGCGGTCATAATTTCAGTAGCGAGTAATAAGTAGTGAGTAGTGAGTAGTAAGTGGGTTTTGTTACTTACTACTCACTTCTCGCTACTCACTCCTAATTTTTATTGATTTCCTTTTTTGTAATCAGCCAAAAACTTCTCTAAACCGATGTCGGTAAGAGGGTGTTTAAGGAGGGAAGTAATCACATTGAGAGGACACGTAACGACATCAGCCCCCAATTCGGCACATTTAAGAAGGTGGATAGGATGGCGAACAGATGCTGCCAGTACTTCGGTAGTGAAGCCGTAATTTTGATAAATCGTAACGATTTGTTCAATCAAATCCATTCCATCCATGGATATGTCGTCTAAACGACCAATAAAAGGAGAAACGTAAGTAGCACCCGCCTTGGCTGCCAGGCAATGCTTGGCCTGCCGAAAACACGAGGGTACAATTGGTACGGATACCACGGTCAGACAAGCTTTTTATGGCTTTAACTCCATCTTTAATCATCTTGCATCTTTACCACGATTTTCTCGTCAATTTCAATGAGTTCATTGGCTTCTCTGATCATTCCCTCAAAATCAGTCGAAATCACCTCAGCACTTACGTCGCCTTCTACAATGTTACAGATGGCCTTATAATGTGCCATTACATTGGCTTTTCCCGTGATTCCTTCTTTGGCCATGAGCGATGGATTAGTAGTTACCCCGTCTAACACGCCTAAGTCGTATGCTTCTTGAATTTCTTTGAGGTTGGCAGTATCAATAAAAAATTTCATAATGAGAGATTTAAGTTATCTTTTGCAAAGTTAGGTAAAGCTATCGTTCTGTGAAATTTTTGGAATAAAATATGGTAGAATAAGTCTTTTTCGAGGCTAATAATTGAAGTTGTAGGACAGTTGATTCAACCTTTTTAATTTTATAAATTTGTATTATAAAAATTAATTATTGTAATTTGCTGACTGGTTAAAGCATTTGTGGATAACAATTACTTGGAACAATCCAAAAACCGTAGTAGTGAGTCTGTTACAGATTGCTTTGGCCAATAGGTAATCATTCACAAAAACAATTATCAACCTATGATGAACAGTTTCCCCTTAGTGGGTCGTGTATCCAATACACGACACCGAGCCGTCTATGTACTGGCGGTTCTGCTATCGGTGATGTCTTTGAGCGTATGGGCTCAGGACAAACAAGTCTCCGGTAAAGTAAAAGATGCGAGCGGCACAGGGATGCCAGGCGTAAGCATCGCCGTAAAAGGTACTCAGCGTGGTGCCAATACCGACGTGGACGGTAACTACAAAATCGCCGTTCCTGAAAATGCCACTCTCGTTTTCAGCTTTGTAGGCTACAAAACGCAAGAAGTTGCGGTAGGTAGCCGCAGTGTAGTGGATGTAAGCCTAGCTGAAGATAACCAAGTTCTGAATGAAGTCGTGGTAGTGGGTTATGGTACCCAAAAACGCCAGGAAATTTCAGGTACAGTTGCCAGTGTAAGTTCGAAAGAATTTAACGCTGGGGTTATTGCTAATCCACTTGCTGCTGTACAAGGTAAAGTAGCTGGTCTGACCATCAACCAAACAGGTTCTGACCCTAATGCACGTCCAACGGTTCGTTTGCGTGGGGTAGGTTCTTTGGCTGCTGGCTCTGACCCACTTTATGTAATTGACGGCGTACCAGGCGTACCCATCCAAAACATTGACGTAAATGACATAGCTTCAGTGGACGTATTGCGTGATGCTTCTTCTGCCGCTATCTACGGTGCGCGTGCTTCTAATGGGGTTATCTTAATTACTACTAAACGTGGTAAATCGGGTCGTGCATCTGTTGATTATAACGCGCAGTTTGGTGTGGATATGGTAGCCAAAGCTCCGGATTACATGAACGCATCTGAATTCCGCGATGCTATAAAGAAATTGGGCCTTACACTTGGGAATGATCAAGGTGCCAACACAAACTGGTTTGAAGAAATCACACGTAAAGCACCTATCACAAGCCACAACTTGGCCTTCTCAGGAGGGACTGAAAACTTTAGCTATCGTGCTTCAATTGGTTATTTAAACCAACAGGGTTTGGTGAAGAAATCTGGCTTTGAGCGTGTAAGTGCACGTATCAACTTAGACCAAACCGCTTTGAATGGTAAGTTGAAAATTGCTACCAATTTATCGCTTATCACTGGCAAACGTGATTACGTAAACTACGACGCGTTTACTTATTCAATCACCAATATGCCAACAGACCCTGTTTATACTACTAATGCAGCATTCCAAACACCTGGTAGCATTGCCGCAGGAACGGGTTATTTTGAACGTTTGGGTGAATTTGCCATCTTCAACCCAGTTGCATTATTAGAGCAAACTACTAACTATTCAAAATCAATTGAATATTTAGGTAACGTAAACTTAAAATACAATCTTACAAAAGATTTGGTGTTTGGGGTTAATGGTGCGTTGAAAGGATCAAATCAGAATGGGTATTCTTACATCTCCCGTATTCCTAAATCAGCCCAAGCTGGCTTAGGAACTGGTAGCCGTTCTTCTGGTCCAATTGACGCAGGTCCAAGTCAAGACAAATTATTAGAGCTTACATTGAACTACAATAAAACATTTGGTGGGCTAAACTTTGGCGCACTGGGTGGCTATTCCTATCAAGATGTCGATTTTGAAGGCTTTAATGCAGTAAACAACAACTTTATTACCGATGATTTATTATTCAATAACTTAGGTGCTGGAGCTGGGGTATCGTTAGGACAACGTGCAAATGATGCTGTTGGATCTTTTCGCTCAAATTACAAGCTGATTTCTTTCTTTGGCCGTGCAACTGCTGCGTTGAATAACAAATACTTCGCTACATTGACAGTACGCCGCGATGGCTCTACTAAATTCGGACAAAACAACAAATGGGGGCTTTTCCCATCATTATCGGTAGGCTGGACATTGTCTGAAGAGGCTTTCTTGAAAGGCAACCCAACCATCAATAATTTGAAATTCCGCGTAAACTACGGTCAAACGGGTAACTCAGAAGGTATTGCTCCTTACCGCTCACTGGCGTTGGTAGGCCCAAGCGATAAGTACTACGACAACGGTAACTGGTTACCATCTTACAAGCCTTCACAGAATCCTAACCCAGATTTGAAATGGGAAGTAAACGAAAACTATGGCGCAGGTATTGACTTCGCGTTATGGAATTATCGTATTACAGGTTCATTGGATTATTATATCCGTAATACAAGAGACTTATTATACGAAATCACTGCACCGCTTTCTATCAAACCTTTGTATCCAACTATCTTAGCTAACGTAGGCTCAATGCGTAACCAAGGTTTAGAATTGTCATTAAATGCAGGTATTGTTGACAAAGGAGAATTTCGTTATGATGTAACTGTAGCAGCCGCTACACTTAAAAATGAAGTGACAGCACTTGCCAAAGGAGAATTTGTTGGCTCTGACAAAATCTTTTTATTCTCTGGTTTAGGAGCTGCCACCCGCGGTACTTCTGCCGTTCCTTTTTCACTTATTAAGGTAGGTTTGCCCGTAGGTGCATTCTTTGGTGGTATTGTAGAAAAGTTGGACGATAAAGGCCAATTTGTATTCAAAGATATTGATGGAGATGGCAAAATTAGTGAAAACGATGCAGACCGTGACTACCAAGGAAGCCCGCTTCCTAAATTTACGGCTTCTTTGACCAACAACTTTAGCTACAAAGCATTCTCATTGAGCTTCTTGTTGAATGGACAATTTGGTAACAAAATCTTCAACGCAGAGCGTATGTTGTATGCCAATCCTAACAATCGTCTTCCTGCTGAAAACACACTTCGGGAAGCGGCTACATCTCCCGTACGTGATACCAAAACAGGGGCATTTAGCTACTTTGTAGAAGATGGTAGTTTTGTACGTTTGGCTAACTTCCGTTTAGGCTATACAATTCCTGCGAAAGGTGTATTGAGCCGTGCCCAGGTATATGTATCAGGCAACAACTTGTTTGTATTGACTAAGTTCAAAGGAGTTGATCCTGAGATGAATACAGGTTTTGCAACAGCTGGTATCTATACTAAGCAGCAGTTCCCTAAAGCTCGTGGATTCCAAGTTGGCTTTAATTTGTCATTCTAAAAAAATACGATGTTTAGACGCATCCAAAAATGTTTAAACATCGTACATAAAAACATACTGTTACTGTTTTGTAACAAATAAAATTTAACATCATCCAAAATGAAAAAAACATTCTCTTACCTTGCATTGGCAGGAATCCTTACAATGGCTTCTTGTACCAATTTGGACGAGTCGGTTTTTGGGGTTGTACCAAAAGATGGTTTCGGTAAAACTCCAGAGCAATTGGCAGCACTTTTAGGCCCTGCTTATTCTGGTTTACGTGGTTATGCCTGGAATATTCATAATGCAGAAGTAACTACGGATGTAGGTTTGGTTCCTACCCGTGGTAAAGACTGGTACGACGGTGGAAACTGGTTGAATTACAACCGCCACACTTGGACAACTACACATGGTCCAATCAACGATATTTGGGGATGGATTTACGAATCTGGTGTAAACCCAATTAACCAATTGATTCCTCAAGTGGCTGGCAATACAACTGCGATTGCTGAATTGAGAGCTGTTCGTGCTTTCTATTACTTCTTGGCAATGGATTATTTTGGTAACGTACCTATAATCACTGAGACATCTACTGGAACTGCTACTACTACTCCCCGTGCTCAAGTGTATGCTTTTGTAGAAAAGGAATTGACAGAGTCACTTCCAAATCTTTCTGACAATGTAGGAGGTTCTTACTATGGCCGTATCAACAAATTGACTGCTCAGGCAATTTTGGCCAAAGTTTACTTGAATGCTGGTGTTTATACAGGTACTCCACAGTGGCAAAAAGCTGCTGATGCTTGTACTGCCATCATCAACTCTGGTAAATTCAAATTGGAATCTAATTATCTCTCAAACTTTTCAGTAAGCAACCAAGGTTCAGGAGAAAACATTTGGGCGATTCCTTTTGACCGTTTCCAAGCAGGTGGTATGAACATCGCTTATCGTACGCTCCACTATCAAAGCCAAAGTACTTATAACTTGAGCGGTCAGCCTTGGAATGGTTTTTGTACCATTGCCGAGTTTTATAATTCTTTCTCAAGTACCGACGTTCGTCGCAACATGTTTATCGCTGGTGTCCAGTACGGAGCAGATGGTAAGCCATTGAAAGATGATAACGGCAAGGATTTGAACTTTGATCCTAACATGACCAAAGACGAAATGACATCGGCTGACCCTGAGTTCCAAGGAGCAGGTGTCCGTTTAGGTAAATATGAAATCCAACGTGGTAACACAGTTTCAGACCAAGATAACGACTGGGCTATGTTCCGTTTGGCTGACGTTTACTTGATGAGAGGCGAAGCTAACTTCCGTTTAGGCAAAACCACAGAAGCTCTTCCTGATTTCAATATTGTACGTGCTCGGGCGGGGGTGCCAGCTTGGACAGCTGCTCAACTAACCCTTGACAATATCTTGGCAGAGCGTGGTCGTGAATTGGCATGGGAGGCATGGCGTCGTAATGACTTGGTTCGTTTTGGCGAGTTCAACAAAGTTGGGGGTAAGTTCTCTTCTAAATTTATGAAAGAACCTTCTGCTAAAACATTGTTGTTTCCAATTCCACAACAACGTCGTGATGCTAACCCAGGTTTGACTCAAAACCCTGGTTACTAAGTTGACCGAATCTTGATAGATTCATGAAGTAATGGAAAAGCGAGTGAGTGTAATATCTCACTCGCTTTTGTTTTGTATTCAAAAACGCCGACAGAGTTTCAAACCCCGCATCGAACGTTAAATTTTTGGTTAATTTTGTGGAAGTTCTACCAATGACAAAGAACAATAATACCTATGATGAAAAACTTAAAATTTAATTACGCTATTCTTTTATCATGTCTTTTGTTTTTGAGTAGTTGTAACAATGCAGCCGATGAAAACCTTTTTGAATCCTTGTCTTCTTCTCGTACAGGAATTGGATTTGTCAACCGAATTCTTGATAAAAAAGAACTCAATATTTTCAACTACCGCAATTTCTACAATGGAGGTGGCGTAGCAATTGGTGATGTAAACAACGACGGATGGGCCGATATTTATGTCACTTCTAATTTTGAAGAAAATCATCTGTATATCAACAAAGGTAAAAATGCAACCGACCTCTGGAAGTTTGATGACGTTACGATTCGTGCAGGGGTAGGTGGCACAAAAGCATGGTCCACAGGGGCGACTTTTGCAGATGTCAATGGCGATGGACTCATGGATATTTATGTTTGTAATGCAGGAAATATCAAAGGAGATAGTCGTGGAAACGAATTGTTTATTAATCAAGGGATTGGCGCAGACGGAGTGCCCAAATTTATAGACCAAGCCACCGAGTACGGCTTATTAGACGGCGGTTTTTCAACTCACGCTGCCTTTTTTGACTACGACCGCGACGGAGATTTAGACATGTATTTGCTTAACAATAGCTTTACCCCCGTTGATAAACTTCAATATCAAAATTTTAGAAAGTTTCGTGATGCCCTTGGGGGGCATAAATTGTTTCGAAATGAAACGGTTAGTTCTCAGTCAACAGTCAATAGTCGGAAGGAAATAGCAGTTAGTAATCAGAATACAAATAAAAATCAGACACAGAAACCCATCTTTACCGATGTCAGTGAAGAGGCTGGGATTTATGGGAGTTTAATCGCCTTTGGATTAGGAATTACCATTGGGGATGTCAATGAGGATAATTGGTTGGATATTTATATTTCCAATGATTTCTACGAACGCGACTACTTATACATCAACCAACGAAACGGAACCTTCAAAGAGTCGCTCGAAGAAAGCATGAATCACATTAGCTTATCTTCGATGGGAGCTGATATTGCCGATATTAACAACGATGGGCAATTGGATATTTTTGTGACCGATATGCTACCCCGCGACGATAAACGCCTCAAAACTACTTCCGTATTTGAAGGCTATGAACTTACCGAATTTAAACTAAAGCAAGACTATTGGCATCAGTATATGCGCAATATGCTGCATTTGAATCAGGGAGTCACCCCACCCTTGCCCTCCCCTGAAGGGAGGGGAAAAGCAACTTCCCCCTCTACAGGAGGGGGTAAGGGGGAAGTTTCCACTCCTTCCTTTACCGAAGTAGGTCAAATGGCGGGTGTTCATGCAACGGATTGGAGTTGGGGAGCATTGATTTTTGACATGGATAACGATGGTCAAAAGGATTTGTTTATTGCAAACGGTATTGTTCGTAACTTAACCGACCAAGACTACGTGGCTTTTTTATCCGACCAAAGTAATATTCAGGCCATGATTGAGGGGAGAATGCAGTTTGACTATCGCAAGTTTGTGGATATGATTTCGACCACCCCCATACCCAATTTTGCTTTTAGAAACAAAGGGAATCTTCAGTTTGAAGACAAAGCCAACACTTGGGGCTTAGGAGAACCCAGTTTTTCAAACGGGGCTGCTTATGGCGATTTGGACAACGATGGAGACTTAGATTTGGTTGTTAATAATAATAATGCGGCCTTAGGTGTATTTCGTAACCAATCGGTTGAGAAATTAAACACACATTTTTTACGTGTAAAACTAAAAGGAACAGGAGCCAATCCCCACGCTATCGGGGCTAAAGTCTATATCTATCAAAAAGGGCAAACCCAATATTTGCAACAAATGCCCAACCGAGGGTTTCAATCGTCAAGTGATTTGAACTTGGTATTTGGTTTAGGCCAAAACCCTCAAATTGACTCACTAACGGTTATTTGGCCTGATGATAAAAAGCAATCGTTGAAAAATATTAAGGCCGATACAGAGCTTACCCTTGACTATGCCGCCGCAAAACAAGTTTGGAAAATACCGACGCCTAAAGTTGTGAGTCTGCCTTTTAAGGATATTACGGCTACATCTGGCTTCGATTTTGTACACGAAGAAAATAATTTTGTTGACTACAACCGCGATGGTCTGCTCAAACAAATGTATTCTACCCAAGGTCCCGCATTGGCCGTAGGAGATATAAACGGTGATGGCTTGGACGATGCCTACATTGGCGGTGGCGCAGGAAAGTCACGCGCTCTTTTTGTACAAAATGCCAATGGTACGTTCAATAAATCAACGCAGGCAGCATTTGTAAAACCCAACGATGCCGATGAAACTGCCGCTACGTTTTTTGATGCTGACGGAGATAAAGACCTTGATTTATATGTAGTTACGGGTGGAAATGAATTTTTAACAGGCGAGGCAGTATTGGCTGATATACTTTATCTCAACGATGGAAAAGGAAATTTTTCGGCTTCTGATAGATTACCGAAAATTTTTGAAAACGGCTCGTGCGTAGTTGCTGCTGATTATGACCGCGACGGTGACCAAGACTTGTTTGTAGGTACACGCATGATTTCAGGAAAGTATGGTTACAATCCGCAAAGCTATTTGCTCCAAAACGATGGTTCGGGTCGCTTCACCGACGTCACCAAGCAAGTGATGATGAACAATCAACTGGGAATGGTGACAGATGCGCGTTGGATAGACTTGAACAAAGATGGTTATCCCGAACTGGTGGCGGTGGGCGACTGGATGCCAATCCTAATTTTAGAAAACCAAAAAGGTAAGTTTCCTCAGTCACTTAACCGTACCGTTCCAAATTCAAACGGTTGGTGGAATACCCTCGAACCTGCTGATATTGATAACGACGGCGATATAGATTTTGTGGTTGGGAATTTAGGTCGCAATACCAAATTGCAATGCACTGAAAAAGAACCCGCCCAACTTTACGTCAATGATTTTGACCGAAATGGAAGTGTGGAACAAATCATCGTTTGTTATAATCCTGACGGTAAGGCTTATCCGATGGTGTTAAAGCCTGATTTACAGAAAGTTTTACCCATTATCAAAAAACGATTTGTGAAACATGCCGACTACGCAGGTCAACCGATTGAAGCCGTTTTTACCAATGAACAAATGTCGGGAGTACAGAAAAGAACGGCTTCGCAACCCAACACTTCTTTACTTATCAACAATGGAAAAGGGGAGTTTGAATTACAAGCGTTACCGTTGGAAGCTCAATTTTCCCCTATTCATGGCATTGTAACTACCGATTATGACCAAGACGGAAAGTTAGACATTTTGCTGACGGGAAACTTCTTTGATGTATTGCCAGAAATTGGGCGTTATGATGCCAACGATGGCTTACTATTGAAAGGAATGGGCAAAAATGCCCAAGGACAACCTCAATTTGTTGCCATAAAACCAGTACAATCAGGCTTTTTGGTAGGAGGACAAGTGCGTAGAATGCGCAAAGCGCGAACTACCCATGGCAAAGAATTAATCATCTTAGCCAAAAACAAAGATAAAGCACAAGTGTTTGGATTGAATATAGGCAAATAAGTACGTAAATTTGACTTAAATGTTCACAAATAGATGGTACAGAAAGCAAGTAAACCCAGACGTATAAAAACGATTTCTCCAGATGAAATACTCAATGCTGGGGGAGTGGAAGCCTATGCCGAAACAAAAGGAGTAAAACCCATTAAGAACCTTTCAAAAAAAGGGATACCAATGAGTGACAAAGAGTTTTTAGACATTCTACAACAACTCAAAACTTCTAAGTAATACTAAGGGCAAGCAATGGCGATTTTGTACGATACGAATATTCTAATCGCATTGATTAGAAAAAGTAACTTTGATTTTGTTCATCAAACAGTAAATCCTAATCAAGAAGACGAATACATTTCGTATGTCAGCTATGCTGAAATTAAATCCATCGCTTTTCAAAATCAATGGGGTGATCGTAAGTTAGAACAATTGGATGAAATTATTTCAAAACTTAATATAATCAATATCCACTCCGAATCGCTACTCGAAAGGTATGTTGAAATAGATGCTTTTAGCCAAGGAAAGCACCCGAATTTTATCTTGAAGGTCACCGCCCGCAATATGGGCAAACATGATTTATGGATCTCAGCAACAGCTTCTCTTTTGGGGTTGAATCTTGTTACTACAGATGCTGATTTTGATCACTTGACACACGATTTTGTGCAACTTCGAAAAGTTACGCCTCAAGAATTAGTTTTTAAAAATAACCTGTGATGATGAAAATGAAAATAAGCACATTGAGTGTTTTAGTAGTTAGTTTATTCGTTCTTACCCATTGTTCTAAAAATCAGCAAGATAGCTCCGATGAACCAGCACTTTTTGAGCAAATTGCTCCTGAAAAAAGTGGCGTAACTTTTGTCAATACCGTTCGTGATAGCAAAGACCTCAATATTTTAGACTATCTCTATTTTTACAATGGAGGCGGGGTGGCAGTGGGTGATGTTAATAATGATGGATTGTCGGATTTATTTTTTGTCTCTAACCAAGGTAAAAACCATCTTTACCTCAACAAAACGCAAAAAGGGGGGGGCATAAAATTTGAGGATGTCTCGGAAAAAGCCAACATTGGAGGAAATGCCAATTGGAAAACGGGCGTAACCATGGCGGATGTCAATGGAGACGGCTGGCTTGATATTTATGTATGCGCCGTCAGCAACTATAAATCTTTTAAAGGTCATAATGAGCTGTTTATCAATAACCAAGACGGAACTTTTTCCGAAAAATCAAAAGACTATGGCTTAGATTTTCAAGGGTTTTCGACCCAAGCGGCTTTCTTCGATTATGACCACGACGGCGATTTGGATATGTACTTGCTCAACCACGCTGTCCATACTTCTATTTCCTACGACCGCGTCAACGTCCGCGCCCTCGACCGCGATGAGTTAGCAGGCGATTATTTGTTTAGAAACGACAGCCCCCCCACCCCCAAAGGGGGAGTAAAAACCGTATCCTCATTTGGGGGTAAGAAGGTTTTTACTGATGTAAGCATCAAAGCAGGAATTTATGCTGCGCCGCAAGGTTATGGCTTAGGTATTTCGATTGGTGATTTGAACAACGACGGTTGGGAAGATATTTACGTAGCCAACGACTTTCACGAAGATGATTACTATTACATTAATCAGAAAAACGGCACGTTTAAGGAATCGCTACGCGAACATTTTACCCATACCAGTAAGTTTTCGATGGGCAACGACATGGCCGATGTCAACAACGACGGACTGCTTGATGTCGTGACGATGGATATGTATCCGCAAGATCCCAAAGTTGAAAAATCTTCGATGGGTGAAGACCCCTTGGATGTGTATCTATACAAACTCCAATTTGGCTATTACAACCAATATACCCGCAATACCTTACAACTAAACCTTGGAGGAGAGCGATTTAGCGATATTGGAGCCATGGCGGGTATTTCGGCTACGGATTGGAGTTGGGCGCCGCTGCTGGCCGATTATGACAACGATGGCGTAAAAGACCTCTTTATTACCAATGGCATCGAACGCCGCCCCAACGACCTCGAATACATCAAGTACGTGTCTAACCCGATGGTGGAAATGATGCTTGATAAAGGCAAAAAAAGCGACGGCGAAGCCCTCGGGAAAATGCCCAACGGTCATTGGCACAATTACTTGTACAAAGGTACAGACAGCTTATTGTTTGAGGATAAATCACTGGTTTGGGGTTTTAAGGACTTCAACTGTGCCAACGGGGCGGCTTATGCCGACTTAGACAACGACGGAGATTTAGAGCTGATTACCAATAACTTAAATGCCCCTGCGGGGGTTTATGAAAACAAAGCCAATGAACGGTTGAAGAATAATTTTCTTCAAGTAAAACTACAAGGATTAAAAGGAAACGACTTTGGAATAGGAGCAAAAGTCTATCTTAAAACCAACAACAAATGGCTGTATCAGCAGAATATGCCTACACGGGGTTTTATGTCGTCGGTAGAACCTTGGTTGACTTTTGGTTTGGGAAAAACCGCTACCATAGATTCGCTCGTGGTCGTATGGCCCACGCAAAAAGCCCAGATTTTTAAGAACATCAAGTCCAACCAAACGATTACCCTTCGGCAAGAATCAGCCATTGAAAATTGGAAGTTTGAGGTTTCTAAACAGCCGTTGTTTGAGAATGTTTCAACCCAATATCCCATTGATTTTACCCACAAAGAAAACGAGTACTACGATTTTACGCGCGAGCCGTTGATGCCCTTCAAGATTTCGACCGAAGGCCCCAAAATGGCCGTAGGTGATGTAAATGGTGATAAATTGGAGGATTTTTACGTGGGAGGCCCCAAATACCAAGCAGGAAAACTTTTTGTTCAGAAACCAGACGGGCAGTTTGTGGAAAGCAAACAAGCCGCCTTTGTGACCGATACGCTTTGTGAAGACACCGATGCAGCCTTTTTTGATGCCGATGGCGACAAAGACTTGGATTTGTACGTGGTAAGCGGAGGCAATGAGTTTTTTGCACAGAATGAACCGCTGCTCGACCGTCTGTATCTCAATGATGGCAAAGGTGTTTTTAGCCGTAACCGAACGGCCTTGCCTACATTATACAGCAATAAATCGTGTGTCAAACCTTTTGATTTTGACCAAGACGGCGACCTGGATTTATTTGTGGGCGGGCGTGTGGTGGCTTATCACTACGGACAAACGCCTGATTCTTATTTATTTATCAATAATGGCAAGGGAACGTTCACGGACGAAACCGACAAACTTGCGCCCCAACTTCGTAAAGCAGGGATGATTACAGACGCAACCTGGGTTGATGTTGACAACGACAAAGACGCTGATTTGGTGGTAGTAGGCGACTGGATGGGTATGACCATTTTTGAAAACAACAATAAAAAATTAGACCTTCTCAACGCTGCACTTGACACTAAGAAAGGATTTTGGCAGACCATTAAATCGGCGGATTTGGATGGGGATGGAGATGCTGACTTTGTGGTGGGCAACTTAGGCGAAAATACCAAATTCCGTCGCACTGAAAACGCTGTTTTGCGGATGTATGAAGGGGATTTTCTAAACACAGGACTGAAATCAGACCAAATTTTGGCTTACAGCGACGGAGATGATTTTTATCCAGTAGCTTCCAAAGATGAACTCGGAAAAACCCTGCCTTTCTTAAATAAACGTTTTCCCAACTACAAGGATTTTGCAGGAAAAACCATTGAAAAAATCTTCAAATCGGCTGAATTGGATGCCGCTACGTTACACGAAGTCAACACGTTTGAGAGTGTTTGGGTGGAAAACTTGGGTAAAGGAAAATTCAAAACGCACCGTTTGCCGAGCGAGGCCCAAGTGTCTAAAACCTTTGCAATTCACGTTGCTGATGTTACCAATGATGGTAAGCCCGACATTTTATTGGGGGGCAATTTCTACAATGTAAGCACCTACCAAGGTCGCTATGATGCAAGTTATGGTTTGATTTTACAAAACAGCTTTTCAAAATCAAGCAAAACTTTCACCCCTATGCTTCCTACCTCAACGGGCTTTTTATTGACGGGTGAAGTGCGTGATATTCAAGCTATTCATGGAAATGCTGAGACGTGTATTTTGGTCTCTCGTAGCAAAGATGGGTTGATCGTTTTTAAGCCAAAAAAGTAGCGACAGCTTTTAAGTTTTGCGTGTTTCTTTGCCATGTTTTACGGCAAAGAAACACGCAACTAATGTTACCAAATCTTCACACGAGTATTTTCGGGACGATACATTTTATCGCCAGGTTGAACACCAAAAGCTTTGTAAAAGGGCTCAAAGTTCGACAGAGGGCCATTGCTTCTAAACTCCCCTGGAGAGTGCGGGTCGGTATTTACCCGAAGGCGAAGAGCTTCATCACGGCTTTTGTTGCGCCAAATCTGGCCAAAAGCCAAGAAAAACCGTTGGTCAGGCGTAAATCCATCTGTTTTTTCGTTGCTTTTCCCTTGTTGGGTATAAGTTTTAAATGCCTCATACGCTACCGATAACCCACCAATGTCAGCGATATTTTCGCCGAGAGTCAGCTGTCCTTTTACGTGTAAACCATCCAAAACGGTGAAGCTATCGTATTGGTCAACAACCACTTGGGCGCGTTGCTTAAATTGGTCATTATCCTCTTTTTTCCACCAATTTTTTAACATTCCCATGTAATTGTACTGACGGCCTTGATCGTCGAAACCATGCGTCATTTCATGGCCAATGACCGCACCAATTGCCCCATAATTAAAAGCATCGTCGGCTTCGGCATCAAAAAACGGCCATTGTAAGATACCCGCAGGAAAGGTAATGGCATTTTGTAATGGACTATAAGAAGCATTCACCGTGGGGGCTGTCATTCCCCATTCGGTTTTATCCACGGGTTTTCCAAGACGTTTGAGCATTTCTTCGTAACGCCACTTGCCAAATGCCCGTACATTACCGTAGTAGTCGTCGCGCTTTACGATTACGCCATCGTAGTTTTTCCATTTGGAGGGATAACCGATTTTTGGCGTAAATGCCTTGAGTTTTTTGAGAGCTTCGGCCTTGGTTTCGGCAGTCATCCACTCAAGCCTATTGATGCGGGTTTCAAATACTTTTTGAAGGTTTGCCACCAACTCATCCATACGTTTTTTTCTTGTTGTTCTTTCTGACCGCTCAAGGCTTTGCCCGAATATTCAAAACTTGCCTCCACAAAAGCCTTACTCAATAAGTTGGCCGCCCCACTAATGACCGAGAACTTCATTTTGGCTTTTAGAATATCAATCGGTGTTTTGGTCAGGAGCTCATTCAGCGATTCATAGTATTTGGGTTGTGCTACGATGATAGAATCCGTTTTCATCCGAAGCGTAACAATCATATTTTCCAAATCCAAATTGGGTACTTTTGCCGCAAAGTCCTTCACTGCAAACTTGTTATACAACGCATTAGGATTGCGCATTTCGATGCGTCCCATGTGCGAAGTGGCGATTTGCGTTTCCAAAGCCAAAATATCATCGGCCAATTGGGTGGCTTTGGCTGGGTCGGTTCCCGTAAGTGTAAAGAGAGTTGTAATGTATTTTTTGTAAGCCGCTCGGATTTTCACGGTGGACTCGTCCGTTTTGGTGTAATAGTCTTTTTCTGGCAAACCTGTGCCTGTCTGACGGAGACTCACTACGTAAGCATCTGGATTTTTGGCATCAGTACCAATTCCTATACCTACAAAGGTATTTCCTCCTTCAAGTGGATGTGTGGCAGAGTATTGAAGTAAATCCTTGTAATCTTTGATTTTGTCTATTTCTGCCAAAATAGGCTTAATGGGAGTATAACCGCGTTTTTCAATAGTGAGGGTGTCCATCCCTGATACAAAAAAATCGCCTACGCGTTGCTGAACACTTCCTGCGGGGGCTTTACTTTTGGCAGCTTCTTCCAGAATCGCTTTAATGTTTTTGGAATTATCATTGCGCAAAATATTGAAAGAACCCCAGCTCGTTTCGGAGGCGGGAATTTCGGTTTTTTTTAGCCAAGCTCCGTTGGCGTACAAAAAGAAGTCTTCACGTGGACTCACCGTCAAATCCATCCCCGACAAGTCGAGTCCTCGGCTTTGTTTGGGGGTATCTGTGTTGACGAACGCAACGGACAATAGCCCGATGACCGATAAGCTTACGATTAAATGTAGTTTTCTCATGTGTAGGTTTTAGTTATTGAAGAATTTTAACGGCAAAATTCTTCAATAAAAGCAAATATTGGTGCTTTTGGTTTAGAGAATCAATACCAAACCTGACTTTTTGTCGTCGAATGTCGGAATTAGGGCGTAATAGTATTATTCCCAGATAATATCCTCCTGCCGCTCATACCAGTCTTCTAAATGATTAGCAAAAACCTTTTCAATTTCCTTACGCTTGATTTTGAGGGTAGGAGTCATGCGGTTGTTTTCTACTGTCCATGCTTCTTGCATAACCACTACCTTTCGTACGCGTTCGTACGATTTTAGCGTAGGGTTAAGTGCCTGAAGGGTGTGGAAAAGGCTTTCATTGATAATATCTTTTGTTTCGGCTTTGGCAGATTCGGATAATACAACCAAAGCAATGGGTTGCGGGATTCCTTGGCCTACTACGCAAATTTGCTCGATGAAAACGTTATCGGCAAAGCCCATTTCTATTTGGGCAGGTGCAATGTACTCCCCTTTGCTGGTTTTGTACATTTCTTTTACTCTTCCCGTGATTTTGAGGTAACCTTCCGAATCAAGGATACCTACATCGCCAGTATGTAGCCATCCGTCAGAGTCAATTGTTTCGGCGGTCATGGTCGGCTCGTTGTAATAGCCCAGCAGATTGTGGGGTGATTTGGTACAAATCTCGCCCGTATCCGCATCAATTTTGAGGGTGGTGCTTTTTAAGATTTTTCCGACAGTACCGTCCTTGATGGCATGGCGGGGCATAAAACTCGCACCTCCCGTATTTTCAGTCATTCCATATACTTCCTGAATATGAATATCCAACTTTCGAAACCATTGTAGTAATGTCACGGGCATGGGAGCTGCTCCCACCAGAATAAGCTGCGTATCGTTAAGGCCCAATGCTTTGCGAATTTTTTTCTTAACAATCCCACTTAAAATGGGAATACTAAGTAGAAAATTGAGCTTTTTTTGTGGCATCTTGGCTAAAATTCCTTGTTGAAACTTGACCCAAATACGGGGAACTGACCCGAAGTGTGTTGGACTAACCTCCGCCAGATTTTTAGAGAAGGTATCAATACTTTCGCTGAAATTAATCGTAGCTCCTGATGCAATGGCGCAATTTTCAAGATAACCCCTCTCGGCAATATGACAAAGTGGTAAGTAAGACAACAGTCGTAAATTAGGACTATCAAGATTCATTGAGCTACTGATGGTGTCGGCGAAACTTGCAAAGCAACCAAAACTAAGCATCACTCCCTTGGGGTTTCCCGTAGTGCCAGAGGTATAGATAATCGTCATTAAATCGTCCAACTTCGGCACGGGTGAATTATCCATTGGCTTTTGAATAGCCATGATGTCGTTCCACTGCACATGACTGGGGTCTGGATTATAAGTGGGGAATGAGATGCAGGAAACGCTGGCTGGAATCCCAGGTTTCATACCCTGCCAATCATCTAATTTTCCTACGAGCAGTACTTTGCAGCCACTATGGGTGAGTACGAGGTTAATTTGGTCGGCGGTAAGGGTAGGAAAAAAAGGGACTGATACATGACCTGACATCATAATGGCCATATCGCAAATCACCCATTCGGCACAGTTTTTAGACACTAATCCGATATGGCTCTTAGGTGGTAAGCCCAAAGAAGTAAGGTAGGAAGCCAGTTTCCGGGCTTGTTGACCAGCCTCTTTCCAAGTAAAATCACGCCAAGAATCACCAAATGGTTGACGTAAAAAGATTTTATCGGGAGTAGTCTTTTCCCAATGATAAAAGTATTCAATGAGGGTAGTGGTTGCTGATAGTTTCATTTGTGGTTTAGGGTTTATTGATAGTAACGAAGTTAAGGAAAATAACCCTAAAACTTTCTGATTTTTCACCTATTTACCAAATTGGTTAAACTCTATTTAAAATATAGATAAAGCTATTTGGGCAGAATTAATAAACTATTTTAAAAAATAGCCGTATTTTTCGGACTTACTTTCTACTGTACTCATGAAAACTTTTCAAGTTATTTCTCCCGTGGACGGCTCAGTCTATCTTGAGCGCGAATACGCCACCGCCAACCAGATTGAAAATATTTTAACTACGGCAAAAAACGCTCAAAAAGCGTGGAAGAACGTTCCGTTGTCAGAACGAATGGCTATTTGTGAGCGAGCAGTTGCGTACTTTTTGGCCAATGCCGACGCGATTGGTCAAGAACTTACTTGGCAGATGGGGAGGCCGATTGATTATACACCCAATGAAATTCGCCGTGGATTTCAGGAACGGGCTCGTTATATGATGCAAGCAGCCACGGATGCCTTGGCTGATAAGTCAGTATCGGAAAAAGAGGGCTTTCAGCGTTTTATTCGCCGTGAGGCCCTCGGAACGGTATTTGTGGTAGCTCCTTGGAATTATCCTTATTTGACCTCTGTCAACGTCGTTATTCCTGCGTTGTTGGCAGGAAATTCAGTTATCCTAAAACATGCACATCAAACCCCGCTTTGTGCCGAGCGTTATGCGGAAGCATTCAAGGCGGCGGGTTTGCCTGAGGGCGTTTTTCAGTATCTTCACACTACCCACGACTACGTAGCTCGCATCATCGCCGATTCTCGCATTGATTTTGTGGCTTTTACGGGTTCGGTATCGGGTGGTCATGCCGTGCAACGGGCTGCTGCCGAACGTTTTATCGCTACGGGTTTGGAATTAGGGGGTAAAGATCCCGCCTACGTACGTGCCGACGCGCCTTTGGCTTTTTCGATTGAGAATTTGGTAGATGGGGCGTTGTTTAATTCGGGACAATCTTGCTGTGGTATTGAGAGAATTTATGTACACGAAAAAGTCTATGACGATTTTGTGGCAGGAGCGGTCAATCTGGTGAATCAATATGTTTTGGGAAATCCACTTACGACAGGTGTACACCTAGGGCCTATGGTACGCACCTCCGCAGCGGAGTTTGTACGTGGCCAAATTCGGGAGGCCGTGAACCAAGGAGCCGATGCACTTATTGATCCTTCGTTGTTTTCCAGCAACCAAGTGGGGACACCGTATTTAGCACCTCAATTGTTGGTCAATGTCAATCATTCGATGCGGATTATGACCGAAGAAACCTTTGGCCCAGCCGTGGGAATTATGAAAGTAAGTAGCGACGAGGAGGCAATTCAACTGATGAACGACAGCTACTACGGCCTTACGGCCTCGGTTTGGACCAGTGACGCTGAGGCGGCTTTGCACATTGGTAACCAAATCGAAACGGGCACGTGGTTTATGAATCGTTGTGATTATCTTGACCCTGAATTGGCATGGACGGGGGTTAAAGACTCTGGACGTGGCTGCACCCTATCAGCTTTGGGGTATGAAGCTTTGACGCGGCCTAAGTCGTTTCATTTGCGAATGAGTGGATTTTGATTTTTCTCACAGATTTACCCAGATTTTTCTCACAGATGCTCACAGAGAATGATATTTCTTATAAAATACGAGGATGTGCATTTAAAGTACACTCAAAGCTTGGGCCTGGGCTTTTAGAGTCTGTATATGAACAAGCAATGTCTTATGAATTGAGACAAGAAGGTTTGTCTGTTCAAACACAGCTCGGTATTCCAATGCAATACGAAACAATACAACTTGACATTGGGTTTCGGCTTGACATTTTAGTTGAAAACAAGGTGATTATAGAAATTAAATCAACGGATTCATTGGCCGATGTACATTTTAAGCAATTACTTACGTATCTAAAATTGAGCGGTAAAAAGTAAGGACTGCTGATTAACTTCAACGTTTCTAAACTTGAGGATAAGGTTTCTATGGTAAGAATTGCGAATTTTTAAAATCTGTACTATCTGTGGAAACACAATCTGTGTATATCTGTGAGAAATGAAAAATAAACTAAAAATCGGTCTTTTAGAATGCGACCACGTTCGCGATGAATTTCGGCATATCGCGGGCGACTACCGCGATATGTTTCCTGCTTTATTTCAGCCCCTTGCGCCCGATTGGGAGTTTGTCTTTTACGACGTTGCCAATGGGTATTTTCCATCCTCAATTGATGAATGTGAAGTCTATATCTGCACAGGGTCAAAATCGTCGGTCTATGAGGATGAGCCTTGGATTCAGGCGCTCAAGGCTTTTGTGAAACAATTGTATGACCAGCAAAAAATCTATCTTGGGGTTTGTTTTGGACATCAAATGTTGGCAGAAGCCTTGGGAGGAAAAGTTCAAAAATCAGCCGTAGGTTGGTGTGTGGGGGTGCATGAGTTTAAAATGCTTTGGGCAGAGGGAGATGGGCAATTTCGGATAAAACCTCCGCAGGAAAGGCTGAATTTGTTGATGATGTGTCAAGACCAAGTGCTGCAATTGCCGCCTGATAGCGTAGTTTTGGCCGCTGCCGATGATTGCCCCGTGGCGATGTTTCGGGTAGGTGAGCGGATGTTGGGTGTACAAGCGCATCCCGAATTTCCAATACCCTACGAAGAAGCCCTTATGCGCTCGCGGGTGGAGCGAATTGGAGCGGAGAAAATAGCCAAAGGTTTAGAAAGCCTTGAACAACCTCTGCACAGTACTTTGATGGCACAGTGGATGGTCGCCTTTGTGAAATCCATTTTGTAAAAACTCATTAAAGCCCGTTATTTGTCATGTTGTTGAGGCTTCCTTTCCAGCGTGACAAAATACAAATTCTTCCAGATGGTTATACTTCAATTTCAGGTAAGTGAGTTAGCTGAATTTCTAAAATATGGCATTTCGGGGCTGAGTGCCATCGCCTTTATTTTGTCTTTTTTCTTACTAAATCGTGAAAGTAGCCGCCCTAAGCCGCGCCCCGAAATGCTCCGCTCGATTCGGATGTTTATGGCGCTTACGCTGGTGTTGGGCTTGGTGTCGGGTATTGCCGCTATCCTTAATCCGAACAGTGATAAGTCAGAAAAAATAAAGCCTGCACCTTCGCCCAAAAAAGCATCTTTGGTGAGCAAAATTGTTGCTCCACGCAAAGTGTGGGAAATTGAAGTGTATTATGATGCAAGTGCTAAATTACTTGCCGAACAAGTGGCTGAAGAACTCAAGGCGTACAAAGATTACAAGGTCAAAACGACAGTTCTTACCGCTTCTCGAAAAAAAGAATTAAAAATAACGCGTAACCAAATTAGATACGAACTCGTTGAAAAAGAGGTGGCTATACAGCTTCAAAAGCGTGTAAGTAAAGTGCTTCCACAGGATGTAACTCTATCGCTCAAGCAAATTACTTCCTCCTCTCCCGATTATTTAAGCGTATTTGTGTGCGATTGAGAATAATATTACGTTAAAAAACGCGCTGTGACTTCTTTAATGAATTAACCAATGAATTTTCGTAACCAAACTTTTAATTAACTATAAACTAATGATGAAAAAGACGTTTTTAACCCTTTCTTTAATGGCTGGTGCTGCTGTTGGTTTTGCCCAAGTGCCTGGTGGTACTCCGCCTGCGGTTTCTCCCATGCCGATGAAGCCCGAAATGACCGAAATTTGGGAGCCCGAAGTAGCCGTCGTCACTCCCGGTAAAAATGCGGGAGATCCTCCTTCGGATGCGATTGTTCTTTTTGATGGCAAAGACCTTTCGCAGTGGGTATCTGCTAAAGATGGAGGCCCTGCTCCGTGGAAAATCGTAAACGGCGACCACATGGAAGTGGTTCCTAAAAGCGGCGATATCAAAACCAAAATGAAATTTGGGGATTGTCAACTTCACCTCGAATTCAGTGCACCTGATGTAGTAGAAGGTGCCAGCCAAGGACGCGGTAATAGTGGCGTGTTCTTCCAAGATCGTTATGAGCTACAAATTTTGGATTCTTACCAAAACCGTTCGTATCGCAATGGTCAAGCAGGAAGTATCTATAAAGACCATGCGCCGCTCGTTAACCCTATGCGTAGCCCGCTGGAGTGGAATGTGTATGATGTAGTATATACTGCGCCTCGTTTCAAACCCGACGGACGGCTTGATTATCCTGCCCGTATCACTGTTTTCTTGAATGGGGTGTTGGTTCAAAATAACACAACTATCAATGGATTAACGCTTTATATTGGATTGCATCACTACCCAGAAGCGCACGGAGATGATGTAATTCACCTCCAAGACCACGGAAATAAGACTCAGTTTCGTAATATTTGGGTGAGAAAACTGTAAAACGTAGTTAGTGTTTTTTAATCAAAACAGCCCCGAAAAAGCGATACTAAGCTACTTTCGGGGCTGTTTTTTGAAGGGTAAAATAAATTTTTGGTAACAACTTTGGACATGAAAAACAGCTATCTTCTTTTTCTTTTTATTGCGATTTTGGCACGTGGCCAGCAAGCTGAACTTTGGCTAACTAAGGCCGACAAATCCGTTTTGTTTCAAAAACAAACTGAAAAATTAACCTTTGGCCCCTTGGCCAACGTCCTACCCAGTATTTATGTGGACGATACCAAACGGTTTCAAAGTATGGATGGATTTGGTTATACGCTCACGGGAGGAAGTGCGCAGTTGCTGGCGCGTATGAGTGTTTCCGACCGTACTAAGTTGTTAGAAGAGTTATTTGCCACCCACCAAAATAATATTGGAGTTAGTTATTTGCGCATTAGCGTTGGAGCTTCTGACTTGAGCGATCATGTATTTACCTACGACGATTTACCGGCAGGCCAAACCGACTCCAGTTTGGCAAAGTTTACCTTGGCCGAAGAACAAAAAGAGTTAATCCCCATTTTGAAACAAATTTTAAAGATTAACCCCCAAATCAAAATCTTGGGTTCGCCGTGGACGCCGCCAGTCTGGATGAAAACCAACGGTGCTTCTAAAGGAGGAAGCCTGAAACCCGAATTTTATGACGCGTATGCGAGGTACTTGGTCAAATATATTCAAGCGATGAAAAAAGAGGGAATTCAGATAGAAGCCATAACAGTACAAAATGAACCCCTTAACCCTGATAATAATCCCAGCCTGTTGATGCCGCAGGATGAGCAGGCGGCTTTCATCAAAAAAAGTTTGGGTCCTGTTTTTAAAGCTGCCAAACTAACAACCAAAATCCTGATTTATGACCACAACGCCGACCGCCCCGACTATGCCATCAGTGTCTTAAATGACCCCGAAGCCCGAAAATACATTGATGGTTCGGCTTTTCATTTGTACGGTGGAAACATTGAAAACTTGCGGGATGTACATGAAGCGCACCCCGACAAAAATCTCTACTTTATGGAGCAATGGATTGGTGCTCCTTCCAATTTTGGCGGTGATTTGATGTGGCACGCCAAAAACCTTATCATTGGTGCATCGCGAAACTGGTCAAAAACGGTTTTGGAGTGGAATTTGGCTGCCGACCCCCAGCAAAAACCCTACACCGACGGCGGCTGTACGGCTTGTCTTGGGGCATTGACGATTGGCGAAACGGTGAGCCGTAATCCTGCTTACTACATCATTGCTCATGCGTCTAAGTTTGTGCGTCCGGGTTCGGTGCGTATCGCCTCCAACGTAACCATGAGCCTTCCCAACGTTGCTTTCAAAACCCCCGATGGAAAAACAGTACTCATTGTGATGAATGAAAGTGACAAGCCCGTGAAGTTCAATATCCGTCATAAAAACAAACAAGCCACGCCTACTCTTGAAGGAAAGGCCGTTGCTACCTTTGTATGGTAACTCCTTTATTTAGCTCCTCGCTGAATGGCTTTCAGTAGGGAAAATTCGTATTACATAGGTCAGACGATAGTCAGACCATAAACTTCAGACGATAGTCAGACGATAAACTTTACACTTTATTTAGCTCCTCGTTTAATAGCTTTTAACAAAGAAAACTCGTCGTTGGTATCGTGTGAAATTTCCCAAATCATCATGCCACCACAGCCGCGTTCTTTGGCGAGTTTGGTTTTGAGTTCGATGGTCATCATGCCGTTATAAAAAGCTCCTTTCCAGTAGTCATCGTAAGGACTTGCACCGTCTTTGAGGAGGTTTTTATAATCGGGGCCATAGTTGCCCATGCCTTTTTTAGAATAGAAAGGCAATCCTAAAATGGCTTTGTGGGCAGGTACGCCACGTTCTTTTATCCAATAGTCTAAACTCTTGATAGCCAACGAATAAGGCGAGTGTGCTTTGATGTAGTTAGGGCCATAATCATCGTCATAAGCCATTAGATTAATCCAGTCCATTTTGTCGAGGGCTTCTTTTTTCATTCCATAGCCTTTTTTCCCGTACGAAATCACGGCTGCCGTTAGTTTTTTGCCTTTGGCATGAAGCGCGTCACCAAGTTCATTGACTAATGCCACATAGTGATCGGCAGAGGGACTATCTTCATCAGGGTATTCCCAGTCCAAATCCACCCCATCTACTTGGTAGGTCTGTACAAATTTCATTACATTTTGTACAAAAGTATGACGGCCTTCGGCGCGTTCGGCCATTTTATGAAAGCGGGTGTCGTCTCCGCCACCGTCGCCAATCCCCCAGCCACCAATCGAAATAAAAACTTGTTTTTTGTGTTGATGCACGTATTTCACCAGACTATGCAGTGCATCGGGCTTTTTGAGAGGCTCCAGGGTATCGCCCGTTTTGGCAGGAATCGCAAATGAGAAATTGATGTGCGTTAGCACGTCCATCGGAATTTGTTCAGCAGGAATATTGGGGACATAATAGCCAATAACCTTAAAATCATTCGATTTTTTTTGAGCAAAGACGCCCAAACTTAGCGCTATCAAAGCGCTTGAAATAAAGGGTTTGATGTTCATAGAAATGGAGTTTGTGAGAAGGTTGTTGAAGATGAAATAAAGTTATGAATAAAGGTTAAGATAATACCGTGTGTGTTTTAATTCCCCTGTTTTATAGAAGGCGTTGAGTGTTACCAATTCCTGTAAGTCACGGGTGGTTGTAGCGGGAGAAGCTCCCGAAATTACTTGATAGTTCTTTGCACTAAGCCCCCCTCTAAAGCCCTCTATTCCTTCCTCAAACATCCTTTTTATTACTTTTTCC
>JBGAUP010000237.1:0-9732 GCA_044228585.1 Runella sp. | reverse complement strand
TTATCAGACCTTTGTGGATGCGGCCAAATTAGCTTGGGAGAAAAGAATTGAACCTGTTTTTCTTTTCACACAGCAAACTGTAAGTTAACTCACAACTGTCAGATTAAGTAGTGGCTAATACAACTAATTTGTTGTAGCCATCATTAACTGCATCAATTTGATAATGGAGTTTTTTATAGCCTTTGGGTAAATCGGTTACAGATTCGGGGTCATACTCGATACTCTTTCCAAAATATTCAATTAAGCATCTAAGCAAAAGAAATCGTGTATTTAATTTTGACCTTACTAAGGATTTCAATTACTGCCTTTTCTAATGAATCTTTGGTTTGATAATCTTCAATTTTGAGCCAAAGATGTTTGATATGATGCCAAAGGGTTTCAATTTTATTAAGTTCTGAGCAATAGGGTGGTAAAAACTGGAAAAATAGGTTCTTTTTTTGCCACTCTATCATTTTCTTTTTTACTATTGCTGACTTATGAAATGTTGCATTGTCAATAATGATAATGGTTTTGATTAAACAAGGACTATTTTTAAGAAAATCTTCTACATAAGCAATAAAGATTTCACTGCTAGTACTGCCTTCATGAGCATAAGCCATCAAGGTATTGTCTGTCTGCATAAACCCAGCAATAGTCATTACATTTCCTCTTAGAGCAGGTAATTTAGCATTACTACCTTTGGGTAACCAAGCATAAACTGAATTAGGATTTTGGTTAATCCCCGATTCATCATAGAAGACCAATCGAATCCTTCCTTGCTTATGTTCTTCTTGTAAAGCAATAATTTCTTGCTTAAAAAAAGCATACATGATTGCATCTCGTTGAGATTCTAAACTTTTTCTCACTCGACGCCATCGAAATCCATATTGCTTCAATATCCGCTTAACCGTCCATTTACTCACTTTTTTCTTTAAATCCTCAAACCAACTTTCAAACTTCTTGATAATATTGACAACTCCACAAGAAGCTGTTTCAACTAAACTTTTTTTTCTGCTGCTGTCAATATACTTGGACGGCCCGACTTAGGTAAGTCAGCCAATGAATCTAATTTCTTTAAAAGCCATCTGTTGAACCAGTCGCTAACAGTATCAAGGCGAACTTTGAGCAAATCTGCAATGGTCTCTCTATCTTTGCCCTGATGACTCCATAATAGGGCTTGGCTCCTTCGACGTACTCGAAAATTTGAGCTTGTTCGTACTTCTTCTTCAAGTTTTTCCCTTTCTGAATCAGTTAATTGTATGTATCGTTTGGGCATCATAAAGCAAATATACAAATACTCGGTTACTTTTGCTCAACTCCTTAAAAATTGGGCATCATAAAGCAAATATACAAATACTCGGTTACTTTTGCTCAACTCCTTAAAAACTTGATGTAAACTTCGAAAGGCGTGAAGTCTTCATTCAGATAAGTTTCTGTTTTAAGTTCAGCAATTGATGCAGGGAGAATACTTATACTTTCTTCCCACAGTTCATTGAAAGTTTTTAAAGCATAAGCCACATCATCAAAATCTCTTAACTCAACATTGAATTCAAAATTCCTTTCAAGTCCTGATTCTGAAAGATTGCTGGAACCTGTAATAACAGAACCTGAATTGTGTTCATTAAAATTCTCAGGTCGGAAAATGTAAATTTTGGAATGAAGTTTTTGGCTCGGGTGTGCTTTGATTTCAATCTTTTTATCAATGATGTCATTTACAAATTCCAGAATTCCCTCTTCAACATTTCTTTTGTATTCAGCATTTTGAATGTCCGATTTCAATTCAGCGATAAATTCGTCTCTGGTCACATCTGTATTGAAATTGAATTCAAGTCCTTTTCTTGCAGCTTCACTTATCAAATGGTCAACATCAATACCTACAAGAATTCTTATTTTGGAAATGTTTTTCAAAAGCGGTCTAACTCTGAAATAACCTGATGCTCTGAAAAAGCCAACCAATGCGTCAAAGTAATGCACATGTGTATTGGTAAAGATTCCTTCGAACTTACCAATCAGGGTTTTGTCGTCTTTATTTGTAAAAAACTTAGTTGCCATTACTTTTTGTTTCTTTTTATCTGTTTCTCTGCCTCTTTTAGGTCTTCGCCTAAATGTTCCAACCCGCCAGTTATAACTGGTGTAATGTTGTCAAATAAGCCTGCTTGTAACCACTTTTATTCACGCAAGGGCGTATGGCCACAGTGACAGGTTAGGTTACATTTTTACCTAATTTTTTTGCACCTAACTAAACAGCCCCATAATATCGTCTTGGGTAAGTTTCTTCAAAAAGCCTGCTTCGGTCGAAATGAGGTCGTCGGCAATGGCACGTTTGCGATCTTGAAGTTGAACGATTTTTTCTTCTACGGTATCTTTACAAATCATCCGATAGGCAAAAACGCGTTTGGTTTGTCCGATACGGTGTACGCGGTCAATGGCCTGTTGCTCCACGGCAGGATTCCACCAAGGGTCCACGAGATAGACATAATCGGCCTCGGTGAGGTTGAGTCCTACCCCACCCGCTTTGAGGCTCATCAAAAACACGCGGCATTCGTCATCACCCTGAAAACGATTGACCCGCTCGGCACGGTCTTGGGTCTTGCCATCAAGGTACTCATAAGGGATTCGGTCACGTTCGAGTTTAGCTTTGATGAGGTCCAGCATTTTCAAAAACTGGCTAAAAATCACAATCTTATGATGCGACGCATTTTCTTCGATTTCACGCACAATTTCTTCCAGTTTTACCGATTCGGTCCCATAGTCTTCATCGTCGGATAGCAGTGCGGGCGAATCACAGATTTGACGGAGTTTGAGCAATCCTTCCAAAATCAAAAAGGCGGCCTGTTCTCGCCCTACTTCGGCCATTTTCCCCGCAATGAGGTCACGGTATTTATCCCGAAAAGCATTATAGACTTTGCGCTGCCGTTTGTCCATTTCGCAGTACAGCACTGTTTCCGTCTTTTCGGGCAGGTCTTTGGCCACTTCCTCTTTGGTGCGTTTGAGCATAAAAGGATAGACCAAACGCCGCAATTCGGCAGCCCGTGTTTTGTCTTGGTATTTATCAATCAGGGTTGCATATTCGGTACGAAAGAAATCTTCTGCACCCAAAAAACCTGGATTCAAAAAGTCAAATTGGGAGTAAAGGTCAAACGTATTGTTTTCAACGGGCGTTCCTGTCATCGTCAGGCGATTTTGGGCGTTGAGGAGTTTCACGGCCTTCGCAATCATCGAATCGGGATTTTTGATGGCTTGGGCTTCGTCTAAAATTACGTAATGAAACTTAAATCCACGGAGCAGTTCAATGTCTGACCGTACAGAACCGTAGGTGGATAGAATGATGTCATAACTGTTGAAAATTTTGACATTTTTGCTCCGCTGCGGCCCCGTATGTACGTACAAACGTAACTCTGGGCAAAACTTAGTGGCCTCAGCTTGCCAGTTAAAAATTAGCGTTTTAGGAACAACCACCAAGTGGACGCCTTTGGGATTACGGTTTTTTTGTTCCTGCAAAAACGTCAACATTTGGAGAGTTTTACCCAGCCCCATATCGTCGGCAAGGCAGCCTCCCCAGCCAAATTCGTCCAAAAAATGCAGCCATTTATAACCTTCTTCTTGGTAAGGGCGAAGTTTGGCCGTGATATTTTTGGGTAGTTTTATTTTTTTGATTTCCTTAAAATTCAACAGCTTTTCGCGCTTTTCATCCAGTTCTTTCAACAGTTTCGGATTTTCGATGTACTCTTTGTAGCGCTCCAAAATCGTGAAATGTTGTTTTGAGAGACGGAGTGTTCCTTTTTTGTCATCCACTTTCCCAAATCGAAACAACTGCGCATACTGTGCCACCCATTCTTCAGGAAGTAAGCCAAACGAACCATCTTTCAGCTCAATGTAATTCTGTTTTTTCAAAATGGCCTTGCGTACATCGGCCAAGGCCACCGATTGATCGCCAAAGCTCACTTCTACTTGTAAATCAAACCAATCAATCCCCGACGAATTGCGGATTTTGAAGCTTGCTTTATTGGGATTATAACGGAATTTTTTGAGGTTGTTGAAGCCAAAAAGCTTGGTTTCGTTGTGGTTAAGGGCTTCATAAAACTGAAATAACCAACCATTTTCCAACACATGATCGGAAGGTAAGTAGAAATATTCGTCTGTTTGATGCTGAAATGACGGATGCTGTTGTTGCAAAAATTGTACAAATGTCTCTTCTGCATCAAGGTCACGTCGTTGAATTTGCACGGTATTCTCAAAAGCATTGACTCGCGCCTGCCGAAAATCACGAGGAAGTTCGACTTCTTCACCCGCTTCATCGGTATAGACAAAAGCGGGTACAATCAGCAGGTTGTCTTCGGCTTCTTTGAGATAAACGCGGCCTTCTTGCCATTCGAGGTCGGTTTGGGTAATGACTTGATTTTTATCAAATTCTAACGAAAACTGATCGGCCAATGGGATGACGAAACCGTTGAAAAAGGCATCGTCGCGCACACTGCGCAGGCGAATGGCCCCGCCCAGTTCCAAAAAATGGCGGGCTACTTTGGCCGCCGCTGCCGAGCGAAAACGACAAAGTTGATTGTCGGGCAATACCACCAACCAATAGGTTCCCAAGTCTTGCAATTGTTGAAAAGGGACTAACTCATCATTACCATGTTTTACAAATGCTTCTAAGACCGTCTCATTGTCTGTCCGCGAAAGTTTAAAGTGTAAGTCCAGCGGAATTTCACTAACTGCTACTGCATGGCCCGTATGACTGTAAGAATCATTTTTTTTATTGACTCGTACGGCGTGACCTATCAACAGTGGGAACAATTTTTCCAGTACTTTGCCCGTAATCTCCAACGCTGCATCCATGGCTTCGTTGGTGTACTTGATGTTCCAAGAACTCGTAGAAATCTTATGCCCACGTTGGCGCAGCGTCTCGTGCAAAAATTCTTGCTCCAACAAGCGGCTTGTCTTGATGATTTCTAAGTCAGTGGCGTCGGCGTCGGGGCGGTCTTTGTCGTTCCAACTGACTCGACTGACGTTAGTAATTTTGCCCGTTTTGACATTTTGTACCCCTTTTGCAACCTCCAATCTTAAAAATGGCAGTTCTTTGGTAGTAAAGTTTTCAAACAAATACACATAAATAGGCTTGTCTTTGGTAATTTCTACGGGAACAAATGGACTGGGAGACTTAATGGGCAGCGTACTTTTGAGTACATTTCCCCACTGAACGCCCGCAATGGGTTGGATGCTTTTGTCCAATAAGATAAGTTCTAAATCGCCTTGAAAACCCAACTTGAAATCAAACTTTCCCACCAAATTATCCTGCGAAGTATAGCCGTATTTGGCCAAAAGAGCATCTTTTTCTCGACTCCAGTCTTTTAATAGCTCAAGCGCGTACGGGCCTCGTTGGTCTTGTAGCCATACCAGTGTTCCCATCAAATGCTCGCAGAGCGGCGTACGGAGTTCTTGATGACAGGAACAAGAAAAATTGTATTTACCCTTCTCAATCCGCTTAACGGTGATATGGTAAGTACCGTATTTTTTTATATACAACTCAAACTTTTCGTAACCTTTGCCCTGTTCAACCGACTTGAGATTAAGGTAGTGCCGCCGACTTGTCCAGTGGTTGGCCGATGAATTATTTTGAATTTGTCGGTCTTCAATGTTTTTCAACAGCAACGTAGTATCACTCATCCGAAACAAAGTCGGCTTGGGCGGCTCAGGCTTTTTTTGAGCAAACTGCCGCGACGCCTCGGTGATGTCAATGATGACTTTTTTAAGGTCTTCTACGGTTGGTTTATTTTTTTCAAAACCACGCTGAATGTGATCTTCCAATGCCCATGCGGCTGCTACGCCGTGTTTGCAAGGGTAGTAGTCTGAGGGGCAATCACAGTAACACTCTACATCTTCTGGATCGTCCAAGCTGGAGAGTTCTACTTCATATTTATCGTGACTGGATTGGCTTTCTACTCTGAATTTAGCGGCGTAATAATCTCCGTCAAAACTGAGAATTTTAACGCCACCCTCTCTATAAATTTCATTCCCTCGTTGACGCACTGCGTTCGAAGCTTCCTTGCGCAACGCCGCTAAACTTTCTAATATTAAACCTTTGTAATATGCCATTTCTTAAAATAAGTGGGTACTAATTGTAAGCAAATTGTACTCTTGCCCTTACACTTTTAACTTTCTCCTTTTAACTCTAATTCACTCAAATAGTCCTCTGGCAAGTCGTAGAGTTCATTTTCTACCTCTTTCATTTTGGGGAATTGGGTCGTGTCTGGCAAAACCCCATAACGAAATTTAATCTCTGACATTTCGTAGCTAAAATCTCGCTTGGTCGCCCAAAGTAGCGGAAAATCTACCCGAACTTGATAAATAACCGCTTCGATGACCTCGTAAGGAGGCTTTTTGTAGAGTGTAGCAATCTCTACCCGAACGCGGTCTCCTACCCGAAAAGGCGACTCAATCTCTGTAAATGGGAATAATAGTTTCATAAAGGCGCGAATAACGATAAAACCCCGAAACTTTGCAACGAAGTTCCTACGTTAGTCGTATTATTGTACAGGTTAAATTTAAGTTGTGTTTAATGCCTCGATTTCTATTGCTTGTGCTATGTTGGGGAAGTCTCACTTCGGTAGCAAATGCCCAAATCGAAGACTATTACCGTCCTCGAAAACGAGCCAATAATCCGCTCTTAATCAACCATCCTGACCTTGTGCGCGTTAACAATCACTGGTATATCGGGCTTGAAGGTGGAGGAAAATGGAACGGGGCGCTGCTTTCGAGTGGCCTTTCTGGGCTGATAAGCTACCGTAAAAGGTTCGTTGATGGTTATGCTGGCGTACAGTTAGGCTACAGCCATAACTTACAGTGGGCCATCGAATCAGGATATATTCGCAATCCTTCCAGTATTATTCTGGGCGTCAATACTACTCGCCCCTTTACCTTTCATATTGAAGACCTTCAGCACAGTATTCCTTTCCGATTCAAATGGCGGTTGCTCAGGCTTGGAACCATCCAAAAGAAATCGGGAATATACGTAGGCGGCGGATTGCTATGGACCCCGACTCGGAAACGTACCGAAATTAATAGTTTTCAGTTGGCAGGGCTATCCCGCGTGGCTGGTTTAGCCGTCGAAAATTATTCCTTTACCACAGGAAAGGCTAAATTGGAATTAGAAGGAAGCATAGAGTTTGTGGGGCGGATTTCACAATACTTTGAAATACTTGGCTATGGCCGCCTCTCCTACGCAAACCGTTCGGCATTGGAATCCAAAACCGAATTGTTCGTGAATACCCTCTTACAGAATACCTCTGTGGCTACGTTACGTCCCGTAAGTTATCAGTTTGGGGTAACCCTCCGCTATCTATACGGACTAAAGAATATCTATCGGAGTGAGTTTGAGGAATAACCGAACTCCTAAAATACGATACCCAGCGTTAGCCAAGCACTTCGCCCTACGCCATTGATTCCAGAGCCGTGCGTACGGTAGTCCTCATTTGTGAGGTTTTGGCCTATTAAAGTTACGTTCCAGTATTTGGCCGAATAACCCGCGTGTAAGTTCAAAATTGTCCAGCCTGGCGTACCTCCTTTGGGAATACGGTTGTCATCTTTGTCGCCTTGCGCGAGGCGGTCTTGTTGGGCCGCAGCCATTATTTCAGCTCTTGCCCACCAGCCCTTTTGCTGAAAATGTAGCCCCAAACGTCCATTCAGCGGGGGAATTCGTCGTGCGGGTTCGTTCTTGGTTTCATTTTGTCCATAACAATACGCCACTCCGCCATATCCTTTGATACTTTTAGAAATAAGCCATTCCCCATCCGCCTCAAAACCATAAATCAGGGCTTTTTCGACATTTTCTTTGATATATACGTTGTATCCATTGATTTTTTGGTTGGGAACAGCCACGCGTGTAATCAAGTTGTTGATTACATTTCGGAACAAGGAGCTACTGAAAGCCCAACGATTTCGACGGATTTTATACCCAAATTCAACGTTTGTTGATTTTTCGGGTTTTAAATCGTAGGCAGGAATCTCGTAACGAAAATCCACAATGCCAAGTGTTCCCATATCGTCAATGTTGGGGGCACGAAAACCCGTGTGAATCCCTATATACGCACTCATTCCTTCGGCAGGTTGGAAAGCCAAAGACGCATTTCCCACCAAAGCAGAGGGATGTACATTCACATTGCCGAGAGTTTGTTCGGGAATTTCGATTTTAAAACCGTTCCAACGAAGCCCCGCCGTCAACAACCAACGATTAAGGCGGTATTGGTGCAAACTAAACAGGGCATAATTAAGGTAAGTGGCTCCGTCAGGGTATAAACCTCGGCTGCGAACCTCTGCACTGTTGGGCGTGGCGCGGTCAAAACGTTCGCTATTGACCCAATCGTTGTATATTTCTACGCCCGACGTCGCCGACCAGTTATCGGCCAATTCAGAAATGACCTCAACGGTCGAACTCCAAGTACGAACACGGTCGGTTTCGGTACGGAGCGACGTACTGCCGTTGCGTTGGTTGAGGCGTGTTTCAAGCGTTTTTTGAAGCGAAGTAGTGAAGACAATGGTCTTCGCCCATTTGGTTTTTGTTTGACCTGCCAAACGCGCATAGGTAAGTTGACGTTGCTGCGGCTCAAACTCACTCAACTGATAGTTTTCTAACCGAACACGGTGATAAAGGGGGACGTGACTTTGGCGTACAGATTGATGCGCCACGGTCAATGTCCAATTGTCACTTACCTTATATTTGAGTTTGCCATTCCACGCCCATTCATCGTAGCCCGATGGCGTTTGTTTTCCTATTGTATCTCCCCCTACCAAATCGCCAAATTTTCTCACGCTTAGCCCTACACTCGCCGCCAATCGCCGATTTCCGTAGTTCAGTTCCGCCCTTCCCGACTGCTCCATGCCCTGCGTAGCGCCGCGTAGTATGACCCGTCCCCCCAATTGAGATTTTTCATTAAAAGCAGGCTCATTACTAAAGAGTTGAATCGTCCCGCCCAAGGCATCCGAACCGTACTGTACTGAGCCGCTACCCCGCAAAACTTCCACGCGTTCGAGCATAAAGGGATCAATGGTATTAAGGTATTGATTAGGGCCATAGCGAAACGTACTATTGTTGAGCCGAATCCCATCAATGAGTATCAAGGTTTGATTTCCCGTCAGACCTCTTACAAAAGGAGAGCCTCCTCCGTGATTGGTTTTTTGGACAAATACCCCCGTGGCCCCCATGAGTGCTTCAGGAGCTGTTCGAGGCTGTCGGGTCTGAAAATCATTTCGGTTGTTCAAGAGGGTTACTCCTGCCGCCACGTCCAACGAACTTTGCGCGGAGCGAGTAGCCGACACCACGACTTCATCCAACTGACGGTTGCCGGTGCTGTCCGATTCTACTTGACTAAAAACCGACGATGTACAAAGAAGAAGCGTTCCTAAAGTAAAACAATATCTCATGGTGATGGAATTTGGGTTGAAGACGCTAATTTCGGCAATTTTCCAATCCCCGTATTAGCATCTACAAATTCTTAAAGTACACCAAGCAGTTAGTATTACTATACTTTTAGCTACTTATTTTGAAGAAAACGATTCCTGAAAAACTCAAAAATTACCAAACAAATAACCATTAAGGCAAAAAAAAGTAAGCTAAGCCCCTGATTATAAAAGGCGATTGTTCCCATGCAAAGCACAGATAGTATCAACGCCACCAACGGAAACCAGGGATAAAAAGGAGTAGAAAAAGGACGCTCCAAATCCGGTTCTTTGGTGCGTAATTTAAACAAACTCAATAAG
>JBGAUP010000236.1:0-9754 GCA_044228585.1 Runella sp. | reverse complement strand
CCTTTTCCTCTCTCAACCCCTCAATCACTCCTAACAAAATAGACCCCGGATGAGCGGGGCGCATACCGCGTTTCAGCATGATTTTTTCCTTTTAATGATAATCTATGTAATCAACGTCATAAGCATTTCCATCTTCAAAACGGAAGATAATCCGATAGTTGCCACTCACTTTTACTGACCAGTAGGCTTTCAAATCACCCGAAAGTTTATGTAGCCTATATCCCGGAATATTCATTTGCTCAGGTGTAGCGGCATTATCTAAAAGAGATAAAATTTCTCGAATTTTTTCAATTAAATGAGCCGGTAATTTCGACGAGTCATCGTTTTCAATAAATAATTTCAGTCCTTTATGGGCAACGCTTACAATCATAAACGCAAATATAACCTATTACGTTACACGTATCAATGTTATTTTTTCCAAATCGTTTGAAACAGTTAAGCAATCCCTAATTCTTTACTAACGGTATTCACCATTTCAAACAATTCATCCACCTCGGCTTTTACTTCTTCAGTGCAAGCCTCTACTTTGCGGCGCGTATAGAGCGAAATGGGGAAACCACGTTTTTGGAGGTAATATTTGGCGACCGTAGGATACGCATAATGAATCACTGGCATGGTATCAATCAACAATTGTTGAATACGTTGTACGCCTGACTGTTGTTCAGGATTATTGTAGTTTTGGCATAACCACACAATCACTTCGGGAAAGAAATTGCCTTGGATACACGACAGTCCCGCCGATCCTGCTTTCAAAGAGGCCACGGCATGTTCCATGTAGGCATCATAAACGCCAAAAACGTGTCCTTGCGTAGCGGCAATTTTAGCTTTTACATTTTCGATGTCGAGCGAAGTGTCTTTGTGGTAAATCACACGACCCGTTGCCGCCAATTCACCCAAGTTGGTAGCTGATACCAGTCGTTTGTAAGGCACAGGACATTCATACAAACCATACGTAACGCCTGGTGTTAGCCTCAACAACTCGTGCATTCGTTCCATGAAAATATCGTCTGACTCGTTAGCTTCTGCTATCAAACTGGTAATTACAATGACGGCTTGAATGCCTGTGGTATAAATCTTTTTGGCAAACTTGGCTTGCTCGGCAATGGGGCCTCCAAAAGTACCTGTCGCCACCACAGGTACACGCCCATTGGCTACGTCAACTACGTGTTTGGTGACAGCGATACGTTCGTCTTCGCTGAGTTCATACATTTCCGAAGATAGACAGTTGGCAAACAAACCTGCTGCACCTGCTTGAAGGTACAATTCAGTGAGTTTGGTCAAACCATCAAAATCAATGTCGCCGTTTTCTTGAAACGGAGTAAGCATAACAGGAATAAATCCTTGAGGAAGGGAGTTTTGCATTTTGTTTTAGGCTTTAGCCAAGCCAACGGTATTTTTTAATTGTCCGATATTATCAATACTTATGATTACTACATCGCCTATTTCAAGCGTAAATTCATTGGAAGGTACTAAACCTGTTCCTGTCATCAAAAACGCACCACTCGCGAAAGTATTGGAACGGTATAGCCACCCAATGAGTTCGTCAGGATTGCGTTTGAGCTGTTCGAGGGTGGTTTTGCCTTCAAAAACGGGTTTGTTATTTCTACTAATCTCAATATGAATAGCCGTCGTGATAGACATGGGTTCAGCAGGTATATATAAGCATGGGCCGAGTGCGGCCGAGCCATCATAGACTTTGGCTTGAGGCAAATAAAGCGGATTTTCGCCTTCGATGCTTCTCGAACTCATATCGTTTCCGATGGTATAACCCACTATTTTTCCCGAAGAAGTGGCGTATAAAGTCCACTCAGGCTCAGGCACGTTCCAAGTAGAATCAGGACGAATGTTGACTGTTCCGCCGTGCCCTACTACCTTGTGTGACAGACTTTTAAAGAACAATTCAGGACGTTCGGCATCATATACTTTATCATAAAACGTACCTCCTCCCGCATCTTTCGATTCTTCCATGCGGGCTATTTTGCTGCGATAATACGTCACGCCTGATGCCCACACTTCCTGAGTTCCCACGGGAGCTACAATGGTGGACTCATCAATAGATAAAACAGGTGAAAGAGTTTCTACGGTATTTTTTAGATAAGTATGTAAGTCATCCCGATTGATTAAATCGTCCCAAATGAATGTGGGGATTTTATAGGATTTTTTTTCGTATTCGGCATAAAAGCCATTGGTTGTACGGTATAACTTCATACTGCTGTTTTAATTTCGCTTTTATAAAAAGGAGTTTATATAGGAAAATTACCATTAATTGACTCAATAACTACTTCATTTTCTCTAAAAAAGACTATTTGAATAGCTTCAAATGGTAGCTTTGAGAAGAATTTTCGTAAAGTTTAAAAATAAAATTGTCAAATTGACAATTATTTTTTTCTTTTGCAGAAAGTAAGAATTCATTTTTACCTCTTTTAGTAGTATTCTGTCCTTTTGAACAACACTTAAACTAACTTATTTTATGTCTGTTACACTCGGAAATACCGAATATTTTAAAGGCATCTCCAAAATTCAGTTTGAAGGTCGCGACTCTGATAACCCACTGGCATTCAAATGGTATGATGAAAGCCGTGTGATTGGTGGCAAGACCATGAAAGAACATTTACGGTTTGCAGTAGCTTACTGGCACACCTTCTGCGGAACGGGTGCTGATCCCTTCGGGCCTGGGACAAAGGCGTTTCCTTGGGACGCCAATGCTGATGCCGTAGAACGCGCCAAAGACAAAATGGATGCAGCTTTTGAGTTTATCACAAAACTCGGTGTACCCTATTATTGCTTTCACGACGTAGATTTAGTGGATGAAGGTCCGACCATCACCGAATATGAACGCCGTATGCAAGCCATCGTGGACTATGCCAAAGCCAAACAGATGGCCAGTGGTGTAAAATTGTTGTGGGGAACGGCCAACGTATTCTCTAATCCTCGTTACATGAATGGTGCTTCGACCAACCCAGATTTCAACGTCTTGGCTTATGCAGGTGTACAAGTGAAAAATGCCTTAGACGCAACCATTGCCCTTGATGGTGCAAACTACGTATTCTGGGGAGGACGCGAAGGTTATATGAGTTTGCTCAATACCAACATGAAGCGTGAACTTGACCACCTCGGGCAGTTTTTGACCGTAGCACGCGACTACGCCCGCAAAAATGGTTTTAAAGGAACATTTTTCATTGAACCTAAACCTTGCGAGCCTACCAAACATCAGTATGATTACGACTCAGCAACTGTAATCGGTTTCTTGCGTCAGTATGGTTTAGACAAAGACTTCCAATTAAATATCGAAGTAAACCACGCTACGTTGGCAGGGCATACCTTCCAACATGAGCTGCAAGTAGCCGCTGATGCGGGTATGCTGGGAAGCATTGATGCCAACCGTGGCGATTATCAAAACGGCTGGGATACCGACCAGTTTCCTATTAATTTGAGTGAATTGACGGAAGCTATGCTGGTGATTTTGGAAGCGGGAGGAATTACGCCAGGTGGTATCAACTTCGACGCTAAGGCACGTCGTAACTCTACCGACCTCGATGATATTTTTATTGCACACATCGGTGGGATGGACGCCTTTGCGCGGGCTTTGGTGATTGCTAATGATATTTTGGTAAAATCGCCCTACAAAAAACTCCGCACTGAGCGTTATGCGTCTTTTGATGGTGGTTCGGGAAAGGCTTTTGAAGAAGGCAAACTTACGCTGGAAGACCTCCACAGCTATGCCATAGCAAATGGTGAGCCGAAGCAAATAAGTGGTAAACAGGAGTTGTTTGAGAATATTTTGAACCAGTATATCTAAAAACGGGAAAAGTGTAAAGAACTGCTTTACTGCCTTTGTATGATAAAAAAAGTCGGGCGATTCAAAATCGTCCGACTTTTTTTTACTTTAAGTATTAAACCAATTCAGCATCCATGGTGATGTCGGTATTCAACAACTTAGAGATAGGACAGTTGGCTTTGGCATTTTGAGCCGCTTCGGCAAATTGCTCCGCTGACATACCTGGTACGCTGGCTTTTACAGATAAATGGATGTTTGGAATAGCCCCATTTTCGAGAGTAACCGTAGCTTTGGTATCAATAGAGGTGGGCGTAAAACCATACTCGCCAATCACAAAGCTTAACTTCATTGAGAAGCAACCTGCGTGGGCAGCACCTACTAATTCTTCTGGATTGGTGCCAATACCGTCCGCAAAACGTGTATTGAAAGAGTATTGTGTGCTATTCAAGACCGTACTTTGGGTAGAAAGGGTGCCTTGGCCTTCTTTTCCGCTCCCTTGCCAGTTCGCTGATGCTGTTCTTTTCATAATGTTATTGTTTGATTTGAATAAAGATGAATGGGTTGTTTTTGAAATAATAAAAGGAAAAAATAAACAAAGCTACCTTATACTTTTAGATACGAATGCCTTATCTATTTAGTTTCATGGGGCCTTCAAATTTAATAGATTCCCTGCCAACACAGCGGATAAAGCCTTATTATAAGGTAACCAACGTGCTACTTTAAAAGATAGCCTGTTGCTAAATCTATCAATTGCAACAAGGCATAAATTAGCTGCGTACTCCATTAGATAAACTTATTCGGGATTGTGATTGTTAAAACGTAACTTTGCAACGTAAAAAATTACAATTCGCTCATTTTGAATCCTTTCATGGCAGCAATAAATTGCTCATTTTGTGGCAGACGTAAGAACGAGGTTCAGCTACTGCTTTCGGGAATTGACGCCCACATCTGTAATTTCTGTATCGAACAAGGCTACGGCGTAGTTCAGGAAGAATTATACCCAAAAAAGAAAAAAGAAAAGCCTACCACTCCCAAATTTAATCTCACTAAACCCCTTGAGATGAAACGCTACCTCGACCAGTACGTGATTGGTCAGGACGAAGCAAAAAAAACGCTTTCGGTGGCAGTATATAATCACTATAAACGTTTGATGCAACCCAAATCGAATGATGATGTGCACATTGAAAAAACCAACATCATCATGGTAGGCGAAACAGGGACGGGAAAAACCTACTTAGCCCGAACCATTGCTAAAATGCTGCAAGTGCCTTTCTGTATTGCTGATGCAACAGTCGTGACCGAAGCAGGATACGTGGGCGAAGATGTAGAAACAATTTTGACGCGTCTTCTACAAGCAGCTGATTACAATGCCGAGGCAGCAGAACGCGGGATTGTGTTCATTGACGAAATTGACAAAATAGCCCGTAAGAGCGACAACCCGTCCATCACCCGTGACGTAAGTGGCGAAGGAGTTCAGCAAGCTCTCTTAAAACTCTTGGAAGGGTCGGTGGTCAATGTGCCGCCTCAAGGTGGCCGTAAGCATCCTGACCAAAAACTGATTCCGCTCAATACAGAAAACATTTTATTTATCTGCGGAGGAGCCTTTGATGGTATTGATCGTCATATCGCCAAACGCATCAACTCACGTCCGATTGGCTTTACAAATGACCGTCGCTTGGGTGAAATCTTCGATAAAGGCAATTTGTTGCGTTATATAGCGGCGCAGGATTTGAAATCGTTTGGTTTGATTCCCGAATTGATAGGTCGCTTGCCTGCTTTAACTTACCTCAATCCTCTTGATGGAGACGCTTTGCGTAAAATCTTGACTGAGCCTAAAAATGCGCTTACGAAGCAATACAAAAAATTGTTTGCCATGGAAGGCATTAAGCTAAGTTTCGAGGATGATGTATTGGAATACATCGTAGATCAAGCTTTGGTTTACAAATTAGGTGCACGGGGCTTGCGCTCTATTTGCGAGGCCATTATGACCGATGCTATGTTTGATTTGCCTTCGATGAAAGACGTTACAGAGTTTACACTTACGCTCGACTACGCCCGTGAAAAGTTTGAGCGTTCGTCGTTGTATGTGCTGAAATCTGTTGCCTAATGAAAACGCTTGTCTTGGTGCATGGCCACGGTCTAAATGCCGACATTTGGGAGGGTTTAAGGGCAAGCCTTCCCGAATATCAAGTTCTTACGCCCGATATTTCTACTGAAACACAGCATCATAGTATCGAATCTTACGCTGATGGTTTGTGTGAATGGTTGAAAGCACATAAAGTTGAAAAATGTGTAATGATTGGGCATTCAATGGGTGGCTACATTGCTTTGGCGTTTGCTGAAAAATACCCCGAAATGCTCCAAGGTTTCGGGCTTTTTCATTCTACAGCCTACGCCGATGACGACTTAAAACAAGAACAACGCAAAAAGACACTGGCTTTTATGGAAACGTATGGGGCTGCCGCTTTTATTCGTCAGGCAGGGCCTAATATGTACGCAGAGAGTTTTGCCGAAGCGCATCCAGACGTAATTAAAAACCACGTCGAGAAATATTCAAAACTGCCAACCGAAGCAGTAATTGCTGGTTTTAAGGCTATTATGAACCGACCCAATCGTACGCAAGTACTTCAAAATACAGCTTTGCCTGTTTTGTTTGTTTTCGGAAAAGAAGATAAATTTATCCCATTTGAAATGAATATCGGTCTTTCGGAATTGCCTAAAGATGCCCACACACTGGTATTAGCTCAGTGCGGGCACATGGGGATGATTGAAGAGAGGGATGCATCTGCAAAAGCGATTCGGGAGTTTATGGAAGTCGTATAAACGTGTACACTACTGATTATCTACATTGCCATGAAAGCGGAGGTAAAATGGCGGTTTTGGGGTACTTTATGGAGGGCAAATGTCTTGGCTTTTATGGCTTCAATACTGCTTTGCGGAAGCTGCAAAAAAGAAACCCCTCCCGAATATCGTATTCCCGCCGAAGTTGAGCCTTACGTACATGAGTTTGTCAAAGAAGCCAAAGCGAGAGGGTTAGACTTAAAAATAGATAATCTCATTGTCGAATTTGCCCAACCCGACAACAATTTTACCTGTGGGGTGTGTAAAGACCCCACCCATCGGCAAAAGCATATCATTATTGGTGTTCAGAAAAATTGTTGGGTAGAAGCTTCTATTCAAGCCCGGGAAGCATTGGTTTTTCACGAATTAGGACACTGTTATCTATCACGGTTTCATACCTCCAAAAAATTTGCTGATGGTACGTACGCCAGCCTCATGAATCCCGATGATACGGAGGTGTATGCAATTTGTGCGTATCCAATAAACGGAGATAAAGATTGTGACAAACGCCCTCGACGACAATATTACATTGACGAACTTTTCAACGAAAATACCCCTGCGCCCGCTTGGGCTAAATAACCTACCGTTTGTCATTCTGAAAGAATCTGCGGAACTTTGGGGAGACTTTCCGATTTCTTCAAGAGAAACTTGGAAAACTGGAAGACCCTAACACATGGGTTTTCTGCTAATTTTACTTACTACGACATTATGTTATCGAACGAAACTCTATTTTTTGGTGCATTTACGATTTTTGTCATTTTCGTGATGCTCATTGACCTCGGTGTATTTACAAAGCAAAAAAGCCACATCGTTAGTTTTAAAGAAGCGGGTATTTGGAGTGCTATCTGGGTGGCTCTTTCTATTGGCTTTTATTTTTTCATTAAAAATTACGGCTATCTCGTTCATGATGTATCGGATATGGCTCATTTGCAGGAGATTGTCAATACGTATGCCAAACACGTAAAACTCATTCCCAATGACTTTGCTGCCAGTTTGCAAGTGTTTCAAGACAACATGGCACTCGAATATATCACGGGTTATTTGGTAGAATACTCACTCTCGGCCGACAATATCTTTGTTTTTATTCTGATTTTTAGTTCGTTTGGTGTTCACGAGAAGTTTTACAAAAAAGTACTCATCTGGGGGATTTCGGGAGCGGTAGTGCTTCGTTTCGTCTTCATTTTTGTGGGTTCGGCATTACTCCAAAAGTTTGAGTGGATTATTTTCATTTTTGGGGGCTTTTTAGTTTACACTGGCGTTAAGATTTTATTTCAAAAGGAAGAAGATGAGCATATTAATCCCAATGAACACATTGCAGTAAAATTTGCCTCAAAGTATTTCAATGTGTATGGTCGTAATGTGATAGACCACTTTTTTGTTTACCATAAAGGCTATAAGAAGTGGTACATTACCCCTATTTTTGTAGTGGTCATTGTGATTGCATTTACCGATTTGATTTTTGCCGTTGACTCTATCCCTGCCATATTTTCCATCACCAAAGACCCCTACATCGTCTTTTTCTCCAACGTATTTGCCATTATGGGACTTCGTTCGATGTTCTTCTTCTTGTCCAGTATCATGGATAAATTCCATTACTTAAAACCTGGATTGGGTATCTTGCTTTCATTTATCGGACTTAAAATGCTGGGGCATCACTATTTAGAAGAATGGGGTTTCAAAACAGTTTATTCACTTTATATCATAGTTGGAATCTTAGGAGTTGCCATCATTGCGTCTTTATTGTTTCCTAAAAAAGAAGAAAAAGCACTCGTCCCTGTTCCATGATTTATCATATTGTTACGTCCGACTATTGGGCTAAGTTTGAGAATATTGCTGAGTATGTTAGCGAGACATTTGAGGCAGAGAAATTTATCCACTGTTGCCGCAAAGAGCAAATTGCAGGGGTTTTGGAGAGGTTTTTCGTGGGAGTCAATAATCTGCTTATAGTAGAAATTGACGAATCAAAACTTAGTTCTCCTTTACTATACGAAGTCGTGCCCGACAGCGAAGAAACCTTCCCGCACATCTTTGGACCTATCAACCACGAAGCTATTGTGGTAGTAAGGGAGGAGACCAACTTTTTGCAGTAAAATACTGGACATAGTGTCCTACCAATAAAATCCTGTTTTTATACCAATTGAATTTATTAATTCCCAACTGAACAACCATTCTATGTTTAAACCAAGAAGTATCTTTCTACAACTTATTGCCTGCCTTCTGGGAGTGATTGTGGCGCAATCGGCTTTTGCACAAACGGCTATTTCGTTAGATGACCTAAGCTCATTTACTAATAAAGCTAACAATTGGTCAATTGTTGGGGACGCTTCCGTTGATATTTCCAAAGTAAATGTTTTGAATACCAAACCTGGTAAAGGGATATTGGCGTGTATTCACGAAAAAGGAAAATATGGAAACGAATATGAGCTTGTTTCGAACTTCAAGCACGGAGATTTAGATTTAGAATTAGATTTTATGCTGACCAAAGAATCCAATTCGGGTATTTATCTTCAAGGAAATTATGAAGTGCAACTATTTGACAGTTGGGGTAAAAAAACGGCCAAATACAACGATAACGGCGGTATTTACGAGCGTTGGAACGACTCAAAACCTGACGGTGAAAAAGGCTATGAAGGCTACGCACCTCGTTTCAACGTAGCCAAAGCACCTGGACTATGGCAAAACATCAAAATATCTTATCAAGCTCCGCGCTTTGATGCCACAGGAAAAAAAATCGCCAATGCGGTGTTTCTTAAAATTGTGCTAAACGGTGTGACCATTCACGAAAACGTAGAAGTCAGCGGCCCGACACGCGGCTCGCTGACCAAAGAAGACGTAGCTTCGGGGCCGTTGCGCATTCAGGGAGATCATGGTTCGTTGGCCATTAAAAATATCATTATCAATAATTTTGATAAAAAGCCCGGAACATTATCAGACCTTACTTACAAAACGTATTATGGCGCTTTTGCTGCTAACGAAGATTTTTCTAAGCAAAAAGTGGCTGATACTGGAAAAAAAGAGGCTATTACTTGGGAAATTCTGAAAGAAAATAACAACTATGCTTACGTTTATAACGGAAAATACACCGCGGCTACCGACGGCGAATATACTTTCAAAATGCAGGCGGCGGGTAATGCT
>JBGAUP010000235.1:0-9791 GCA_044228585.1 Runella sp. | reverse complement strand
ACTTATTAAATTGCGTACAATCAAACCTTCCTACCCTTCAAATCTACTCACTACCTAACCTTGACAGTACTATATAAATGCCCTTTTTCACCAAAAAACTGTACGCTACCTTCTTATTCAGCATAATGTATCATTTTTTCGGGAGTTCCACCGCCCGAGCCTCGTTCGATTCACTGCTGAATATGACCTATCAAGAGCGCTTTGCAGTCATTAATCGAATGCACGGTGAAGCCATGAAAATAGGCAGGGAACACGCTAACCTTTTGGTGAAAAACCTTAAACAGTACTTTGAGAAGGAAGGGACTGCAGAAGATCAGCTTCTGTTGAGGGTCTGCATGATTACCAAAGAACCTGAAAAACCTGAACTGTTTGAGCAAGATGGATTGGATGTCTTGAAAGAGGCTGAAAGGTTACAAAATCTATTTATGAGGGCAAAAGCACACCATATTTTGGGTCTATATTATTACTATAAGCAGCGCAAGTATGGAGTCGCTTTTCGGCATCTGTTGACGATGGTTGACTTAATCAAAGAGTCAGACGAAGTTTCCTACCCGGGCCATACCTATGCCATTTATTTTACGGCAAGGGCTCATTACGATTTTTTCGACTATGAAAATGCCGTCAAATACGGTCAAATTCTGACGCGAGTAAAAGACGCAGAGGTGAAAAATACGCATATTTTTAATGCCTGTATGATGGGGATGGCTTATCTCAACTTAAACCAATACAACTTGGCACAAAAGAGTTTCGAGTGGGGGCTGCGCTACGTTCCTTCTACATTTCCAGCCCCAAAACAAGTAGGTTGGAATGGAATTTTTAATGGCAATATCGGGATAGTTTATTACCAACAAAAAGACTATGAGAAAGCGATTACGTACTTACAGCAAGGCATAAATCTAACCCGAAAAGCAGAATATTGGGATAACGTATCACGGTTTAGCAGCAAATTGGCCCTCATTTATTTAGAGCAAAGGCAACTCAAGAAGGCTTCTCTCTATGCCCAACAAGCCTTACAAGCTGCGGGAAAAATTAGCGAAACTGCCTACGAAAAAAAGCAATACCAAATCGAATCCTACAAAGTAATGGCTGACAGCTACCGCGCTTTGGGGCAATACAAACTATCGCTTCTTTACACTGACTCAGCCACGGTTAGTGATGTCTTGTGGAAACAACAGATTGATGTAACTCTCAAACACCGAGCCGAAATCGCAGTTGAGCAAGAGCGTCATTGGGCACAAGAACGCTTATTACAAAAAGAAAAAGAAAGGCAGACAACAATACGCAATGGCCTGATTATCTTTTTTTTGATGACTGTTTTAATCGCTTATTTGCTCTATAATCGCCAGCGGCTTCTGTATCGCCATCGGCACGAGCAGCTTTTGGCCGAAAAGCAACTGACCGCCATAGAGTTAGAGAGTGCGCGTACTCAATTGGAGCAATTCAGGCAAGAAGCCCATCGCAAAAGCTTGTGGATGGAGCAATTGACCGACGAGTGGGACTACTCCCCGTACAATAACACTACTACTACGAAGCAGCAATTGCTGAGTGAAATACGCAATTCCGTAATTCTTACTGACCGCGATTGGAGTACTTTTGTTCAACACTTTGAAAAAGTTCACCCTAATTTCTTTGAAAGATTAAGGGCTAAATTTCCTGACCTCAGCCCTGCGGAAACCCGCTTCATTGCCCTGAGCCGACTCAGTTATTCCAACCGCGAAATGGCTGCTATGCTGGGTGTGGGTATGGGAGCGATTCGACAATATAGATTAAGAATAAGGCGAAAACTATTGCTGCCAGAAGAGGCTAATTTAGAACAAATAATTGCGGAGATTTAAGCCAACCAAGCCCTAAAACAAAGATTTTAGGGCTTTTTTATGGTTTTTTCTGCTCTGTAACGCTTTTGTAACGCTCAATTTTAGGCGCTGTTTGTTCCGAAAACTATTTTTAAGGATGAACATTCGATGACCTCTTTACACTAATGAAAAAACTCATTCTGATTGCTTTTCTTTTTTTAACTTCAACATTGTTTGCGCAAAAAAACACCAATGAAAACTTAGACGAAAATCCCTTTTCCCAACCATGGCAAGGCCCTTATCCTTCGGGTTATTACAGCTACAAATGGTCGGAAGTATTGGATGCCGATGCTTACGAATATTTTACAGAAAAGGGTATTTTTAATCCTGAAGCAGCCCGAAAATTCCAAACCCTGCTGCAAAAAGGCGGAAGCGTACCGCCGATGGAACTCTATCGTCAGTTTCGCGGTCGTGAGCCCCAGCCTCAGGCCATGCTACGCCGTGCAGGGTTGATAAAATAGTCACGATTGTCTCTCATTAGCGCTCAATAATAGTATTTTGAAACTTCTTGGGGTTGTATGATTCTGTACAAAATCATGCAACCCCAAAGAACTGATAGCCGATTAGAATTGTCGCCAACTTGTTTATGAAAAAAACTCTACTATTCTTCTTTTTTATAGGCCTTTCCTGTAAAGTATATTCTCAAAAAAATACCTTAACTATCTCGAAAAACAACTTCGATGAATCAGGGGTATTCTTGATTTCTCAATCAGATAAATGGCTCTTTAAAAAAGGCCACAATACCCATTGGAATAAACATTCGATTTCAACCTCAGATTGGCAGCGATTAAGGCCTGCGGATATTTCCCAAAAATTAGCCGATAAAAACGGAAGGGTGGAAGGCTGGTTTCGGCTTAAGTTTAGGTTGGATTCTACGATGGTAGGCGTTCCTCTTTGGTTGAATAAACACACTTGGGCCGCTGCTGAAATCTACTTAGACGGCAGATTGGTAGCGACTTGCGGCCATACGGGTATCAACGGCACCGCATTTGAAGAACATCGAGGCCCATTCTTTAAACCTTCCATTGCCTTACAGCTTATTCCCAATCACACCCATGAGTTATCCATTCATGTGGTTGATTATCCAAGTAAATGGCAACCTTATCTACTTGGATACAACTATGATCAGTTACTACGTTTGGTGAATTCATCTTACATTAAAAATTTCACTGAAGAAAAAACGGACTATTCAAAATTTTATACTTTTTGGCTTACCGCTGCGATTCTTGTGACCTTATTATTAGGTATGTTATCTCTCTTAGAATTCTCCGAGAAAAAGATAATACGGACATTAATGATAACTCTATTTTGTATAGTAATATATGAGTTATGCTTGTTTTTATCGCTGTTAAACTTGTCCTATTTTCAGTTGTTAGGGTTGAGTCTTGCTTTAGATTTTTTTACATGGGTCATAACATTTATAAGCATACTTGTCTTGTTGTACATTATTGGTTATCATCCTCGTCGTTGGGTAATTGGAGTTGTCTTCCTATTAGGGGGCTTTTATGCTTGGTTGTCAGTATATTCAAATTATCGTCTGGAAGGCTTAGCTTTTATTGCAATCGTTCAATTATCCTCATTGGCTTTTGTTATAATCAGAGCTTGGAAGCTCAAAATAGGGATTCTTTGGGTCATTATTGTCGGAATAACAATTGGATTTATAGCCAATGCTACAAATTATCTTTTGCCCTTGTTAAAACTATCATATCATGCCTATCTTATTAATTCTACAATTGTGGCGTTGCCACTTCCTTTGTCATTCATTATCTACATATCGTTGAGATTGAAAGAAATGATAAGGGAAATAAAATTGAAAGCAGAACTACTGGTAGAAGCAAGCGAAGAAAAACAACAAATCCTTGCCACTCAAAACGAGCTTCTCGAACGGCAAGTTGAAGCACGTACCGCTGAACTCAAAGCCTCTCAAGCCCAACTCATCCAAAAAGAAAAACTCGCCTCTCTCGGCGAACTCACGGCGGGCATCGCCCACGAGATACAGAATCCCTTGAATTTTGTGAATAATTTTTCGGAGTTGAGTGTGGAATTGATTGAAGAGTTAAAAGTGGAAAGGTCAAAGGTTAAAGAAGAGCGGGATGAAGAATTGGAAAACGAATTGCTGAGTGACCTTAGACAAAACCAAGAAAAAATCAACTACCACGGCAAACGGGCTTCTTCTATTGTCAAAGGGATGCTCGAACACTCCCGACAATCAACGGGCGAGCGTGAACTTACAGACCTCAACCAACTCGCCGATGAATACTTGCGGCTTGCCTACCACGGCATGAAAGCCAAAGACAGCAACCGTGTGACGACCCAGTTCCAAGCTGATTATGAGTTGATTGCCGACGAAAACCTACCGCTGGTCAACGTCGTGTCGCAAGATATTGGAAGGGTACTGTTGAATCTGATTAACAATGCCTTCTATGCAGTCAATCAGCGGCGAAACCTGCAAGGTCTCCAAGACCTTACAGGTTTAAACACCTACCAACCCAAAGTCACCGTTACCACCAAAGTCTCAGGCAATGCCATTGAAATAAAAGTCCAAGACAATGGTACGGGCATGAGTGACGCCACCAAAGCCAAAATCTTCCAGCCCTTTTTCACCACCAAACCCACGGGAGAAGGAACGGGACTCGGTTTGAGTTTAGCGTATGATATTATCACTAAGGGGCATGGTGGAACGCTGGAAGTGGAGAGTGTCGAGGATGAGGGGACGACCTTTACGATTAAATTACCGATTCAAAACAACTGAAAATGAAAAGATTAACCTTTATTTTTCTGTTTACTTTTACTTGCACTTTAGGCTTTTGCCAAAGCCGAAAGGCCATTGACAATCTTAAAAAACGCCTTGCTACCACTAAATCCGATACCAGCCGAATACGTGTGCTAATCCAATTAGGTGAAGCGTTGGGACTCCCTTCATCCATCCGTAATGTGGACAGTGCAATGTACTACATCAATCAGGTGCTGGCACTAAGTTCTAAAATTAATTATCGAGCTGGCGAGGCAGAGGCGTTATTATTGTTGGGTAATATAAATTATGTAAGTTCTAATGTTGTAACAGCAATAGGTAATTATCAAAAAAGCCTTAAAATTTACGAAGAACTGAATGATACCCTGGGTATTATAAAAAGTCTAAGGGGCTTTTCAACGATTTATTTTGTAAAAAAAGATTTTCGTAAAGAACTCGACAACTATCTTAAAATAGAAAAACTTGCCCGAAAAATCAACAATAAGCAGGAACTGATCAGCACGTTAAACAGGATTGGTCAAACCTACATCAGGCCTGGGATTGATCAATTAGACTCTGCCAATTACTACATTAATCAATCGCTCCAACTTAATCCAGAAAACGATAGAAAAAGAGCCGCTGCCTTAGCGACCAAAGGGTTAATATATTCTCTTGAAAAATCTTACTCAAAAGCACTGGACTATCATAGGCAATCATTAGTGCTAACTAAAAAATTCAACGATGAAAAAAATATTATACAGCAAACTTATAGAATCGGAAATGTTTACTTCAGGCTCAATCAACTTGACTCCGCTCTTCACTATTTCCAATTATCTTATCGTTTGGGTTCTGTGAGTGCTGATTCATTGAATGCAAAAAGATTTGCCAGCTTCAGAATCGCCACCATTTATGAGAAGCTCAATAAACATCGGGAGGCCGCTAACTACTACAAAATAGCTATCAATGCCATAGAAGCAGCTGAAAAACAAGGCGATATTCAGCGAATACTGGACTTGGAGTATCAGGACAAAGAGCGAAAGTGGGAGTTGGAAAAGGCCAAAGCGGAATATACCAATACCCTTAGGCTGTATGCCTCGCTCGGAGGGTTATTTCTTGTCTCCCTAATCAGCTTTTTCCTTTACCGCAACAATCGCCAAAAGCAAAAAGCCAATGCCCTACTCCAACGCCAACGTGACGAAATCTACCAACAGCGTACCCAACTCCAGCAGTCCTTAGAAACCCTCCATAGCACCCAAGCGCAACTCATCCAAAAGGAAAAACTCGCCTCTCTCGGCGAACTCACGGCGGGCATCGCCCATGAGATACAGAATCCGCTGAATTTTGTCAATAATTTTTCGGAAGTTTCTTCTGAATTGGTCGACGAAATGCAAGAAGAACTCAAAGTAGGAAACGCTGACATCGCCATCGAAATAGCAGGAGATTTAAGGCAGAATTTAGAAAAAATCAACCACCACGGCAAACGCGCTTCTTCCATTGTCAAAGGAATGTTGGAACACTCACGCATGGGTACGGGCGAGAAACAGCAAACGGACTTGAACAGATTGGCAGACGAATACCTGCGGCTTTCATACCACGGCATGAAAGCTAAAGATAGCAACTTTCAAGCTGATTATGAATTGATTGTCGATGATAGCCTACCGCTTGTCAACGTCATATCACAGGATATTGGGCGGGTATTATTGAACTTAAGTAACAATGCGTTTTATGCAGTCAATCAGCGGCGAAACCTGCAAGGTCTCCAAGACCTTACAGGTTTAAAGACCTACCAACCCAAAGTCACCGTTACAACCAAAGCCTCAGACAATGCCATTGAAATAAAAGTCCAAGACAATGGTACGGGCATGAGTGAAGCCACCAAAGCCAAAATCTTCCAACCCTTCTTCACTACCAAACCCACGGGCGAAGGAACGGGACTCGGCTTGAGTTTGGCGTATGATATTGTGACGAAGGGACACGGGGGGACAATTGAGGTGGAGAGTGCTGAGGGTGAGGGTACGACCTTTAGAGTATTTATTCCATGTTAAAACACCATACCTCTTCTCAAATGAAATTTTCATATCTCCTGTTTGTTTTACTCTTAGCATTTTCTTCTCCTATCTTTAGTCAGGAGACCTTGATTTTGTCGAAGAGCAAATTCGATTCTACGGGTCTATTTGAATTGGCTAAGGCAAAAGAGTGGCTTTTTCACTCAGGAAACGATGCTGGTTGGGTTGCCTCCAAACTCAACACAACGACTTGGCAACGGTTCAGACCCGTTGACATATCACCTGAATTGGCCGATAAAAACGGTCGGTTTGAAGGCTGGTTCAGTATCAAATTCCGTCTGGACTCTACTATGATGAAAAATTCCGTAGAGTTGCGTAAGCGATCTTGGGCAGCAGCTGAAATCTATTTAGATGGAAAACTAATACAAACCTACGGACGTACAGGTACTAATGGACACCAAGACCAATTTGAAGAAGATCGTATTCCATTGTACACTTCCTCGTTGCCGCTGTCCTTAACCCCGCTTCAAGAGCATCAATTAGTTGTCCATGTCGTTGATTACCCCAGCCGCTACTTTTCTTATTCTGATTATGATCGGTTTTTGCGATTTAACACACCATCATTTTCCAAGGGTGTAGAAGAAGAAGAGAAAAAAGTTTTTGGCTATGCTATTTTTTGGGTTGCCCTTCAAGTGATTATTACTTTTCTATTGGCGTTATTATCGCTTTTACACTTATACGAAAAACGGTTGATTCGGCTGCTGTTAGGAATCATGATTTTTTGCGTTTTTTATTCCTTGGCAACCTGGCTGCGCTTCTTCAACTGCACATATACCCAAGATATTTTTCTGTATTTATTGTTACAGTGTGGCGCCTGGGGAATGTGTGTGTTATCTCCACCTGCTTTATTTTACTTGATTGGGTACAAAATTTCTCGCAATGGACTGCTCCTTAGTGTATTCATGGTTGTTTTATTGGCCGCTCTTTCCGTATTTACCCCTATCAGTTCGCTTTTTTTAGGTTACATGCAAGCACTCATAGTGCTAACTGGTTTGGTTTTTACCCTTGTAAAGTACCATAAAATAGTGGGTATTCATTGGGTTCTTGTTGCAGGTATTTTCTCTGGTGGGCTTATTGATATTTTAATGGTCATCTTTAATACACTCGGGATTAAGTATAATTCCTATTTATATACCACTGGCATTTTGATTTCATTGCCAGTTTCTTTTATAATCTATTTGGTCCTGCGTCTGAAAGAAATTCTTCAGGAAATAAAAGATAAAGCTCAGCAACTTGTGCAACTCTCCGAAGAAAAACAACAAATTCTTTCTACTCAAAACGAAACCCTCGAACGCCAAGTCGAAGCCCGCACCGCCGAACTCAAAGCCTCCCAAGCCCAACTCATCCAAAAAGAGAAACTCGCCTCTCTTGGAGAACTCACCGCTGGCATCGCCCATGAAATACAAAACCCTCTCAACTTTGTTAATAATTTTTCGGAGTTGTCGGTGGAACTTATCGAAGAATTAAAAAGCCCCCTAACCCCCGATGGGGGAATTCTCGACGGACAAAAAATGGATATGGATTTGTTCGATGATGTAGTACAAAATTTAGAAAAAATTAATTTACACGGCAAGCGAGCTTCGAGTATTGTGAAAGGAATGTTGGAACACTCCCGCCAATCAACGGGCAAACGTGAACCCACAGACCTCAACCAACTCGCCGATGAATACTTGCGGCTTGCCTACCACGGCATGAAAGCCAAAGACAACAACCGTGTGACGGCCCAGTTCCAAGCTGAGTATGAGTTGATTGCCGACGAAAACCTACCGCTGGTCAACGTCGTGCCGCAAGATATTGGTAGGGTGTTGTTGAACTTGATTAACAATGCTTTCTATGCTGTCAATCAGCGGCGAAACCTGCAAGGTCTCCAAGACCTTACAGGTTTAACTACCTACCAACCTAAAGTGACCGTTACCACCAAAGCCTCAAGCAATGCCATTGAAATAAAAGTCCAAGACAATGGCACGGGTATGAGTGAAGCCACCAAAGCCAAAATCTTCCAACCCTTTTTCACCACCAAGCCCACGGGCGAAGGAACGGGACTCGGCTTGAGTTTGGCGTATGATATTGTGACGAAGGGACACGGCGGTATGCTGGAAGTGGAGAGCCGCGAGGGCGAAGGAACGGTAATGACTATTTATATTCCAATTTGAAAACTATGAAACTTGTTGCCCAATTTGTTTTGTATCTTTTGCTATCTACGAGTTTAGCAGCTCAAAATCCTTTGTATAAATACATAAGCCCACAAGAAGCTCGTGGGTTGCAGAAAAGACTTGCCCACGAAAAAAATGACACCTTGAAGCTGGTGATACTGAAAGATTTGAGCTATTACTATCAAGTGGTAAACCAAGATACATCCAATCTTTACGCAAAGCAAGAACTGAAAATTGCCGAAAAATTGAAGTTTGAAATCTGGCAGGCACAAGCACTTTGGTTCATTGGGTATTCAAGTGGTTATGTTGGTAATACCCCTGAAGCTTATCAGGCGTATAAAAGAGCGATTACCATCTTAGAAAATCCTCGTTGTGAGCAAAACATTTGGGGATTACAGTACCTCACCAATACCAATAACCCCAAATATGCTCGATTAAGCTTATTGGCCAATACCATCCATGATGACCACGGCACCTATCTTAAATCTAATAAACCCCCACTCAACTTTAAAATTGCCCTGAAAATTGCCAAAGAAATCAAAGACACTACTACTATTTCCATTGCATTGATGAACATAGGCAATATTTACGCTTTTAATAAATCAATGCTTGATTCATCCATTATTTATTCAAATGAAGCATTGTACTTTGCAAAAAAAGCTAAACTTTCAAGTTATTTAGATGTAATTTATTACAACTTGGCGGTTGCTTACCGAACAAAAAAAGATACTAACAACGCACTCTTATACGCAAGAAAATCGCTGAATACAACAGGCATTAAAAACTCTTATATTAATACTTATGCAAACCATCTGATGGTTGAAATCTTGCGAGATAGGAATCAACTTGATTCAAGTTTATTCTACGCACATCAAGCCTTAGAAAGTGCCAAATTGGGCAACGGGTTGTTGGAAACTATGGTTTCTTCTCGCTACTTAGCCGATCTATATCACCAGAAAGGCAATCTTAAATTGGCTTTTGAGTATTC
>JBGAUP010000234.1:0-9827 GCA_044228585.1 Runella sp. | reverse complement strand
GGCCAGCCCCGCAGCAAATAGAATTGTCTTCCACCAGACGCGTAGGGTCGAGGGCTTTGGCTTTGCGGTACATACTGGCCACCCACTGCTGCGTTTCGGGGAGGTATTTGTCCACTTTCTTGCCATTTTCTTCGACTTTGGTACGCAGTCCCCAAGTTTCGTTGAAGATAATCCACGAGAAGATGGCGGGGTGGTTGAAGTCGCGTTTGATGAGTTGCGGCAAAACGCGCTCTGATTCAGCACGTGCTTCGGCGTTGGGTTGTCCCCAGAAATTGGGCAAATCAGACATCACCAAAAGCCCCAGTCTATCGGCCCAATACAACTTGCGCGGAACGTCAATTTTGATGTGGGTGCGGATACCGTTCAAACCAATGTCTTTGGCGAGTTTGATTTCATTGCGCATAAACTCGTCGGTCGGAAAGGTGTAAAATCCTTCGGGATGATACGATTGGTCCAGCGTCAGTTGTAGATAAATGGGCTGATTATTCAGTGCTACATAAGGGTAGTTGGTGCCTGGTAGATTGACCACCGAGATTTTTCGCATTCCGAAATAGGTATTGACCCCATCCCGCGCGGCGTCCTGCCCCTTCCCCCCTGAGGGAAGGGGGGATAAAGATAGCTCCCTTCCCTTCTGGGGAAGGGTTGGGGATGGGGTTAATCTGGCCTCCACTTCGTACAAAAACGGATTTTCCAGCGTCCACAGCTTAAAATTAGGCATATCCACGTCAAACGTCAGTTGGGTTTGACCTTTTGTGATGGTTTGTGTTGGTACGTTGGAAGGACGTAACCCTGAAATATTGAGTTTTAATTCCAAATCCTGCGAAGCAGGCTTGGGCAAGGTTGCCGTTATCTTTACCTTACTATTGTCAATGTCGGGTGAAAAATGAAGGGTTTCGAGATAGTCTTGGGCGCGTGCTTCCAGATAAATTGTTTGCCAAATCCCGCGTGCATTGCCGTAGCCTTGCTTGCCATAGAGTGCGTAGTCGCGGCGTTTGTCGTCCACCCGAATAACCAACTTTTGAGTTGCTCCAACCTTCTGAGTTGCTTTCAGGCTGGAGGCTGGGATTTCAAATTCAAAAGGCACATAGCCTCCTTCAAAGCTACCAAGTTCTTTGCCGTCAAGCCAAACCGTAGTTTTGTAATCGCTTGCGCCAATGACCAAAAATACCCGCTGGTTTTTCCATTCTTTGGGGATGGTAATGGTGCGTTGGTACCACGCAATATCGGCTTCGTCTTTCACGCCCGATAGTTTAGAACCCCACGGAAAGGGTACTTTGATGGTGAGAGGGAATTTCTGTGCGCCTTTGGCCCAGTCTTTTTTTAGGCCTACATCCTCCTTATCAAACTGAAACGACCAATCACCATTGAGATTGAGCCAATTTGAGCGTTGCCAATCGGGACGCGGGTGTTCGGGCAGAGGAATGTCTGTTTGGGCAAAAGCCTGAACAGATAAGAAGGCAAATAGAAAAAACGCGAACAATGATTGACGACGCATATTGAGCAGGAGTTAGGATAGAAAGGTTTTATTGTGCTGCAAACAAAAGCACTTTTATCCTAAACTCTAATGTTTTCTCTACTTTTGTTGAAAACAAACCAAAACCTACATGAAGAAATTTTTGAAATGGACAGGTATTACCTTAGTAGGGCTTGTTGCTGTTTATTTTGTGGGACCTCGTCCTGCTGATGCACAACTCGACCCCACTTTGCCCCGTGTTTCTACCGACGTGGTTCAACTTGAAAAAGACATACAAACATCCGAGGCAAAGTTTGACCTTAAGCCCGACAACGAAGCTCGAATTATTTGGTCTGATACTGCCAAAAAACAGAAGACCAAATACAGTCTGGTCTATATCCATGGTTTTGGCGCCACTTGGGCCGAAGGTGACCCTATCCATAAGCAATTGGCGCAGAAATACGGCTGTAATTTGTATTTAGCCCGTTTGCACGACGCGGGTGTCAAAGATACTGATGCGTTTGAAGATTTGACGCCCGAGAATTTTTTGGAAGGAGCTAAACACGCCCTTGCCGTGGGTAAAGCACTCGGCGATAGCGTTATCGTAATAGGTTGTTCGGCGGGGGGGCTGTTGGCAAGTTATTTGGCTGCCGAGCATCCCGACATCAAAGCCTTAATTTTGTATTCGCCTTGTTTCAAAGTGAATGGTTTGGGAATTGCGACGGGACCTTGGGGAGAGCAACTATTGGCTCAAGTTGGGGGTACGCACCGCGACATCACGCACTATGCCCCCGATCGTGCCAATTACTGGCTGACGCGCTACCATACCAACGGTATTTTGACCCTCCAAAAAACCATGGATGCGATTGCACAGCCCGAGGTTTTTGCCAAAATCAAAATGCCTGTTTTGATGGCATATTACTACAAGGACGAGGAAAATCAGGATAAAGTGGTTTCGGTAGAAGCTATGCTGAAAGCTTTCGATGAATTGGGGACACCTGCTTCTCAAAAACGCAAAGTGGCCTTACCCAACACCGATGATCACGTGATTGCCTCGCATTTTACGTCCAAAGATTTGGAAGGCGTTTTTAGAGAAACCGACCGTTTTTTGAGGGAGGTAGTTAGAATGGAAGGAAAGGAACGGTAATAAATTCATATTTTGCGTAAATGCTAAAAGGAAGAAACATACGCCAATACCCCTTCAAAATCATCCGCCTGAAACCACTTAAAATTTCCTTGGTGTTTAAACCAAGTAATTTGGCGTTTGGCGTAGCGTCGCGAATTTCGTTTGAGCAAGCGCACCATTTCGTTGTAATCGTACCTACCATCCAAATAATCAAACACTTCTTTGTAGCCCACAGTCTGGAGGGCGTTGTGGGAACGATAGGCCACAAGTGAACGAGCTTCTTCCAGCAAGCCCGCAGTAAGCATCGCATCCATGCGGGCATCAATACGGCGATACAATTCTTCACGGTCGCGGTCGAGGGCAATTTGTATGATTTTAAAGGGACGTTGAGCGGGTTGATGTTCCCGAAATGAAGAATAGGGCTTGCCCGTCAACAAACTTACTTCCAAGGCCCGCACAACCCGTTGGGTATTTTGGAGGTCGTTTTTAGCGCAATAAACAGGGTCTAATAGTTGAAGTTGCGCTTGGAGTGGTGCTAATCCTTCTGTTTCGAGGCGTTGCATAAGTTCGGCGCGAAGTTCGGGGGGAGTTTCGGGTAAATCGTCCAAGCCTTCACAAACGGCTTTGATGTACAGTCCCGAGCCACCCGTTAAGATAGCCACGTCTTTGGTTTGGAATATTTTGTCTAAAACCGCCAAGGCGTCGCGTTCAAATGCCCCCGCACTGTACAGAAGGTCAATGGAATGGGAATTGATAAAATGGTGAGAGATGCCCCCTAATTCGGCTTCGGAGGGTTTGGCGGTGCCAATGGTTAGTTCACGGTAAAACTGCCGCGAATCTGCCGAAAGGACTTCGGTGTGTAATTCCTGTGCCAACCGTACACAAAAGTCAGTTTTTCCAACTGCCGTAGGGCCAGCAATGACGATGAGCAATTTTTGCAAGAATCAATTGTGCTTAAATGTCAATTCTTCCGTTTCACCAAATACGTTTTTAATCGAAATTTGAAGGGTGGTTTTGTTAAGAACCAACAATTTGTAACGTAGGGTTTTATCAAGAATGAGTTCGGTCTCATTTTGGTTAAATTCCCACGTTCCTGTCTCGTATATTTGGGCATCGTTGACTCGACACTTGGTTGCTCCTTCGTTCCATTCGTACGTTTTATTGGTACGATACACCATATTATCATCGCGGGTACAAGCTGGTGATTGATTAATTACTTCACTTCCGTCAATTTTAGAAGAGGTTAAAATCCACGCCCGCGACGATGTTCCAGCCAAAAGCTCGGTTTTAGAAGTACCAGGGTCGGGAGTAGGGTCTTCTTCGCCGTTGGTTGTATTGCATTGGCTTAAGCTTAGGGCGGTTACTACCATTAATATCCACGTACGAACCAGTTTCATAGCTTAAAAAAATATGTTTACCCAAAATAACGCTTTTATTTCTAAACAAACAATGATTTTGTCAAACTGTGGATTTCGCAAATTCAAATTGTTTTTTTCCTAACTTTCGCAAAATCCAAAAATCTATGGGACTTGCCTCGCTCCTGTTTTTTATCATTACCCTGCTACTTGGTGGAGGTGTTGGTTATGGCTTATTTTATTTTACCAACCGAAAAAACGCTCAGTTTGAACGTACTACTCAATCGGCTACCATTTTGCTTGAGCGCATTGAGAAAGTATTTAAGGTGGTCATGGCTGAAGGGTATTTTACCGAGATATTTGATTATAAGGACGATAAAAAATTTTTGTATTTGTTTAAAAATTCCAAAAAAGCCCTCGTCATCGCGAAGGCAAAGGTATTGGTAGGTTTTGATTTTGGTAAAATGCGTTTTCATGTTGACGAAATCACGCACAAAATGGTGATTGAATATTTCCCCGAGCCAGAAGTGCTTTCGATTGATACAGACTATAAGTTTTACGACATCGAAAATGGAATTTGGAATCGCTTTAGCCACGAAGATTATACCAACTTGCTGGTAGATGCCAAACAAGCCATGAACGAAAAAGCTTTGTCGGGCGATTTGCCACGCATTGCCAACAACCAAATCCAGTTCATGATGTACCAATTGGCAGCTTCAATGGACTGGAAGATAGATATGGCTCTTGCGGAAGCGAATCGAAAACAACTGGAACAATTCACCAAGTATGAAGAAGTAAAAGCAGAGCCGAAGCGCTTGAATGAGGAGTTGGGGGAGGATTTAGGAGAGAGTAGTGAAAAGTGAAAAGGCAAAAGTGAGAAAGGAGTGGATAGTACTACTTTCTTACGTCCTACTTCTGATTTCTCGCTTCTCACGCCTCATTACTCACTTCTAATGCAATATATTGAACACCAATTCTTTCAAAATAGGATTTTCGTCCATAGAACCAGATTCGATGCCCTTGGAGGCGTTGTCGGCGTGGCGAAGGGCTTTGATGGCTTTGGCTGCGTGGGTTAAGGAGTATTGTCGGGCAGCCGATAGGTAGTCTTTGACAAAAAATGGGCTTACTCCCAGCACAGAAGCCAGATTTCCTTCCGATTTATCTTGCGTTCCGTGAATGACTAATACTTTGCTAAAGAAGTTGTATAAAATAATTAACACCTGAGGTAAAGGATTTTCTTTGGTATTGGCCGCCAGATAGTTCGCTATTTTATTGGCTTTTAGGATGTCGCGTTGGGTAAGGGCTTTTTGGAGTTCAAAAACGTTGTATTCTTTGCTGATTCCCACGTATTTTTCTACTACGGCAGCGGTGATTTCTTCGCTTGCGCTGAGGTTGAGCAGCATTTTATCAATTTCGCTGGTGATGCGTTTGAGGTCGTTGCCGATGTTTTCGACCAGCATCTGAATGGCTTTGATGCTGATTTTTGCCCCCAAACTACGCGTGTATTCACCTACCCAATCGGGGAGTTTGTTGTCATACATTTTTTTGCACTGGATCAATGCCCCATTTTTCTCGAAGGTTTTGGGTAACGATTTGCGCATGTCGAAGTTTCCCTGAAAACATAACACCAGTACGGTAGAAGGCAGCGGGCGCGTAGCGTAATCTTCTAATAAGGCTGTTTTGTCTTTATTATCAAGCCCGTTGGATTGCTGTGCCTCTTTGACCATGACCAATTGGCGTTCGGCCATAAACGGAAAGCGACGGGCGTAGTTGAGTATTGTACCTACGTCGGCGTCTTTGCCAAAAAGCACAAACTGATTGAATCCTTTTTCGGATTCGGGTACGACGGCTTTTTCGAGGGCATCGGCCACTAAATCAATGTAATAAGGCTCGTCGCCGTGGATAAAATACAGCGGTTGAATTTTCTTTTGACGGATATCTTTAAGGGCTTGCTCAGGCGTAAGATTCATGGGTGGATAACTCGCTTTTTGCTCGTTGCTATTGTTTTTTAGTGGTTTTGATTTCAAAAATTCTAACGCTGTTGGGTTCTAAATCAACCGTAACTCCTTGTTCAGCATGGATACCTACTGTGCCGGGATGCTGAAAAATCTCTTTGAGCGAATACTTCCCCTTGGCCGAAAGTCCCATCGTTTCCCAAGCGTGGGCGGGAATCTTTATTGTTGTTTTTGCCGAATGGTTTAGGTCAAAATTGCAGACAATCAACAGCTTTTGCCTATCTGAGTACCGCAAATAACTGTACATTTTGGCATCGTTGTAGCCGGGACTTTGGCCGTTAGTGTTGGCGTATTGCAAGTCGTAAAAGGCTCCGTTGCGCACAGCGTCTGAGGTGTTGGTAAGTTTCAGTAAATCTTGGTAAAATTGGCGTAGCGTTTTCTGCTCGTCGTTGAGTTTTCCACCGTCAAATTTTCCACCGTTGACCCACGCTTGGTATTCGGGAACACCCCAATAATCAAACATGGTAGTTCGGCCATCTTCTCCCGAGAATCCCTCGGCGACCGTGGGATTTACCCCAACTTCTTGTCCAAAATACAACATCAATGGCCCTGTATGAAGCGTAGCCGATACCACCATAGCAGGAATGGCGTAGAATGGGTTTTTAGCAAAATATTTAGAAGCGATTCGTTGCTCATCGTGATTTTCTAAAAACCGTAACATTCGATTGCTAAAGTTGCCAGATTCATGCTGCCACACGCGGGTGATGTCGGCGGTGTGGCCGTGTCCTTCCATCAAGCGACGGAGGGCATCATACAGCCCTACTTTGTCGTAGAGGTAGTCAAATTTGCCGTTGAAAAGGTAATTGTGGTACTCGGCGGGGTTGTAGATTTCGGCAATGAAAATGAGGTGAGGGTACGCTTTTTTTACTTCGGGAATGACCCAACCCCAAAACTCGAAAGGTACCATTTCGGCCATGTCGCAGCGAAAACCGTCCACGCCTTTGTTGGCCCAATACAGTAGAATATCGCGCATTTTTAGCCACGTACTCGGAATCGGGTCGAAGTGTTTACTGCGACCATTTTGGTAATCTACGCCGTAGTTGAGTTTGATGGTTTCAAACCAATCGTTAATGCTGGGTTTGGCGGCAAAAACGTCGTTTCCAGTGGCTTTGGCGGGTATTTCTTCGTACGGAAAAGCCTGAATCCCTGGAGGAATGGGTACGTTATCAGGCACTTGAAAAGCTTGGTTAGGTAGGTAGTAAAAGTTGTTTTGAGGGTTAAAAGCCACACTTTTGTCATCGTTTTCGCCAAAATCTTTGACGCCTTTGGGCTTAGCATCTGAGTGATACTGACGCGCCACGTGGTTGGGAACGCAGTCTATGATGACTTTCAGGTTGGCTTGGTGTGACCGATCGACCAATGCTTCAAATTCTTTCATGCGGTTGGGTACATCCACTGCCAAGTCAGGGTTGACGTCATAATAGTCTTTGATGGCATAAGGCGAACCCGCAATACCTTTTACGACGTAGGGGTTGTCTTTGGGAATACCGTTGGCCGAATAGTCGGTCATGGTTGCGTGTTCAATCACGCCCGTGTACCATACGTGCGAAATGCCCAGTTTTTTGAGGGCGGAGAGGGCTTTGTCGGTGATGTCATTAAACTTCCCCGTGCCGTTTTCATCGCGAGTTCCGTAAAATTTGTTCGTAGTTTTCAGGTTGCCAAAGAGGCGGGTGTAAATTTGATAAAGAACAATTTTGTCAGATTGGGGTGGGTTCATACGTGGTTGGATTTGGGGTGAAGGTTGGGCAAATACGCTCAGAGAAAATAGCTCAGCGGTAAGCCAAAATAAGGCTTTGAAGAATATTTTCATTTATCATAGGTCGTTTTAAATTCGGTTGTTGTTTCAAAAATAGGGGGATTCACCCATATTTGCAAGATGCAAGCAGCTTCTTCCCCACGGCGCGTTTTACTGCTCAGTACGGTGCATCCCGCCACCGACCCGCGGATTGTGGGTAAAATTGCACCGAGTTTGGCGGAAAATTATGAGGTATTCTGCGTTTTGACCGCACGTACCAAGTTGACGGCTGATAGTTTACGGTTTACGGTCAATCATTTAAAAAGTGGGCTTTTTGCCATCCCTTTTTTTAGAAAACTATGGCAACGACTCTTGGTAACTCAGCCCCTTGCACTGTGGTATTTTCTGCGCTTTCGTCCCCATATTGTTCATATTTTTGTGGCCGAATTATTGCCCTTGGCATTCCTGTTTAGGTGGTTGGGGGCAGAGGTAATCTATGAAGTTCAGGAAAATTTATACAAAAAAATTCCGCTTAAATCCTACAACCGTGGTTGGCTTTTTGAACGGTTATTTCGTTATTTTGACCAGAAAGCACGAAATCATTTTAAGTTTATTTTTACGGAATATGCCTATCTGGATGAATACCAAAAATTGGTAAAACCGTATGCGATTGTGTGCAATTTTGCCTCATTAGATTGGCTTTCAATGCCTTTGCCTACTCCTAATTTGGCATCTCCTACTTTTTTTTACGCAGGAGTGATTAGCTATGAACGGGCTTTTGATACGATGATGCGTGCCTTGGCTATCGTCAAAAAAAAGTACCCTAATGTGCTACTTCGGTTGTTTGGGCATCGGCAGATTCCCCAAAAAACGTTAGAGCACTCGCCAGACTATCTTTTGGTGAAAGAGAATTTGATTTTCTACGGCTATCAACCTCAAGAAGTCGCCTTTAACTACGCCAAAGAGGCTTTGGCGGGGATTGCTTTGCTCAAGCCCGTTGGAGATTATGGCGATTCTTATCCTACCAAATTGTTTGATTATATGGCCTTAGGGCTGCCTGTTATCACTTCGGATTTACCATTATTGCGTGATGTAGTTGAACCTAACGAATGTGGCTTTTGTGTCTCTCCTTATGACGCGGAGGGGTTGGCCGAACGAATGATTGGGTGCATAGAAACCCCCAAAAACTTACAAAAAATGGGGAAAAATGGACGAAAAGCTGTCGTTGAAAGGTATAATTGGGAACAAGAAAAGAGGAAATTGTTGGGATTGTACGAGGCTTAAATTTACTCTACATCCTTCACACACCGAAACCCTACGTGAAAAAGGCTGGTTTCGGGCGTAGAGGAGGAACGGCCCGATACGCGGTAGCCGTGACACCAGGTGGGTTCACACAGAAATGATCCCCCGCGTTCGGCGCGTTCGTTAGAAAGGTCGCCTTCCCGCGTAGGCGTTCGGAAAAGTGCTTCGTAATTAAATTTCCAGTTGGATTGCCATTCCCAGACGTTGCCGCTCATGTCGGTAAGTCCGAGGGGTGTTTTGCCAAATTTCCCGACGGGAGAGGTGTATAAAAAACCGTCTTCGTTAAAATTTTTTACGGGAAACTTCCCTTGCCAAATGTTCGCATTGTATTTTTCTTGGGTCTGAATGTCGTTGCCCCAGGGATAAATAGTGCGACTATTGCGGGCGTTGCGGGCGGCGTGTTCCCATTCAATTTCACAGGGGAGACGTTTGCCTGCCCATTGAGCGTAGGCGTTGGCGTCGTTCCAAGATACTTGTGTGACGGGGTGGTCGTCGGGGGCAGGGGGGAAGTCAGGACCCATGGGATGGTGCCAATTTGCTCCGTCTTTCAGAATCCATTGTTGCTCCGTAGATTCGTCAATAATGCCTCCATTGCCAAATTTTTCGGCTTCGGTCTTGAAGTTAGTTGCGGTCACAAATTTTCTAAACTCTGCCACCGTTACAGGGTGAATATCCATGTAGAAAGGCTTTACTTTGGCCCAAAAAGAAGGCCGTTCTTGTTCCAGCCCATCATCTGCTCCTATCTGCACCGTCCCTCCTTTTACGTAAATCATACCTTTGGGAGAGTTGGAAGGTTGGGTATTGACTACTGTGCTGTCCATTGGTTTGTCTAAGCCAATGT
>JBGAUP010000233.1:0-10445 GCA_044228585.1 Runella sp. | reverse complement strand
TGATACCTCGGTTGTAAAACGTAAAGCCCGCCTCGGGAAAATCCGCCCCAATCCGACTCGCGACCGAAAACGCGTAGCCGTGCCCCATGATGTGGTTGGGGTCGGTATTACGACCACGGTTGCCGTCGGTAATAGAATCGCCCTGAAATAAAAAGGTGAGGGCTTTTTGGGGTTTGGGAGATGCATGGTTTGATGATAGAGGAAGCTCTGTTACCAATCCTGTCAAGGCGGCTGATTTCAGGAATTTACGTCTTTGCATAATGATCAGGTTAAACACATATAGATTGTGTTAAAATTGCTTTGAGATAGTCGCCATGGGTGTGTATTTTATTTCAAAACCAATTTGTATCGTATAAGGTAACATTCATCTCCATTGGGTACCATTGATATTCCCCATTTAAGGCCTTCTCCCCTCACAGTTGATTGGGTTAAATCCTGTCTGAATACACCAGGGGCAATTGGACGGTTTTCTACTTTTACACCCAACTTATTGCTCATAAAATCTACGCCGTCTGAAGCATATTCAAATGTATTACTCAAAGATGCCAATGCCCCTATTCCCGTACCTTGTTGCCATAATGCCACTTCATGGCTTCCAGATAATATTGGATTGTCGAGTTTAGTAAAGGGTCCCTCAGGATATTTTGAAAAGGCAGTACCCATTTGAGTATGAACTGGGCCACTATCTCCGTTTACTCTGCCACGCCCTTTGTAATAGAGCCAATACAAGCCATTTCGGTACATTAATACAGCATCATCTACCCGGTAGCTGTCAAATTTATCTGGTTCAGGACTAACCTTCAATATGGGGTCGTGACTCAAACGTGTAAAGGGCCCTGATGGAGAATCAGAAATAGCAAGCCCAATTGCTGTAATGTCAGTCGTTGAGTTATTCTCAAATGCGCCCTCTTTGTTACCTGGTGTGGGTTTTACGCCTGTATAATAAAGGTAATATTTGCCATTTGCATACAGGATATTGGGGGTAAATGTTGCCTGTGAATCAAATGTATTCTTTTTTCCCAGACCTAAGATTTCTCCCTCTTCTTTCCAGGTAAATCCTTCATCTTTGGATGTAGCATACCAAAGTGTCCCCCAATAACCGGGTGCCTTACCATATACTTTGGTATAATATACATAATAGGTACCTCCTACTTTTATGACATCACTGGGGTCTCGTCTTGTACACCCTTTTTCATAACCAATACCAAGTATCTTATCATATTTAAATTCAACTTTCTCAAATTTTTCTCTCAAATCTTTTACTTCCTGACCTTGGGCTGATGTCAGGCTCATAAACATTGCTATTATTACAATACTATTTTTCATTTTAACTTTTTTATTTTTTAGTGATTAATGGCCATCAAATCTCAATTGAGTTCGTTTGGAAAAACGAGCGATTGAATCGCCTACGGTGGTGCCTGAACACCCACCTGACATAGAATTACACTGGTAAAGACGTTGCATAGTATAGAAAAGGTTAGTGGAGGTTAATTTTGTATAGATATTTTTCTTTGTAGAGAGCCTGTTTAAACTTTTGATTTTTTATTGATTTTACGTAAGAAAATGACTGAGAATGCCATAAAATGCAATGACATCCAATTTTTAACTGAAAATTCAAACCTCACTAAAAGTGCTTTAAACCCATCAATCCAAGCATTTGATTGTTCAATCACAGCTCTGTCCCGATATAACTCTTCATCAAATATATGAGTACCACTTTTGTAGGGTTCTGCCTTGTTGCTTCGGTTTGATTAGTTTATTTAACATTTGCTATTATATTTTCCTCGTTACAACTTCAGGAACTATCAGACCAACTGAATCTGCATTAAGAAATAACTAGTCGAGATTTATTCCTGCCTTTTTAATAAGCCCATATTATTTGAATAATGTCTTTATCTCAAACAACGATGATATTAGTTTTGCGTTGACATACCTAATATACCTCTGATTATCTGATATAAATAAAGAGTTTGTTGTTTTGCAAGCCTTACGACCTTGGTAGTTAACAGCATTTCCACTATTTAAGTAGGTGTATGAGAACCATTCATCTACTACTTGACAGGTCTAAATATCCCCAGATGTCTCCTTTAATAATTTAATCCATATTTTTTTACAACACTGATTTGACCATTTGTTGTATTAGTAAACTGAGTTCCAGCCTCAAATCTGACACAGAAAATTCTTTTTGTCGGTAATCTACGCTATTGACAACCAGTTTGAGCAGGAAAATACATTCAACTATTCGAAATAATTGTACTGTTGTTTCAAAACCGCGCTCTCCAACTGTAAGATGTGGCAAAATCCATTTTTCAATTGTACTTTTACTCAATATTCCCATTAGGTGTTGTGTTTGATTTCGTAACTCAAAATTCACACTTCTTTGGGAATATTTATTTAAAGTTTAAACAGCTTCAGAGTATAAAAAAGTACTGTATAATTATATTATACAAAATATTTATGCAAAATAAAACCTTAGAAGTCCCAAAAGCCTACAATGGGTTGATATTTTTATGTACTATATTTGCACAACTGATAGTTGTCTCAAAAGCATGAAACCTACTTTCGCACTTTTGCCCGACTTTGCCACTTCTCAAACTCCTTTTGTGGTAAAGAAAATCATCCGACCAGCCTTTGCGACGGATTTTCATTTTCACGATGAATGTCAATTGGTATATATTCAATCTGGTGCTGGAACACGCATCATCGGTGATTCTATCGAACAGTTTGAGGCGGGAGATTTGACTTTTGTGGGGCCACGGGTACCTCATGTTTGGTATTCAAAACCTAAACCAAACGATACAGGCAACCCAGATGTATCGGTGGCACTTTATATCAATCCTGTTAAGGTCGTAGAGTACTTAAAACTTTTTATAGATACCCAATCTTTGAAATCGTTCTTTCAACAATCCACAAGGGGACTTAGTATTGTAGGGACAAAAAAAGAGGCAATGACAACCCTTCTGCAAAATATGATTTATCAAAAGAATGTATCCCTATTGGCTTCCTTTATTCAAATTCTCGACTTGCTGCTGGATGCTGAAGAGCTGGTATGGTTAAACGATGCCTCCTTATTGTCGGACTATTCCTACAACGCGCAGGGGCGGGTAGCACAATTAATGGATTTTATCCAACAAAATTTTCGGACAGAAATTACTTTGGAAAAAGCAGCTTCAGTGGCCGGCCTGCAACTCCACTCCTTTTGTCGCTTTTTTAAGACGCTTACACACCGTACTTTTTCTGATTTTATCAATGAGGTAAGAATCGGCTTTGCCTGTCAGCTTTTACAACATTCAGACATACCCATTACGCAAGTAGCCTTTGAAAGTGGTTACAGCAACATCTCTTATTTCAACCGCTCGTTCAAGAAAATACACCGACTTACCCCCAGAGAATTTCGATCTCAAATGAGTACTGTACATTGAATTACTTTTAAGGCTCAATTTTTCAAGGGTATAGCTACATTGTAGTTCACGGTGTCACTCACGTAAACGGCGCAAAACAGGATTTTTGGTTGGCCGTTTTCAAAGTACAATTGAGGACGTTCGAGCTTTACTACTTTCTCCGTTCCACTTTCCCAAGGTATTTCCAACGTAGAAACCAAGGTGTTTTTGGCGGGTTTCCAGTCCAACCCATCGGGCGATTCAAACAAGGCAAGGCTTGTACCTGCCTTGGTAAAAACGCCTTTCATGTCTTTGACAATAGCCCAATATTTTCCTTCCTGAAGCCAGATGTAAGGGTCTTCAGCGGCAAATTTGACGGTATCTTTCACAAAAACGGGTTTGGGTTGCTTCGCAAAAGGTCCTTCGGGATGGTTTGCAATCGCTACGGCCCCGTGGGTGCGTTGGCTACGGCCACGGCTACTTCGCTGTCGGTTACCCAAGCCAGATGCTTTTTGCTTTGGGGCCATCGGCTATAAAAAAGATAGTATTTACCATCGTCGCCTTTGACCATACTCCCGCACCAAACCAGGTAACCTTTGTCTTCAAACTTAGCCGATTGCGGTACGGTTTGAATCATTTTTGTAAAATCAAGGTCTTGGGCATTTCCGTTCAGTATCCCCAACAAAAGACTGACAATCAAAAGCTTATTCATTATTTTTCATTGTATTTTAAAGGTACAGCTACATTCATGGAGTGTTTGCGTTTGTCAATGCGCATCGCCCTTATCTTCGCTCAGTGTATCCACAAATTAGCCTCTTTTCTAAACCCCCAATAGCCGTAAGAAGCCGTTGCTTTTACGCCCTTTTTGGATGGATAAACCGTCCTGAAAATACTGGTATTAAGTCCCGTTTCTGTCAATTTGTATTTGGTAGTCTCTCCACCGTTTTCTTTAAGTTCTACCCAAGCTTCGTCAACGGCATTAGCGTTGAGATTGAGAGCCGCTTCGAGCTGCACAAAAACCTTATCGGCCTTTTTGGCCTTCTGGATAGGCTTTCCAGCCTCGTTTACAAAATTAACCCGGGTGCTGTGCAAGGTCGAAAACGTCAGCGTGGTCATCCAACCACGGTTTGAGATAGCCCAACCTTCGGTGGCGTAGGCATTCAATCCGATTTTATCGGTTGGGGCACCATCGGTCGAACTCACTTGATTTTGCGCATTTAATCTCGGAAAATCTTTGTCTAACGGTGTACCATCCAACGTTCCCCGTACCAAACCCAATTGTCCGTAGCCGTCTGGGTGGGCTTGTGGCCAACCATTTTCGATACCTTCCCAATACCCTTTAATCGCTATGCGCTCCTTGCTTTTGTTGCTAAAATGCGCCCCCAGTGGATTGAGGCCAAACGTAAAATTGACCTGCGACCATGCTTGCTCGCGGACGTTGGGGGTATTGAGCAAGTAGGCCGAAGCAAATAAACTCCCTCCCAAAGCGGGTGCGCCACCGAGTTCTTTGGTGCGCGGATGCGCCCATTCGACGTCGGAATGAACGCGGTATTGCCACGGATTATTGGTTTTGGAGAGAATATGATTTTGCCACGCGCCGAGTTTTTCTTTGATGCCTTTGGGGGCTTTGTCGGGGACAGTTAGCAGAAAAAAAGCCAATGCTTGGGGCGTAATGTGTTCGGCGTTGCGAATCCACCACGTATGCCGAATATTGTTGAAATCCCAATTTTTGATGATGTCTTCGGTACTTTCTTGCGCCCATTTCAAAAACTGTTCGGGTTGGCCGTCTTTTTCATTTTTCTCCGTCAAGTACATAAACAAATTGCTGAAAACAGATTGTCCGTAGGCATTGCCCATTTCGTTAAATTCTTGATAGCCTTCATCCACCCACTTGTTGCTGTATGTCCAGTGCCGCACCACTTTATGGCGGTCGTACTGGGTCCATTTTTCCAAACAAACTTTGCGATAGGCACGGTATTTTTCTTCGGACAAATAAGGTTTCAAAAAGCTATGATAGGCCGCACAAACCGCCGCAAGTTGGTCGAGGGTATTCCAGTAATCGTAGTTCATTTTGGGTGTACCCTCGTAACCGAGCCAACCGTGACGGGTGGCCACGGGGCCATTGTAACTGACGTGGTGATAGGCAAATTCGGCATGCCAAAGAATGAGCGCAATCAAATCGGGTATTTTTCCGTTGCCCATTTCGTTTTTCCAGTTATCGAAAAGAGCGGGATTTGAAGCGTAAAACATCGTTTCAAAAACTGTTTCAAGCGTGTAAGCCCCGCAGTCGCGCGAAGGGCCACCGCCATATACCTTGGCTTCGTTGGAATGGACGGGGTCGGTCGAGCCTCGCACGTCCATAAAGAAATCATACGCCAATTTTGACGAAAGAATTTCTTGAAAAAAGGGCTTGATTTGAAACGGCACAGAAGACTGTAAACCAGCCACTTGAATGGTATATTCTTGTTGATAATCCGTAGGATTGAAGGCCGAAAAATCACCACTGTACGCTTTGACTGTACCTTTAAAAACTACTTGGGGACCGCTTTTTACTTCAAAAGGTGTACCATCGGGCACTCCCCATGCTACAAAGCGTTTGGATTCGTTGAGATTATAGCCTGCCTGATTGACCAATACCGTTTTAAGGGCATTTGTTTGGGCAAAGACTTGGAAACTAAAAAATAGCGATAGAATTAGGTACTTTTTCATGGTATGGGTAGTTTTTCTAAAAGGCTTATTCATAACATCTCACTTCCATCAATGCCGCAGGGACGTGTTCATGGGGTGCTGTAAGATGAATTGTTAGGCTTTGGGTTTCGAGGGGTTGTTCAAATCGAATGATCTGGCGACTCAAGTAGTTGCCCGCTTTTTCAAAAATACGTTCTTTTCGGTCGTTGCAAATGATAAAATCTTGCACACAAAAAGGCGATACCGTTTCGGGGTGCGTAAGCAATACGGATTCGAGCGGGTGGTCAAAATCGGTATCAAAGAAAAGTTCTATGGTGCTGATTTTCTTTTTTTCGTCCCACTGAACCGTCAGCGTGGGATTGGCATCGTTCGTGTCAGCCACCCACGCATTGGGCTGATGGGTAGGGCGTTGCAATCCATTTTTTAAATTTTCTGCGCCAAATAAGGAAATACCTCCCTCTATTTTCATGGCAATATTGTGACCTTTGGGACGGCGTTCGGGGGTCCAAAACTCAAAAGCCTCTACCCCAATATCCTCGGTGGGTTCTTGTTTGCCGTAGTTCGAAACGGCAGGGTTGGTTTTATTAAACACCGACAAAATACCCGTGATGCGGGCTTGGCTGTACTGCAACGCCACCCCTTCATTTTTCAAGAAACACACAAAACCGTAAGCGGCTTCAGTCATCGAAACTCCAAAATCCAGCAAAATTTCTTGCTTTCCTTTGTGCAATGAAATTTGTTGTGTTGCCAAAACCACATCGGGCGTATGATTGTGTGGTTTGCTGCTTTTCCGAAACTCAACCGTCAGCGTGGTGTCTTGTTCGGCCATTGCCCACACCTTGAGTTGAGGCACTGCCCCCGCTCTCAACGGCAACATTTGACCTGCCGAATGAGACAGTGACAGCAATGGCCCGTCTGGGGCCAATTCATTGATAAATAGCTCACTTGAAGTTTGAAGTGACGCTTCTTGAACCAAATTTTTATCATCCGTTAAAGTCAAGTTCGGAATATGTTGCCCCGTTTTTAGGAGGGCTTGTTGTAGAATCGTAATATTTTGCGGCTCCGAAAGAACACGAGGATTGCATTGTTTTTCGGTGCACAACTTGGCCGCCATGCCCACGGCTTGCCCCACGTGCGCACTCGTGGCCATCACCCGCGACGAACCAAAAGCCACGTGCGACGCACTGATAATGCGCCCCGCCACAAACAGATTGTCCACGTTTCGGCTGTACATACATCGGTACGGAATCTGGTAAATGCCTTTGCTGTGCCATTGGTTGCAGCCTGGTTTTTCCGAAAAAACCCCGTCGGCAGGGTGCAAATCAATGGACCAACCCCCAAAAGCCACCGCGTCGTAGTGCGTGCGTTGTTCCACAATATCTTGCTGAATCAGCATATAATCTCCTTCAAAACGCCGACTTTCACGCTTGCCTGGAATCATACCTACCCATTCGAGGGTAAGGTTTTCGGCTTCGGGAAACTGTCCCGAATTTTTGATGTGATTCCATACGCCATACACTACCTTCCAAAGCTCCCATTTGATTTTTTCGGAATCGTGGATGGTGTCTAAGCGTCCACCGTATTCAATCCACCAAAGGCGAGGCCCAAAATCTTTGGCATTGAACGAGCGATAACGGGGGATTTTGGTAATGTCTTGCAAGGCAAAAGCGGGTGGAACGTAGCGAACAGGTTTGCCCGTATCTTTGGAATAAAAATAAAGCGAATGTCCCAAAAGCTCGCCATATTCGGCAGAAGGCGCAAATTTTTCCCCAAACTCTTCTTTCGACTCCGCCCCCATCCGAAACGCTGCCCCTGCCTGAAAAGCCACGATGCCATCACCCGAAGCATCGCAAAACAAAGGGGCGGACAATTGGTAATGTGTACTATTTTGAGAACAAAACCCTTTGACCGATTGGATAGAATCTCCCTCTTTTTCGAGGTCATAGACTGCGGTATTGAGCAACAGCCTGATGTTGGGTTCATTCATGACTTTTTCTAACAAAATAGTATCGAAAATCAGGGCGTTTCCCTCGGGATTACGGTATAGGTTTTCGAGCAAAAGCTCATCAATTACTCCTCCTTCTCTGGCCCAACGGTTGTTGTTGCCCATGTGCGAGGTAGCCCCCAATACCCACAAGCGCACTTCGCTCGATGCGTTGCCTCCCAAAACGGGGCGGTCTTGCACCAAAATCACTTGGATGCCCGCCCGTGCCGCCGTAATGGCACAACAAGTACCCGATAATCCACCGCCAACAACCACTAAATCTGCTTGATAATCAACGGATTTAGGTTTTCTTCTCGAAGTTGCGTTTTCTTTTATCATTCCTTTGTTTCTATGGTTTGTTTCAAAATCACAAAACCCGTCGGTTTGTGGATTTCGAGGGTTGCGGTTGATTCAAAGCCTCGGATTGGTACGTCTATCTCCACACTTTGAGTAGGTTTCAGTTCGGGGATAACAATTTTTTGATTATCAAGACTTAAAATGTACTTTTTTAACGTATAAGCGGGAAAATCGCCTCGGCTTGTGAGGCGTAAGCGGAGTTGATGCACGCCCTCATTCCCTTGCTTGAAACTCACTTTCTCTACTTTCACTGGCGACATTTCTTGTTGGTGAAACGCATAAAGTGGTCTGGGAGTACGGTCAAAATTAACCAAACCCCACGGACGCAGCCCGCTGGGATTCGTGCCCACGTAGCGACTTTGGTAATCGTTGAACGACCACCACGACGCCCCCACGACGTAAGGCAAGGTGCGGATTTCGCTCAGAAATTTTTCGAGATGGGTTATTTGCCCCGCTTCGCCGTCTTTGCCGTCGGCACGAGTGCCGTATTCACTGATAAAAATGGGCTTGTCGGGATAAAGGGTGTGGATATGCTGTAATACCTTCAAATGGTTGCCGTAGGTATTGGTCGAAACAAAATCGCAGTATTGGCTGGCTTCATCTTCGGGGTTTTTAGGCAAAAGATTTAGCCTCATCGTAGCAAAAGTATAAAGGCGAGTAGGGTCGAGTTCACGGGCATAGGCAATCATGTCTTTTGTCCACCGCTGTCCCGAGGGTGTTTCTGACAAATACTCATTTCCGACGCTGTACGCAATGACGCAAGGGTGATTCCAGTCTCGTTCCACCATTTCCTTAAATTGACTCCGAAACTTCTGCCGAATACTGTCGGTATCCATTTGGTTCGGGGTAAGTTGCCAATTGCCTGCTTCGGTGATAATCAACATTCCGTGGCGGTCGGCCCAGTCGTAAACAGCCTCAGAGGGCGTATAATGCGTGAGGCGATGCAACTCCATACCTGTTTCTTTCATCAATCGTAAGTCCTTCTCTATCAACCAGTCAGGCTCAACCGACCCTAATTTTGGGTAGTCCAACACCCGATTTCCACCCGCTACTTTGATGGGCTGGCCGTTGAGCAGCAACTGCGCATTTTTTACTTCCACTTTACGAATCCCAAAATGTGTTTGAGCGGTATCGGCATGGGCAACTACTTGCACCTCGTACAAATTGGGTTCGTCCAGATTCCATAGTTTTACTTCGCTCGGTTTGAGGTTTGCCTCACCTTCTAAAATAGCCGTTTGGTTAGGCTGTACCGACAGGGTTTTGCTGACCCATTTTACAGGAATAACTTGTTGGCTTTGGGTTAATTGAAAGGACAATTTTGGGGTAAGAGTCTGTGAACTTGCATTTTTTACCCGTGTTTTTATTTTAACAATGGCCGTTTGAGCCGCCAAATCGGGTGTAGCTTCTACTTTCAGATTTTCGACGTACAAAAGAGGTTCAATGGTCAAATACACCGAACGAGTAATACCCCCGTAGTTTACCCATCCTGGAAAACCCGCATTGGGCTGGCCTGTGTCTTTGGCCCCTGGTACAGTTCCTGGCTTACTGGTATCGTTGTCCACGGCCACGTACAGCGTATTTTCACCCGATTTCAAAAATTCTGAAATATCAAAATGAAAAGGTGTGTAACCGCCTTCGTGCGTGCCTACTTTACGTCCATTGAGCCAAACCGAGCATTGGTAAAACACGGCATCGAAGTGCAACAATACCCTTTTGGAGGCGTTGGGCTGCCAACTGAACGTTCGCCGATACCACGCCATTCCCATATAAAACTGATAGCGGGCATCGGCTGTAAAACTGTGCGGAACATTCACCTTGTCCCAACTGCTCGCATTGACTTTGGGACTATACCATTCATTTTTTTCGCCCATGCGCACGGGGTCAAGCACAAACCGCCACTCACCGTTGAGCGGGATAGATTTGGGGGCTTGGGCCAAAGCTGTTAAGGCAAAAAAAGTCCCTAAAGTTGTGTACAACCCCAGCCTGATGGGGGCTTTTTTGAGCAGTTTTATGAAGATTTTTATCATAACAAATTT
>JBGAUP010000232.1:0-9885 GCA_044228585.1 Runella sp. | reverse complement strand
ATAGTCGTAGCTTCCCAATAGGGCTGACGGGTACAGTCGTCACGAGTTTTACTAACATGGGAACTCTCCGCGTGCAGCTTCGCCACCAACCTCCTATCAATAATCAACCTGTTAAAAACGGTACGGTCACTCCTGGAAGCGACGACGTAAATGTAACTTTTAGCCTTACAGTGGCTCCATGAGGCCAAATATTGTCTCAACCAGCGTCATAAAGAGCCTGTTATCTAAAAAAAAGCACCGAAGTGGCTGATTATAGTGACTTTATTAGTACTTTTGCGGTCTTAATTTTTTGAGGTGTCTTTTAGATAAGAAAGATATATGAAACTGTCCGAGTTTAAGTTTGACCTTCCCCAGAGCCTTATTGCGCTCTACCCTGCCGACCGCGGCGAATCCCGCCTAATGGTGGTAAATCGTCAAACTAAAAAGATTGAACACAAGAAATTCTCCGAAATCATAGATTACTTCACCGAAGGCGACGTAATGGTTGTCAACGACACCAAAGTTTTTCCTGCTCGTTTATATGGGCAAAAGGAAAAGACAGGTGCTAAAATCGAAGTATTTTTGTTACGTGAACTTAATCGTGAAATGCGACTATGGGACGTACTTGTTGATCCAGCTCGAAAAATCAGAGTGGGCAACAAACTCTATTTCGGTGACAGTGATTTAGTTGCTGAAGTTATTGACAACACTACTTCTCGTGGGCGTACTATCCGTTTTTTATACGATGGCAATCATGATGAATTGATGCGCGCCATTGATGAATTGGGCGAAACGCCACTTCCACGCGACATCAAACGTAAGGTAGAAGATGCTGATCGTGAACGTTATCAGACTATTTTTGCCCAACACGTGGGCGCAGTAGCTGCTCCTACGGCGGGAATGCACTTTACGAAGGTTATCCAAAGACGCATGGAAATCAAAGGAATTAACTTTACTCCCATTACATTACACGTAGGGGTAGGCACATTCCGCCAGGTGGACGTAGAAGATTTGACCAAACACAAGACGGATTCGGAAAACTTCGCTATTACAGAAGCCAGTGCTCAAGTGATTAATCAAGCGTTAGATAACAACAAAAAGGTCTGTGCTATTGGCACTACTTCGCTCAAAGCCCTTGAATCTTCTGTATCAGCCAACAACCGTGTAAAACCTTTTGAAGGATGGACGGACAAATTTATTTTTCCTCCTTATGACTTCAAGATTTCAAATTGCTTGTTGACCAACTTTCATTTGCCCGAATCCATTTTATTAATGATGACTTGTGCCTTTGGTGGACACGAACTTGTTATGGAAGCGTACGAAATCGCAATGAAGGAGAAGTACAAGTTTTTCAGCTATGGAGACGCGATGCTGATTCTCTAAGCCAATGACAAAGTTTGCCATAATTGTAGCAGGAGGAAGTGGAAAAAGAATGGGAAAGAAAATACCTAAACAGTTTATGCTGATTGGGGGCAAGCCCATTTTAATGCACACTATCGAAAAATTTTTGCAATACGACAACACCCTTCAAATCATCTTAGTTCTACCCTCTAATGAAATGAAGGCATGGTATTCACTTTGTGATAAACATGAATTTTACCCTGCTATTGTGACAGTTACGGGTGGAAATACTCGGTTTCAATCCGTAAAAAATGGCCTAAAAAGAATTAGTGCCAAAGAAGGGTTAGTTGCCGTACACGATGGCGTACGCCCATTTGTCACTTCTTCTATTATCGCTAAAGGTTTTGAAACTGCTGCCGAAAAAGGGGCTTCTGTAACAAGTGTCCCTTTAAAAGACTCGATACGACTTATAGAAAAAGACGGTGACAATCAATCTGTTGACCGTTCTTTCTATCGTCTCATTCAAACTCCCCAAACATTTCGACTTGATTGGATGCGTAGTGCTTTTGAAACACCTGAGCAAGATTCGTTTACCGATTGTGCGAGTGTTCTCAATCATTTAGGTTATCCTGTAACCCTCATCGAGGGGGCTTACGAAAACATCAAAATTACAACTCCCGAAGATTTACTATGGGCTGACGCACTTTTGGCCCAAGAATCAGCAGTGGGTAAGCCATCATAGTAATAGTTTGCAGTTACGTGCCAACCTATTATTTTTACCAATAATTACTTCCAAACTGTTGTATTGTTAACTGCGAGCTATTCCTTTGCAAAATCGCCTCTCTGTCGAAGCTTATGTGGAAGGTGTGTTATCGGGCAACCGCATGATACTCAGCAGAGCTATTACGCTCATTGAAAGTCAGTTAGCTTCCGATAAAAAATTAGCACAACGCCATTATTGAGCAACTCCGTGGGTCATTCGATTCGCATTGGAATTACGGGTGTCCCTGGCGTAGGCAAAAGTACTTTCATTGAAGCTTTTGGAAAACATCTCACCGCTCAAGGAACAAAGTTGGCAGTGCTCGCTATTGACCCTACCAGCCAGCGTTCTAAGGGAAGTATCATGGGTGATAAGACTCGAATGGAGGAACTTTCACACGACCCTTTGGCCTATATTCGTCCTTCTCCTTCGGGGGGTACATTGGGGGGGGTAGCCAATAAAACCCGCGAAACCATGCTTCTTTGCGAAGCCGCAGGATATGAGGTCATATTTGTAGAAACCGTAGGAGTAGGCCAATCAGAAACCTTAGTAAAAGGTATGGTAGATTTTTTCTTGCTTCTGATGCTTGCTGGTGCAGGGGATGAACTACAAGGAATTAAAAAAGGAATCATGGAAATGGCCGATGCGGTAGTGATTACCAAAGCCGATGGAGAAAATCAAGTGGCTACCCAACGGGCTGTAGTAGAGTACCAAAATGCGTTTCATCTATTTCCACGTGCAGAAAATGGTTGGTTTCCCCAAGTAAAAACGTGTTCTGCCCTCGAAAAACGTGGGTTAAGTGAAATTTGGGATATGATATTGGAATATGATAAAAAGGCGAAAGCCAGTGGTTTTTTTATTCAAAATCGTCAATATCAAAATTTAGAATGGATGCACAGCCTAATTCGTTACGCGTTAGAAGAACAGTTTTATCATCATCAGGGTATCAAAGAAAAACTGACTGAGATAGAGACACACGTTCAAAAAGGTAAATGGTTACCCATTAGGGCAGCCACTTACCTTTTGGATATTTTTAAACATTGATATTTATTTCAATACTCGTAGCACCACAGGAACACACTTCTCGGCGCAATTTACAGGGGGGGGAGTTGATTGTACTGTTACATTGGCAGCTCCTTGTGAAGTACCTGCCCCACAATCTCCCGTTACACTTTGTATAGTATAATTAGTCGTCTGGGTAGGAGATACTTGGACTGTTTTACTGGGTTCTTGTTGTGTAAGAACTACCGTCCCCGCCCCGCCGCTTAATGTCACGGTGGCGGGTAAAACGTTGTTTTGGGATGCTACAACTAAGTTGGCTGTCCCACCTGAATTTATAGTTCCCCCCCCCGATAGTGTTACAATAGGACAAGGAATAACAGCGTTCACCACGACGGGGGCGCTTCCTTGTGAAGTACCTGCTCCACAATCTCCCGTTACACTTTGTATAGTATAAGTAGTGGTCTGGGTAGGAGATACTTGGATGGTTTTGCTGGGTTCTTGTTGAGTGAGAACTACCGTCCCCGCACCACCGCTCAATGTGACTGTTGCTGGTAAGATACTATTTTGAGAGGTAACAATCAAGTTAGCACTTCCTCCAGCGTTTATTGTTCCCCCTCCCGACAATGTGACAATAGGATTTACAGGACATTGATTAGATATAGAAGTTAATAACCCTTGAGATATTTCTTGAGTCAACGATAATCCTGTTGGATTGCTTGGATTAGGATACGCACGGGTTACTACCGTAGAGGGTTGCGAGGCACTAATGGATAAGCTATAACATTTTGTCTGATTAGCAGGTGCTATACCAAAACCAAGACACACAATAGGCATCCAATTAGTTCCAACGGTTGTACCTGCACCATTACGACCGTTATTGATAATATTGACGCTTATTACTGTCGAGGTCGGTCCTACGGTAGATACCAAATCTATAAAAGAATAGATGTTAGTGTCGTGAAAATTGGAGTAACTTCTAATTGTTGGATTAGTAAGTTGATTATTTTGGAAAGAGAGATAGATATTAGCACTGCCCATCACAAACGCACTATCGGTAGATGTCGCCCGAATCTCCAAACAGGCTTTTACGGAATCTTTGGCGCAGTCTAAAGCACTATGCACAAGACGCACTTCATAACGTCCAAAAACTGCTATTGATTGAGTCTGGGCTTGGGCAAGTGTAGAAAACATCAACAAGCTTGCGAAAATAAAAAAAGATTTAGTTAGATAGTTTTTCATGACCAATGAAAGTATGGTTTCATTTTTGTGGAGGTGCTTTTTGCCTCAATAAATATAGTGCAATTAATGTGCCAACTTCAAAAGTTAACTCCTGAAAACTTGCCGTTGTTACGTCGCCAAATTGTATCGTCATTGGCATTTATTTCTCCGTCTAAGTTATAATCAGTAAGCTGATAGCGAGCAAACTTTCCATTGTCTATACGCCAAATGCTGGCATCATTGGCATTAATCTCCGAGAAAGATGCTTTGTTACAATCTCCAGCAAACAAGCAATATACTGCTCCTACTTTTTGCTGGCCAGAAGCAGGGTTATTACTTGGAATATAAGATTGCTGTTGGGTAAAATCATAAGTGATTTTATTATTGACAATTTCGATGGGCATATGAGAAGCCGCCCCAACGTGGTTACGATGCTCAACTACCACATAATAAGACTGAGAAGGGTTTAACAAAGGACACGCTGTTTGGAGTGTTACAGTTCCTGTTTTTCGAAGCAAAGCAGCTGTTCTATAAACTACTGTATTAGCATCATTAATATTAGTTTTCAATGAAACCAATACCCAATCTACTACATCACTATCATAACTACTAATGATTTCATTACCCATGTAATTCCAAGGTATTGATTTGTAAGGCTGCCCTGAGGGGGTGGCAACTCCGAAAGGGCTTACGGGGGACTGTCCAGGCAATAAGCCTTGCTGATTAAGCTTTGTAGTCATTTCGGTTCCATTCCAATTTCCTTCCAAATATACTTTGATAGTAGGACAAGCCACTACTGATGAGGAAGTTGTAACGTTAACTTGAATAGTAGCTCGATTACTTTCACAATCATTGATGGTTTGAGATACGTAATGATTGAATGTGCCTACCTCAGCTGTGGTAGGGATGGGAGCGGTGCTACTACCAATTCCCCCCGACAGAATCGTGTACCATTTCAGATTGCTTCCTGTTGCTGTTAGGGGAATAGCCGTTTGGCCTTGGAGATAATTCACAGGGCTGGTGACAGTGGGGGTGTTAGGAGTTGCAGCTACAACCACATTGATTTGACTACGATTGCTTTCACATCCACTTACTGTTTGGGAAACCCAATAACTGGTTGTACCCACGGAGCTTGTCGAAGGGGTAGGAGGTGTTGAACTACCCGTTCCGCTGGATGCTGTTGTGTACCATTTTAAATTAGTTCCTGAAGCTGTCAGAACTGAGGCGGTTTGATTCTGACAATAGTTGACGGGGGTGGTGACTGTAGGAACACTGGGAGGCGAATTGATAGAGAACGTGCTGCTTTCTGACCCTATTACACTGGGAGATAGGGAATTAACCCGAACTTTATAACCACTACCTGTGGCCGTTCCGAATGGGATTGTGGCTACCAAGGGACTACTTGTACCTGTGGTCGAGAGGTTGGTAAAGTTATTCCCATTGGCATCAGAGAGTTGGACTACATACGAATTTGAAGATAAATTTGTCGTAGTAAAAGAAACACTAATGGTTTGGCCAGCACAAACGGGAGTTGTTGCAACTGTCCCCGTTGTGATAGAAGCAGGTAAAACTGTAGACACATTCAGTTTATAATCTTCTGCTTCTCCGTATGTTAGGTTGCTACAAGGATTTGTAACAGCACTACCCGAACCCGAATTAAAGCTTGATCTAACTCGCATTCGGATGATTCCACTGATATTATTAGGAATAGTGAAAGTTCCCGCTGCTGTAGGGTTCATCCGTGGCATTGAAGCACTATCACTGCGATACACCCGCTCACTGAACTCAAAAAGCCCATCTTGGTCATAATCCAACCAAATGGTCAAATGTTGGTCAAAATACGTACCACTACCTCCCCCCGTAAAAGCTCTTGCCGTAAATGTATAAGTGCTTCCTGCTGTAACGTTATAAGTAGTATTCGTAAAATCTCCATAGTTATTGGGAGAACAATTGGAGTCTAAATTGTTGATAATGGTTGTTGAACCCTGTTTTAATATAAAATCATCAATAACAACCCCGATGCTATTACAAGAATTACTGTAGGTAGGGGTACAATAATTGAGAGCCGTCGTAATAGTAAAAACTGAACTATATTGATTGGAAGAATTAGAAGCTCTTACGCGATAATAGTAAGTCGTAAAAGCGGTGGTAGTTTGGTCAAGATATGTTGTAACATTGGGCGCAACTCCTCCCACCGCAATAAAACCCTCGGTAGTAGAGGTAGTAGAGCGTTCTATAATAAACCCTGTTTCATTAGATGAATTGTCGGTAAAACTCAAACTTAATCCTGTTGGGCTAACTGATTAGCCCCATCCGTTCGCAACAATAAACCATCATTCATCCGGTTGTATTGACCTGATGTAAAGGTATTTCCACAGGCAATCGGATAATAAGACATAATATTAGACAAAGAAGGACTATACAGCTGACCCAAGGGGTCACGAGCCGTCCCTGTATAAGTACACCCTAATAAACTTAATGAATCGCGCCCGTACGGGTCTGCGGGGGTATCGCAAAGTAAATCTCCTTTAGTAGAACAGTTGGCTCCTTGCATTACATCCCGGGTTACGTATTCACGATTGGTTTGGGTAGTATTTGAACTACCTTGAAAGGTATGTAATAAATTAAAATAGTGACCTAATTCATGGGTGAGTGTTCGTGAATCGTTAACATAACTTGCTTGTACAAACAAGCGATTAGTACTGCTTAAAGTACTTGGAAAATACGCATAGCCCGATACCGAAAGGCTGCCAAACTGTATTGTATTAGGGAAGTAAATATTTATGGCATTATTGACGTCGTTAGCATTACAGAGAGCTATTTCTTCGGTATTATCAAAGTCAAAAAAGGTGGAGTTATTAATATAGTTAGGTGAGCTACAAAAATAAAATTGAATCCCTCCCCCTACGTTAATGTAGTAACGATTTACTTGGGCAAGTGCCGAATTCAAATCCGCTAAACTGAGACCACCCGTTCCGTCGCTTTTTCGTAAAATATGCGCCTTAATTGGAATATATTGAACTGAATGGTTAGCCGTTTGGAAGGCTTCAATAAATTGTTTTTTAATTTTTAGAATCCTGCTTTCTCTAATTTGTATGCTTAACGAATCTTCATTCAAAATACCACAAGGCGCAGTTTGCCCGCTTACTTCGTAATGAAGCAATAATGTAAGCAATCCAGTTGCTAACCAAATAAAACGTAAAACGTTTGATAACATGCCCTACTTTTATGCCATTACCTACTTAAATTCATTCTATTAGACCACAGGAAACCTTGTCAAGAACTTATTTGCTTGAAAATTAAATGATTAAAAATCTTACGTAGGGTATATGTTTTTTTAGGCAATTACTATGCCAAAAGTTGGCACAATCAGTAAGATAAAAGCCAGTAAAAGCATACAACTATGCATTTGGCTTAATGTACTGATTATGAGGTAGTAAAGATAAAAAATAAGATAAGAAATCACAACTTAGCTATATAATCACGACCAAGCATTCGCATTTGGCGGGCTATTTGTTGTGTACGTCGTTGAACGTAGGGAGAAGGGTTTTTGACCGAAAAACGCAAAGGGCTGGGTAACACTGCCGCAATCCGAGCAGCTTCAAGGCGAGTAAGAGACGCCGAAGATTTATTAAAAAAACGTTGAGCCGCTGCTTCATATCCAAAAGTCATATTGCCTGTTTCGGCAACATTAAGATACACTTCTAAAATTCGTTCTTTACCCCATATTAGCTCAATCAATATCGTAAAATAAACCTCCAAACCTTTACGGAGATAATCACGATTTTGCCACAAAAACACATTTTTGGCTACTTGTTGAGAAATCGTACTCGCCCCTCTTATTTTTTTGCCCCTTAGATTGTTTTTAAAAGCATTATTCATGGACTTAAAGTCAAAACCCCAATGCTGCGGAAATAGCTGATCTTCTGAGGCTACGACCGACAAAGGTGCTTCTTTTGACATATCCTCTATGGGTGTCCAGTCCGAATAAATCTTGCTTTTGCGGCCATCAGCAATAGCTTCTATTTTTCTTACCATCATAAAGGGCGTAAACCAGACAGGGACAAACTTGAGTATTGTCACCCAAATCACCGAAATTACTACAAAGTACAATACCAATTTCAGAAAAATACGAGTGGCAACTGACTTCCAACCCACCGCTTTGGTTTTTGGAGGATTAACAGGAGCAGTACGAATACGATTGACAGCCATAATTGTGGTACGGGCATACTGCCCATTATTTCAAGCAAAAATCGAAAAACGATTTCAATTCTTCAAACTAAAAACAAATCCGACGCGATACGGTCAGCAAATAACTTGCCTTTAGGTGTCAGAAATAGCCTATTATTTTCAATTACAATCCATCCATTTTCAAGAAACGTATCCACATACGATTTTTGTACTTCTCGTAAATCAATATGTGCAATTTCTTGAATCACTGCTAAATCACAGCCCCAAATCGTTCGAAGGCTTGTCAGCAAGTAGTCGTTTACTTGATCAAAAGGAGTCAATATTTCTATTTCAAAAGGTAACTTTTGCGCTTGAATCGCTCTGATATACAACGCATTGTTACTAATGTTGTACTGCCGTGAAATACCATTGAATGAATGGGCACTTGGGCCTATACCTAAATATGCGCGGCGTTTCCAGTAACTACTGTTATGACGAGCATATTGACCCGAACGCGCGAAATTGGATATTTCATACTGCTCGTACCCGTTAGCATTCAAGTAATTCACCATTTGCTCAAACTGCCATGCCGATAGCTCTTCATCTAAAGGCTCTATTTTCCCTTTTTTAAGCCAGTTTCCTAACGTTGTTTTGGGTTCAATGGTCAAATTATAAGCCGAAATATGGGGCGTATTTAGCATAACTGCCTTTTCTAAATCAGTTTGCCAGAGTTGTTTGCCTGTATTGCCCGAACTTTGGATACCTAACAAGTCCTCACTCATTCCATAAATCAAATCAATCGTCAAATTTTCAAAACCACTGTCTTGTGCCAGCTTGACACATTTTTCTGATTCTGAAGCATTGTGGGCGCGATTCATAAATCGTAAATAGGGCTCGTGAAACGACTGAATACCAATGCTCAAGCGATTGATAAAAGGCTTCAATGCCCGCAGTTTATTGGTAGTTAAGTCGTCAGGATTGGCTTCAAGCGTAATTTCGGCATCGGAGCGAACTTCATAAATACGGAGAATTGTCTCAAAAATTTGACCTAATTCGCTATCAGTCAATAAGGAGGGCGTACCACCGCCAAAATAAATTGTTTCGAGAGTACGGGTAGGTAAATATTCCTTTTGAAGTTCAATTTCACGACAGATTGCCGTCACTAAATCTGCTTTTGATGTTAGATTAGTACTAAAATGGAAGTCGCAATAGTGGCAGGCTTGCTTGCAAAAAGGTATATGAAGATAAAGGTGCATTGTGCAAAATTACGCAAAAGCCTGCGGATATAATCGCTTACTTTCGGACATGATACATTTATAGACTTTTGTTCCTGTAAATCTGCAAAAAGATATAATCACGGGAATACCCTAAATGTTCATATACTCCCCCTAATAGGGTTGATTTACGGGCGGTGA